>SHVN01000036.1 GCA_009694215.1 Xanthobacteraceae bacterium
GCCGTCTGACCGTTCTCATGCCCGCAAACGCCCCCACCGCTGTGCGCCTGCGCGTGATCCCGGCCATCGCCGAGTGCGGTGCCGCCGCCTGGGACGCCTGCGCCAATCCTCAACCAGTTTCTCAACTGGTCGCATCGGTCGGAGGAATCATACAAGAATTTTCATATAACCCTTTTATATCATATGATTTTCTTTATTCGCTCGAAGCCTCCGGCTCGGCCGTGGCCAGAGCCGGCTGGCAGCCCCAGCATGTGCTGGCGGAGGACGCCGACGGCGCCATCCTCGGCGCGGTGCCCTGCTATCTGAAATCCCACTCCCAGGGCGAATACGTCTTCGATCGCGGCTGGGCCGAGGCCTACGAGCGCGCCGGCGGCCAGTATTACCCCAAGCTCCAGGTGTCGGTGCCATTCACGCCGGCGACCGGCCGCCGGCTGCTGATCCGCCCCTCGCCCGACGCCGGGAAGGTGCGCGACGGGCTCATCGGCGGGCTGCTGGAACTCTGCCGCAAGCGCGAGGCGTCCGGCATTCACTTCACCTTCCTGCCGGAGCCGGAATGCGAGCGGCTTGTCGGGCACGGCTTCCTGCACCGCACCGACCAGCAGTTCCACTGGGAGAACGGCGGCTACGCCTCCTTCGATGCGTTCCTGGAGGCGCTCTCGGCCCGCAAGCGCAAGACTATAAAGCGCGAACGCCGCGAGGCGCTCTGCGCCGGCATCACCGTGCACTGGCTCACCGGCAAGGATTTGACGGAAGAGGCCTGGGACGCCTTCTTCGAGTTCTACATGGAGACCGGCTCGCGCAAATGGGGCCGGCCCTACCTCACCCGCAAGTTCTACTCGCTGATCGGCCAGAGCATGGCCGACAGGGTCGTGCTGATGATGGCCAAGCGCGCCGGCCGCTACATCGCCGGCGCGATCAATTTCATCGGCTCCGACGCGCTGTTCGGCCGCCACTGGGGTGCGGTCGAGCACCATCCCTTCCTGCATTTCGAGCTCTGCTACTACCAGGCCATCGACTTCGCGATTGCCCACAAGCTCAAGCGCGTCGAGGCGGGCGCTCAGGGCGAGCACAAGCTCGCGCGCGGCTATCTGCCGGTGACCACCCATTCCGCCCATTACCTCGCCGACTTGGGGCTCCGCCGGGCGGTCGCCGATTACCTCGTCCGCGAGCGCGCCTATGTGGAAGCCGCCGGCCATGAGCTTGCGGCGCAGGCGCCGTTCCGCAAGGATTTGGCCGAGCAGGAACAGGATTGATTGTGTAAAAGACGGCGCAGGCCAGATCCGGGAGACGTCGATGCCGAGCTACGACCCGCAAAACATCTTTGCCAAAATCCTGCGCGGCGAGCTGCCCTGTTACAAAGTCTACGAGGACGACAAGGCGCTGGCCTTCCTCGACATCATGCCGCGCGCGCCGGGCCATACGCTGGTGCTGCCGAAGGCGCCCGCGCGCAACCTGCTCGACGTCATGCCCGACGACCTCGCCGCGGTCGCCCAGGTGGCGCAGAAGGTCGCCGGCGCCGCCATGAAGGTGTTCTCCGCCGACGGCATCACGCTCCAACAATTCAACGAGGGCGCCGGCGGCCAGGTGGTGTTTCACCTGCATTTCCACGTAATCCCGCGCAGGGCCGGCGTCCCGATGAAGCCTCCGGCCAGCGAGAAGGAAAAGCCCGACGTGCTGTCGGATCACGCGCTGAAGCTGGCGGCGGCGCTGAAGGGCTAGCTCACACCGCGAATAGATACGTCCCCAGCATCACGGCGGCCTCGCCCGCCAGCACGCCGGCGAATACCGAGCGCCTCGCGATCAGGAAGGCCGCAAAGCCCAGCACCGCCGCGCCGACCCGCACCTCGACCGGGATCGACGACAGCGGGCCGGAGGTCGACAACAGCAGCTGCGCCAGCACGCCCGCCAGCATCGCGGTCGCCACCGCCCGCACCCAGACGATGATTTGCGATTTCTCGTCGAGGCCGCGCACCAGCATCAGCCCGACCAGCCGCCAGACCTCGTTCGGCAGGAAGCCGAACAGGATCAGGGCGAGCACCGGCCCAAGCTCGGACAGTGTGGCGCTCATGGGCCCGCCTTTCGCCTGGCTTCCCGCAGCCGGTGCACCGCATAGGCGATGGAGCCTGCGATCAGGCCGGTCCACATCAGGTCGAGACCGATCTTCTGCGCCGCCACCACCGGCCCGACCACGAGGCCGAGCCCAAAGGCGAGACCGTCGATCAGGGTGCGGCTGTTGCGGGCCGACGACATCAGGATCGCCATCGGCGTGAAGAACAACAGCGCGGCGGCGAGCAGCGGCGGCAGCTTCGCCGCAAGCACGAACCCGATGGCGCCGCCGATGATCGCCGCGGACATCAGGCCGACGCCAAGCCCATTGTAGAAGGCGATGCGGCGCTCGGGCGCCATTAGCGGCAACAGCCGCATTCCCTCAACCCAGACACTGACCGCGGTCAGGTGCATCGGCAGGAGCAGATCGCGCTGGCGCACGCCCGGCCGCCGCATCATCGGCAGGATCGCGGCGACCATCGGCAGGAAACGCACGCTGGACAGCGTGACCGCCAGTGCCACCTCGAACAGCGCCGCCGTGTGCAGCGTCGAGACCAGGATGATCTGCGCCGGCGCCGCCCAGACAAGCAGCGTGGACAAGGCCATCCACCAGAAGTTTAGGCCCACCTCGTAGGCGAGCGCGCCCAGGCCGAGATAGTTGCCGACCAGCACATAGAAGAACACCGAGCGCACCGCCGCGACGATGCCGTCGAGGAACACCTGGGCGGAGACGTGCGGCGGCGGCTCGGAGGTTTCGGTCGACATGGGTTTAACTGCCGAAAGCGAGCGCGCCCGCGATCAGCGCCGCCTCGCCGGCCAGCACGCCGGCGAAGGCGGAGCGGCGGATGAACAGGAATGCGAGGAAGCCGATCGCCAGCGCCGCGATCCGCACCGAAAGCGGCACGCCGGCGAGCGCTCCTGGCGGAATGAGGATGATGCGCGCCACCACCGCCGCGACCAGCGCGGTGGCGACGCCGCGGACCCACAGGATGATTTCCGACTGCTCGTCGAGGCCGCGGCCGAGCACGATGCCGAGCCAGCGCCAGATTTCGCTCGGCAGGAATCCGACCACGATCAGGATCAGATAGGACTGCAGCTCCGCGCTCATGCTTTGGCGCTCCGCGACCGATGCACCCGGTGCAACCCATACGCCAGCGTGCCGCCGATCACGCCGGTCCACAACAGGTCGAACTGCACCTGGCTGTACGCAAGCATCGGCCCGATCGTCAGCCCCAGCGCCAGCGCCGCCTTCTCCAGAAGCAGGCGTGCGTTCCGCGCGGTCGAGGTCAGAAACGAGATCGGCGTGATGAACATCGCGGCGGCGCCGAACAGCGCCGGCAGCACCGCCTGCATGTAATAGCCGACCGCCGTGAAGATCGTGCCGAGCGAGAGCAGCGCGAGGCCCACGCCGTTGCAGAACGGGATGCGCTGCTCGCGCGGCATGTTGGGCGCATGCCGCATCGCCTCGACCCAGACGCTGACCGCCATGAAATGCACCGGCAACATGAGATGCCAGGGCCGCGCGTTCTCGCGCCTCACCAGCGGGATCAGTGCCACCACGATCGGCAGGAATCGCACGCTCGACAGCGAGACCGCGACCGCCGTCTCGATCAGCGCCGTGCCGGGCCCGAGCCCCGTCACGAGGATGACCTGCGCCGGCCCCGCCCATTGCAGCACGGTGGACAGCATCGCCCAGCCGACCGACAGGCCGTAGTCATGGCACATCGCGCCGAAGCCGATGTAGGTGAAGATGATGACGAAGGCGAACACCGAGGTGGCCGCGGTCCGCAGCCCGAACAGGAAGGCATCGGTGGTGGTGCCGGGAGGCGGCAGGGGGGCGTCGGCCATGCTCCTTTGGTCACACAGAGGCGCGGACCGCGCAACCGCCAAGGAGAAGCGCCCCGGGACGAAAAATCGCGGCCACCCCGGGGGTTAGCGCGGCTCCGGTACAACTGCCGCATGGCGGCTAACTCAAACTAAAACCGGGCAATTTACCCTGGCCGGCATCCGTCGAATGACGATGCCCATGGCCCCCATCCAGTCGATTCAGTATCTGCGAGCCCTGGCGGCGACGATGGTCGTCGTCTTCCATTGCGCGGGGAACAACCACGCGCTGATCGGGGCCGCGAGCGTCGACCTGTTCTTCGTCATCAGCGGCTTCGTCATGTGGATCGTGACCGCGCAGCGGCCGATTTCGTCCCTCACCTTCATGGTCCACCGCATCAAGCGCATCGTGCCGCTTTACTGGCTAGCGACCCTGACGCTCGCCTCCGCGGCGGCGCTCGTGCCCTCGGCCTTCTCCAGGCTGGAATTCTTCGCGACCGGCCTCATGCAGTCGCTTCTCTTCATTCTCCACATCGACTTGCGTTCCGGCCGCGTGTCGCCGCTGCTGGAGCAAGGCTGGACGCTGAACTATGAGATCTTCTTTTATGCGGCGATCGCGCTCGCGCTGCTGCTGCCGGTCGGGCGGCGGCGGCTGTTTCTGAGTGGCGCCCTCCTGGGGTTGATCGCCGTCGGAATGACGCTCAATCCGGCCGGGCCTGTGCCGCGGACCTACACCGATCCCCTGTTCATCGAATTCCTCGCCGGCTTGTGGCTCGGCCACTACTACCTCTCGGCCACTACTACCTCTCGGACGTGCGCCCATCGGCACCCCTGTCGGCATGTCTCCTCGTCCTGGGCGTGGCCGGCTTTGGCCTGGCGGCCGCCGCCGGCAGCGATCCGCAGCATTTGTCACGGGTGCTCATCTGGGGCGGCCCGGCGTTGCTGAGCGTCACCGGAGCGGTCGGGCTTGAGAAGGCTGGCAGAGTGCCGCACTGGCCCGTTTTGTCGCTTGCCGGCGACGCCTGCTACTCGATCTACCTGACCCACACCTTCGTCATCTCCGTTCTGGGCAAGCTCCCCTGGTTCCGGCCCTGGCCGGTTCCGGACGGCGGGCCGCTGGACGCGATCCGCATCGTCGCGGCCATCGCGCTGTGCCTGGGGGCCGGCATCGCCGTGTACCTGTGGGTCGAGCGGCCGATGCTGGCCGCGCTGCGCGGCGAGGCCCGCCGGAGCACCGCGCGGGTGGCGCCGGCGCAATCATGATCCGTCCCATGACCGATATGGCCGATGACGGCGTGCGCGAGGAGCCGCATCAAACGAACATGCTGACCCATGCCTGCACGTTCGTCGGCATGGTGACGTTGCTCGTCTATTTCATAACCTTTCGCAGTTCGGCGACTTGTCCGATCCGAGACGGCTCACCAAGTCGGTCGGCAACGAAGGGCCGCTCTACTTCTTTGCATTTTGCGCGGTCATGATCGGCGCAGGCTGTCTCTATCTGCGACACCTGACAGCTTCGATCTTGGTGCAGATCACCAAATGCAATCTCTTGCTTCTGGCATGGCTGAGCCTGACGGTCGTCCTGTCGAGCGATCCGGGCACATCCCTGCGCCGCCTCGCTCTCACCGGCGCCACGTTTCTCGTCGCCGCCATGCTGCCATGGCTGGTCACCGGACCGCGGCAGCTTGCCAACTTGCTGATCGTCGCTGCCTGCGTCGTCTTGTATCTCTGCTACGCCGGAACCGCGCTGGTGCCAGGCCTGACCATTCACCAGGCCAGCGATGTCGTAGAGCCGCATCTCGCCGGGGACTGGCGGGGCATCTACGGGTACAAGAACATCACGGCCGAGGTGATGGCCGTCTTCGTCATCGTCGGCTGGTTCGTCGGCCGGATCGGGCGGCCCATCGTCGGCGCGCTGGTTTCGATTTCCGCTTTCGTTTTCCTTCTCCTCTCGGGAGGCAAGAGCGCGCTGGGAGTTCTGTTCCTCACCGCCGCGATCGCATTCATCGTCGTCCGCTCGCAAACGCTTTGGATGAAAGCACTCGTGGCGTTTGTCCCGCTGCTGCTTCTCGCCTTTCTCTCGATCGGCACGGTGGTGAGCAATACCGCCGCATCGATTCTCCAGCTTCTGCCCATCGATCCGACATTCACGGGCCGCACCGACGTCTGGCGGTTCGCGCTTGAAAAAATATCGGCCAAACCGATCACCGGCTACGGATTCGAGGCCTTCTGGTACAGCAGCGCCGCTCTCTTTGGCTCCGAGGACCCGACGCAATGGGCGGGGTCGGCGCACACCAGCCACAACGGCTATCTCGATCTGGCTCTCACGATCGGTGCGCCGGGTCTGCTGCTGGTCCTGATCGCGTTTCTGGCCGTGCCGCTCTATCACTTTCATCATGCCATCCAGACCGCGGCGAACCGCAGCCTGGCGTAGTTCTTTCTGATGATCTGGCTGTTCCTGATCTACATGAGTCTCTTCGAGGCCTTCATTCTCAGCCGCGCCAACCAGATGTGGTTCATGTTCGCCTTTGCGGTGTGCGGCCTGAATTGCACATCGAAATTCACCGTCGCCGATGGCGAGAGCGACCCGCGGCCACTGCAAAACTCAGCCGGCCAATCCGCCTGACCGCGCCGTTGCCCGCCACGTCGGAGGCGAAGCCTTGGGCCAAAATGAAATCGCCGAGCTCGAGCCCGGCGATCACGTTCGTTGCGGTTGGCGGTGCGGCTACACCTTGACCAGCGGCACCTTCGGCACCGAACCGCCGCGCGGCGGGCTGCCGTCGCCGCCATCCTTCGGGCCGTCGCTCTTCGGGGCGGACGGCTTCTTCCGCACGCCCGGCTTGCGCTTCGCCCGGACGCGCTTCTCCGGAATCTTCTCCGGCTTCGGCGTGACCGGCCCGTCGAGATACTCGAAGCCCAGCTTGTCGCGGCCATCCTCGTCCTTAATCACAGCGACGCGGACATGGCCGCCGTTCTTGAGCTTGCCGAACAGCACCTCGTCGGCGAGGCCCTTCTTGATGTGCTCCTGGATCACCCGCGCCATCGGCCGGGCGCCCATCAGTTCGTCATAGCCGTTGGCGATCAGCCAGCGGCTGGCGTCCTCCGCGAGCTCGATGGTGACGTTGCGGTCGGCGAGCTGGGCTTCGAGCTGGAGCACGAACTTCTCGACCACCTTGGAGATCACCTCCGGCGACAGATGCGCGAAGGTGACGGTGGCGTCGAGCCGGTTGCGGAACTCCGGCGCGAACATGCGGTTGATCGCCTCGATGTCGTCGCCTTCCCTCTTCTGGCGGGTGAAGCCGTAGGCGGCCTTCGCCATGTCGGCCGCGCCCGCGTTCGTGGTCATGATCAGGATCACGTTGCGGAAATCGACCTGCTTGCCGTTATGGTCGGTGAGCTTGCCGTGGTCCATGATCTGCAGGAGCACGTTGAACAGGTCGGGATGCGCCTTCTCGATCTCGTCCAGCAGCAGCACGGAATGCGGGTGCTGGTCGACGCCGTCGGTGAGCAGGCCGCCCTGGTCGAAGCCGACATAGCCCGGGGGGGCGCCGAGCAGCCGCGACACGGTGTGGCGCTCCATATACTCCGACATGTCGAAGCGGATCAGATGCACGCCGAGGCTCACCGCCAGTTGCTTGGCGACTTCCGTCTTGCCGACGCCGGTGGGCCCTGAGAACAGGTAGCAGCCGATCGGCTTCTCCGGCTCGCGCAGGCCCGCCCGGGCGAGCTTGATCGAGGCCGACAACGCCTCGATCGCCTTGTCCTGGCCGTACACCACGGTCTTGAGCGTGTGTTCGAGATGCTGCAGCACCTCGGCGTCGTCCTTCGACACGGTCTTCGGCGGAATCCGCGCCATGGTGGCGATCGTGGTCTCGATCTCCTTGATGCCGATGGTCTTCTTGCGCCGGCCCTCCGGCAGCAGCATCTGCGCGGCGCCGGACTCGTCGATCACGTCGATCGCCTTGTCGGGCAGCTTGCGGTCGTGGATGTAGCGCGCGGAGAGTTCCACCGCCGCCTTCACCGCCTCGTTGGTGTACTTGAGCTTGTGGTAGGCCTCGAAGTAGGGCTTCAGCCCCATCATGATCTCGATGGCGTCCGGGATCGACGGCTCGTTGACGTCGATCTTCTGGAACCGCCGGACCAGCGCCCGGTCCTTCTCGAAATACTGGCGGTATTCCTTGTAGGTGGTCGAGCCGATACAGCGGATGGTGCCGCCGGCGAGCGCCGGCTTGAGCAGGTTGGATGCGTCCATCGCCCCGCCAGAGGTGGCGCCGGCGCCAATCACGGTGTGGATCTCGTCGATGAACATGATCGCACCGGGATAGGCCTCGATCTCCTTGATCACCTGCTTCAGCCGCTCCTCGAAGTCGCCGCGGTAGCGGGTGCCCGCGAGCAGCGTGCCCATGTCGAGCGCGAACACGGTTGCGTTCTTCAGCACGTCCGGCACTTCGCCGTGGATGATGCGGCGGGCGAGCCCTTCGGCGATCGCGGTCTTGCCGACGCCGGCTTCGCCGACGTAGAGCGGGTTGTTCTTTTGCCGGCGGCACAGCACCTGGATCGTGCGGTTGATCTCCTGCTCGCGGCCGATCAGCGGATCGATCTTGCCGTCCTTGGCTTTCTTGTTGAGGTTGATGCAATAGGCTTCGAGCGCGTCGCCCTTCTTCTTCGGCTCGCCGTCGCCGCCGCCATCGCCGCCCTTGGCGTCGGAATCCTCGTCGTTACCGCGCACGCCGCGCGTCTCCGACAGGCCCGGCCGCTTGGCGATACCGTGGCTGATGTAGTTCACGGCGTCGTAGCGGGTCATGTCCTGCTCCTGCAGGAAGTAAGCGGCGTGGCTCTCGCGCTCGGCGAAGATCGCAACCAGCACGTTCGCCCCGGTGACCTCCTCGCGGCCCGACGACTGCACATGGATCACGGCACGCTGGATCACGCGCTGGAAGCCCGCCGTGGGCTTACTGTCCTCGCCGCCGTCGGTGACCAGGTTGTCGAGCTCGGATTCGAGGTAGCTCGCCAGATTGCGCTTGAGCTTCTCGGTGTCGACGTTGCACGCGCGCATCACCGCCGCCGCGTCCTGATCGTCGATCAGCGCGAGCAGCAGATGCTCGAGCGTCGCATATTCATGATGCCGTTCGTTGGCGAGCGCCAGCCCGCGGTGCAGGGACTGCTCGAGGCTGCGTGAGAAGGTTGGCATTATCGGCTCATGCTCATTTGTATCGGGCGCCCTCCCCAGGGCTTCGGCTTTTTTTCCAACGGCCTGTCGCTTCGATCGGTTCCCAGACTCACTTCTTTTCCATGACGCATTGCAAAGGATGCTGATGTTTGCGGGCAAAGTCCATGACCTGCGTCACTTTGGTTTCCGCCACCTCGTAGGTGAAAACCCCGCATTCCCCGATACCGTGTTGATGGACGTGGAGCATGATCCGGGTCGCGGCCTCGCGGTCCTTGTTGAAGAAGCGCTCCAGCACGTGAACGACAAACTCCATCGGCGTGTAGTCGTCGTTGAGGATAAGCACCCGATAGAGGTTCGGCCGCTTGGTCTGCGGCTTGGTCTTGGTGATGACGGCGGTGCCCGGGTTCCGGTCGCCGCCGCGCTTCTTGTCATCGTCCCCCGCCGCCCGCACCGGGGATGCGCAGACTGGGAACGCGAAGACCTTCGGCGCGACCCGGTCGCGGCACTCCAGCGCATCGGCGAGGCTGATCTTCGATCCTTGCATGGCAAACGGGCGGCTGTTTCCGATCTCGAGGGCGATGGCTTGACCGAACTCATCATAAGGGCCTGTCCGCCGCCCTGCCAGACGGCTGGCCATGCCCCATTCACAGGCAGTTGCTGTCCCATCCCGACGCTGGATGCTCCGGTACAAAGATAAGGCTCAACGCTCGGAACGCAATTGCCGCAGAAACTGCCGCGAAATCGCGGCCGAATTTGCTGAAATTTCGAACCTTCCCCGACATGCAATCTCAATGCCTACCGAGGATGATCCGAAAAAACACGTCAAAAACGCTCCGAATAAGGCTGCAACAGGCGCAGAACGCGCGCGGCGATAACCGGGGGTCGATTGATGCTGCTTGCTCGTGTGCTTTCGCGATTCCTGTGGAACCGCGACGCGAGCGTTGCGCCCATGCTGGCCATGGCTGCCCTGCCGCTGTTCGGCTTCGTCGGCGCCGCCGTCGATTTCAGCCGCGCGGCCTCGACCCGCACCGTGATGCAGGCGGCTCTCGACGCCTCCGCCCTGATGATCTCGAAGGACGCCCCGGCGCTTGCCCCCGCCGACCTCGTTCAGAAAATCCACCGACAGCTTCAAGGCGCTGTTCACCCGCCCCGAAGCCCATGACGTCCAGGTCGTGCCGGAATTCAACCAGCCCTTGCAGGGCAGCTTCTCGCTGAAGCTCTCCGCCAGCGCCAAGGTCAGCACGATGTTCGCCAAGCTCCTGGGCCAGTCGGAGATCCAGCTTTCGGCCAGCTCGGAGGTGCTGTGGGGCATCAAGAAGCTCAACCTCGCGCTCGTCCTCGACAACACCGGCTCGATGTCGTCGAGCGCCAAGATGACCAACCTGAAACTGGCCGCACACAACCTGCTCACCACACTCAAGAACTCGGCCAAGACGCCGGGCGACATCAAGAATGTCACCGACGGCATTGCAAACAAGCATGTCGACACCGGAGCCGAATCCGGCGGAGGGTGCTCACATGACTGTCGGCAAGACAGGTTTGGTATTTGGCGCGGTGCTTGGCGGGTGCCATCTGTTCTGGTCAATGATGGTCGCACTCGGTTGGGCCCAGCGCGTCATTGATTGCATTTTCTGGATGCACTTCATCAAGCCGGTACTGGTGATCAAACCGTTCGAGCTTGCAAGAGCGGCGATCCTCATCGCAGTGACCGCCGGCATCGGATTTATGATCGGATCGGCGTTTGCATGGATTTGAAACGCCATGTGCAAACGCGAGCGGAGCGCGTAGCGCACGTCTCCGTGCCTTCCGCTTGAACAGCCAGGGCGGCGGCGCGCCGCTTTACGCGGCCTTCAAGTCCGTCCATATACCGCCCTATGCCCCGCCAACCCCAGGCTCAGACAACCTCCTCCCCGCAGCCGCCCGAACCCGTTACGGCGGCCGGCAACCCGTCGCTGCACGACGCCAACGGCATCCTCACCATCGACCTCGGCGCCATCACCGCCAACTACAAGACGCTGGTTGCGCGTGTGATGCCGGGCGAATGCGCCGCCGTGGTCAAGGGCGACGCCTACGGCTGCGGCATCGACCAGGTCACCACCGCGCTGTCCGCCGCCGGCTGCCAGACCTTCTTCGTCGCGCATCTGTCCGAGGCGCGGCGCGTGCGCGCCATCGCGCGGGAGGCGGTGATCTACGTGCTCAACGGATTCTCCTCGGCGTCGGGACAAGGCTTCGTCGACACCTATGCGCGGCCAGTGATCAACAGCCTGGTCGAGGTTGCCGAATGGGACCATTTCGTCTCGACCACGGGCTTCTCCGGCAGCGCCGCGCTGCACGTCGACACCGGCATGAACCGGCTCGGCATCACCATCGAGGAGGCGGCGGCGATCGCGTCCCACATCCGCTCGGAAAGCCACCACATCGCGCTGTTGATGAGCCACCTCGCCTGTGCCGACCGGCCGGACCATCCGCTCAACGATCAGCAGATCCGGCAGTTCCGCGAGGTCCGCTCTCTGTTTCGCGGCATCTCCAGTTCGCTCGCCAATTCGCCGGGGATCTTCCTCGACCCTTCGACCTATTGCGACGTGGTGCGCCCGGGCGTCGCGCTCTACGGCGGCAATCCGATGCCGGGGCGGCCCAATCCGATGAAGCCCGCGATCGGGCTCAAGGCCCACATCCTGCAGGTGCGCAACCTGTCCCGCGGCGCGGCGGTCGGCTACGGCAGCACCTGGACGGCGAAGCGCGACAGCCGGATCGCCGTGGTCGCCGCGGGCTACGCCGATGGCGTCATGCGCGCCGCGGCCATCACCGAAGGCAGGAAACCCCGCGAGGTGCTGGTCGCCGGGAAGCGCTGCCCGATCGTCGGGCGCATCTCCATGGATCTCATGGCGCTGGACGTCACCGACCTGCCGGTGAGCGCGGTGCGCCGCGACCAGATGGTCACCCTGATCGGCGAGGGCCTGACGCTCGACGAGGTCGCCGAGCAGGCCGGCACCATTTCCTATGAGGTACTGACGAGCCTGAGCCGTCGCTATCACCGCGTCTGGAAGGCCTGACGAGCCGGTTTATCCCGGTCCGGGCAAATGTTCTTGATTTGTTCACAACCCTTCGCTAGCCTCGATCCTCCAGTTGGAGATCGTCATGGCCATTCACGGACTGACCTCGCACGACGGAATAGGGCTGACGCTGTTTGTGGCCCGGGGCCGCCAGCAGGAGGCCGCGGACTTCTATCTGGCGGCCTTCGGCGCCACCTCGCCGCGCCACTGGATCAGCCCGAAGACCGGCGAGGTGACCGGGATCGACGTCACCATCGGCCGCGCCACCTTCACGGTCAGCGGCGCCAATCCGAGGCGCGAGGCCAATACGAGCCTGCCCGGCCCCTGCGCGGTCTCGGGCCGGGCCAGCACGATCTTCCAGCTCTGCGTCGATGACGTCAACACAACGACCGCCCGGGCGGTCGCGGCCGGCGCCACGGTTCGGACGCCGCCCCAGGACGCCGATTGGGGTGACCGCGTCGCCACCATCGTCGATCCGTTCGGGCACATCTGGGCGCTGGCCTGCATCCAGTGCGAGATGCCGGTTGCCGACTACAACGCCCGCAGCAATATCCAGCTTGTCGAAGCCGTCTAGGTCAACCGCATGTCCCGCCGCAATCTCACCTTCGTCTGCCAGAACTGCGGCGCGGCCTCGGCCCGCTGGCAGGGCAAGTGCGAGGGCTGCGGCGAGTGGAATTCGATGGTCGAGGAGGGTGACGGCACCAGCGGTGTCGGCGGCCGGCCCGCCGGACCCGGCCGGATGCCGCGCAAGGGCCGCAAGTTCGTCCTCGAAGCGCTGATCGGCGAAACCCACGAGGCCCCTCGCCTGCCGTCGGGCCTGCCCGAACTCGACCGCGTCACCGGCGGCGGATTCGTGCGCGGTTCGGTGCTGCTGATGGCGGGCGATCCCGGCATCGGCAAGTCGACCCTGCTCATTCAGGCCGCGGCGGCGCTGGCCCGTTCCGGCCACCGGGCGGTCTACATCTCCGGTGAGGAAGCCGTGGCGCAGGTGCGGCTCCGCGCCGAGCGCCTCGGTCTCGGCGACGCCAAGGTCGAGCTTGCGGCCGAGACCTCGGTCGAGGACATCGTCGCGACCTTGTCCGAGGGCAAGGTGCCCCGCCTCGTCATCATCGACTCGATCCAGACTATGTGGACCGACGCCATCGAGTCCGCGCCCGGCACGGTGACCCAGGTGCGCGGCTCGGCGCAGACGCTCATTCGCTTTGCGAAAAAATCCGGCTCGGCCGTCATTCTCGTGGGCCACGTCACCAAGGACGGCCAGATCGCCGGCCCTCGCGTGGTCGAGCACATGGTCGACGCGGTGCTGTCGTTCGAGGGCGAAGGCTCGCACCAGTTCCGAATCCTGCGCGCGGTGAAAAACCGTTTCGGCCCGACCGACGAGATCGGCGTGTTCGAGATGACGGGCCTGGGGCTCCGCGAGGTCGCCAATCCGTCCGAGCTGTTTTTATCCGAGCGCGAATTGGGCTCGCCCGGCACCGCCGTGTTCGCCGGGATCGAGGGCACCCGGCCGGTGCTGGTGGAGATTCAGGCGCTGGTCGCGCCGACCGCGCTCGGCACGCCGCGCCGCGCAGTGGTGGGCTGGGACGGCAGCCGCCTGGCGATGATCCTGGCGGTGCTGCAGGCCCATTGCGGCGTCAATCTCGGCGGCCACGACGTCTATCTCAACGTCGCGGGGGGCCTTCGCATTCTCGAGCCCGCCGCCGATCTGGCCGCCGCGGCGGCGCTCGTCTCCTCGCTCGCCAACTCAGCCCTGCCCGCCGACGCGGTCTATTTCGGCGAGGTGTCGTTGTCGGGCGCGGTGCGGCCCGTCGCTCAAGCAGCGGCAAGGCTGAAGGAGGCCCAAAAGCTCGGCTTTGCCCGCGCCGTGGTTCCCGAGGCCGTGGGGACCGAGACGGCCCCTCCCGGCATGGCGCTCGATCCGGTCGGCAGCCTGGTCAGCCTCGTCGCGGGCATCGCCGCGCGCGGCGAGAAACCCACAAAAAATCAGCGCAATCGCTCGCCAGAAGACGAGTGACGGAACCCGGCCGGGCGGCTATACACTCGCTCGCGCGCCGCAGCGCCCCGCGCCAAAAGCTATACAAAATTAAACCATTGGGCCGAGTGTCCAAAAGCCTTGCCTCGGCCGCTCCGGGCAAGTGACTGTGGGAGCAGACTGATCCCGATTCGCCCGTTCAGCCGTCGCGCCGCCCCTTAACACCGAGCGATCCATGCCCATGTGGCTCGACATTCTCTTGCTCGGCGTGATGCTGATTTCCGGCCTGCTCGCCATGATCCGCGGCTTCATACGCGAGATTCTGTCGATCACCGCCTGGGGCGCGGCGGCGGTGGCGACGCTGCTGCTCTATCCCGTGCTCCTGCCGATCGCCAAGGCCAACATTTCCAGCGATCTGATCGCCACCGGTGCGGTGGTGGGCGGGGTGTTCCTGCTCACGCTCCTGATCGTCTCGGTGATCACCGTGCGGATTTCCAACATGGTGCTCGACAGCCGCGTCGGCGCGCTAGACCGCACGCTCGGCTTCCTGTTCGGGCTCGGCCGCGGCCTCATCATCGTGGCGGTGGCGTTCATCTTCTTCGCCTGGCTCGTGCCCTCCAGCAAGCAGCCGGAGGGCGTGCGCAACGCCAAGTCGCTGCAGGTCCTGAACCAGACCGGCGAATGGCTGCAGGCCCTGTTGTCGCAGGACATGGATAGCTATTTATCCAAGATATTGAAGAAACCCCCGAAGGACGAGCCGGACACCCTGAGTGCGCCGCCCGGCCAGCGTTCCGATTCCAGTTCGCCGGACGTCACCGGCTCGGTGCGGCAGCCACAGGCCTATCCGCGGGCCGACCGGATCGACATGCGTCAGTTGATCGATGCCACGAAAGGGAACAGGCAATGACGGCTGAACTCGAACCGTTCGATCCTGACGCCGACCGCCTGCGCGAAGAGTGCGGCGTGTTCGGCATCTTCGGCCATCCCGACGCCGCCGCCATCACCGCGCTCGGCCTGCACGCGCTGCAGCACCGTGGCCAGGAGGCCGCCGGCATCGTCTCCTTCGACGGCAAGCGCTTCCACTCCGAGCGCCGCATGGGCCTCGTCGGCGACAATTTCTCCCGCCGCGAGGTGATCGACCGACTGCCCGGCACCACCGCGGTCGGCCATGTCCGCTATTCCACCACCGGCGAGACGATCCTGCGCAACGTCCAGCCGCTGTTCGCCGAACTCGAAGGCGGCGGCTTCGCCATCGGCCACAACGGCAACCTGACCAACGGCCTGGCGCTCCGCCGCCAGCTTGTTCACGAAGGCGCGATGATGCAGTCGACCACCGACACCGAGGTGATCCTGCATCTGGTCGCGCGCGCCAAGCGCAACCGCTTCGTCGACCGATTCATCGAGGGCCTGCGCCAGCTCGAGGGCGCCTATGCCTTCGTCGGCATGACCAACAAGAAGCTGGTCGGCGCGCGCGATCCGCTCGGCATCCGGCCGCTCGTTCTGGGCAAGCTCGACGGCCACCCGATCCTGGCCTCGGAGACCTGCGCGCTCGACATCATCGGCGCAAAATACGTCCGCGACGTCGAGAACGGCGAGGTGCTGGTGTTCGACGAGGACGGCATGCACGTTCACAAGCCGTTCCCGCCGATGGCGCCGCGGCCATGCATCTTCGAATACATCTATTTCTCGCGGCCGGATTCCATCGTCGGCGGCCGCCCGGTCTACGACGTGCGCAAGAACATGGGCGCGCAACTGGCGCGCGAGGCGCCGGCGGAGGCCGACGTCATCGTCGCGGTGCCGGACTCCGGCGTGCCGGCGGCGATGGGCTATTCGCAAGCCTCCGGCATCCCCTACGAGATGGGGATCATCCGCAACCACTATGTTGGCCGCACCTTCATCGAGCCGACCCAGCACATCCGCCAGCTCGGCGTGCGGCTGAAGCACAGTGCCAACCGCGCCGTGGTTTCGGGCAAGCGCATCGTGCTGGTCGACGACTCCATCGTGCGCGGCACCACCTCGCTCAAGATCGTGCAGATGATGCGCGACGCCGGCGCCAAGGAGGTGCACTTCCGCATTTCCTCGCCGCCGATCACCCATCCCGACTACTACGGCATCGACACGCCGGAGCGCGACAAGCTGCTCGCCGCCACCCGCGACCTCGAAGGCATGCGGAAGTTCATCGGCGCGGATTCGCTCGCCTTCCTTTCGGTCGAGGGCATCTACAAGGCGATGGGCTATGAGGGGCGCGATCCGGTCCGCCCGCAGTTCACCGACCACTGCTTCACCGGCGAGTATCCGACCGCGCTGACCGACCAGACCGGCCAGCAGGCGCAGCCCCGGCAGTTGTCGCTGCTGGCCGAGGCGGGTTGAAAGGATCAGCCGGCCGCCTGCACGGGCGGCCTGAACAGATCGGCATAGGCGAAACCCTCCTGCTCGACGGTCTCGCCGCAGGGATCCACCCCGCCGGCAGACTGCTCAGCAGAGCCTCGTCAAAGCGCCGTCCGGCGAAAGCGCGCGGCAGAGCCTTGAGATCGACGCACACCAGATGGGCGACGATCCCGCCCGCGATCATCTCCTGCGCCAGCGCAGCGGTCGGCCGGCCCCACAGCGGGAAGACCGCGCTCATGCCCACCGCGGCAAGCCTCGTTTCGCGGTAGGCGCGCACGTCCTGCAGGAACAGGTCGCCGAACACGACATGCTCGATCCCTCCGGCCCTGACGCCGGCCAGCGCGTCGCCCATGGCGCCCTCGTAGGCCTCGTTCGAGCACGGAAATGGGATGCGCACGGTGATGGCCGGCAGGCCCGCGGCTGCGACCTGCGCCGCGAGCAGTTCCTCGCGCACGCCATGCATGCTGACGCGCTGAAAGGTGTCGGTCACGGTGGTCAGCGCGGCGACGATCTCGAACTGCCCGGCGCGGCGGATCTCGTGCAGCGCCCAGGCGCTGTCCTTGCCGCTCGACTAGGCGATGATGGCCTTGGGACGCATGGTCATCGTCGCCCTTTCCGGACTAGAGCATGATCCCGAAAAGTGGGAACCGGTTTTCGGATAAGATCATGCTCAAACAAGAAGCTAGAGTCTGATCCGATTCAATTGAATCGGATCAGACTCTAGCGCGGCGGGGTAGCGATCTGGATCTGCTTCAGCAATTCGAGATCGGGCGTCAGCGGCCGATCGCCCGCGGGAATTTTGTTGAAGCGCAGGATGTAGATCACGATGTTGAGATAGACCTGATCGCCGAGACTGCGCTCGGCTTTGGGCGGCATCGAATTGCGGACGAAATCGAATTTCTCGCCGATCGTTTTCCCGATCCATGCGGTCCGGAACGCCCGGCCGGCCAGGCTCGGAAACTGGGGGGCGATGCTGAGCAGCTTGTCGCCATGACAGCCGGCGCAGTTCGCGTTGTCGGCGAGTCCACCCCGTTTTGCCTGTTCCTCCGTGAACACCCCGGCCGAACTGGACTTCGGCGCGGCCTCCTGGGCGGGGGCCATACCGATCCCGCAGAGCAGAACGAAGCAGGCAGCAGTGACGCACCGATTCATTGGATCGCACTCTATTCGACGAAGCCCGTTTTGCGGGACTTGACTTTATTCCTATTATTAGACTATATTCCCCCCATCCCACCCACCGAGGGCGCTGTCATGAGGCGTCATTTCAGCGGGGCAGGATGCGGGGCCCCTGCGGGCAGGTCTCGTAAACCTGCACTCGGGCAGCCCCGGACCCCGCCCGGGCACCACTATGGGTGCTCTGCGAGGAGCTCGCTGGACGGGCTGGCCGGATTGCCAGTTCCCGGAAGCGCGGCCCTGGGTTGATGGCGGGACCCATCGTGAGCACCCGCCTGCAAATGCCGCCGATGGAGCGCCGCGAGGCGGGCACTCCCGCGCAGGGAGTGCGGCGCCGAAAGGCGTCGGCTGATGGTTGCGCCTTGCGGCGCTCCATCCCCTCGGGCTTTTGCCCGAAGGAGAAAGCCTGTGCCCGCGAAGGCGGGGCAGAATGAAGGCGCACCCCGCGCCTTTCAAAAACCAGGGGCGGCGAAGCGTTGGCTAAACCGGCTGTTTGACAGTTGAATCGGAGAGGCACGATGCGCGGACCACATGCACTGCCGTCATGGCCGGGCTTGTCCCGGCCATCCACGTCTTTACAAAGACGCCAACAAGACGTGGATGCCCGCGACAGGCGCGGGCATGACGAACGACAGACCTGCGAGAAACCTGCATGACCAAGCCCCTCGCCTCCCGCATCGCGCTCGTCACCGGCGGCTCGCGCGGCATCGGCTACGCCGCCGCGATCGCGCTCGCCCGCGAGGGCGCGCATGTGGTCGCGACCGCGCGCACGCCCGGCGGGCTGGAGGAGCTCGACGACGCCATCCGCGCCGTCGGCGGCACCGCCACGCTGGTGCCGCTGGAGCTGCGCGACACCGATGGCATCGCCCGCCTCGCCGGCGCGCTGAACGAGCGCTACGGCAAGCTCGACATTCTCCTCGGCAACGCGGCGCTCGGCGCGTCGAACTCGCCACTCGATCATTTCCAGCCGAAGGAGTGGGACGAGGTGCTGGCGGTCAACGTCACCGCCAACTGGCATCTGATCCGGCACATGCACGCTTTGCTCTTGCGCTCCGACGCCGGCCGCGTGGTGTTCATGACCTCCGGCGCCGCCTCGAACCCGCGCGCCTATCGCGGGCTCTATTCCACGACCAAGGGGGCGCTGGAGGCGATGGCGCGGACCTACGCCAACGAGACCGTCTCCACGCCGATCAAGGTCAACCTGCATGCGCCGGGCCCGACGCGGACGCGGATGCGCGCGGCGGTCGCGCCCGGCGAGGACCCGATGACGCTGCCGACCGCCGAGGCGGTGGCGGAGACGATCGTGCCGATGTGCCGGCCGGATTTTCAGGAAACCGGAAAGATCTACGACTACCGCGCGGGCAGGCTCAATTCGTTCCGCGCGCCGGGGTGAAGCCCGATATCAGCCGCGGACCCGGAGCACGGGGCGGCACGATCCATAACGGCCGGCGCGATGGCAATCCCTGACGCGGCGCGGCGCCGCCGGGATCGACACGCTGTCGGGGCGCTCCACCACGCGGTAGTTGTGGGTGACGAACTCGACGGTGGTGCGCACCAGAACACGGTGGACGTAGCGCGTTTCTTTTTCGACGATCGTGTGGTTGTGCTGGATCATGCCGGTGTTGCGGATTTCGTTCTTGTGAATCACCAGATGGTTGGTTTCCCTGACGCGCCGGCCGACCGGCACGACGGTCCGGGTGTTGATCACCTGCGAGCGGTCGATGGTCTGGGATTTCCTGACAACCTCCTGGCTGTCGTATTTCCGCGGCGGCGGGCAATCGGCGCAGTCATAATTGCGTGGAGCGGTGCGCCGGAGTTCGTGGCCGCGCGCGCCCGCTTGCACGTCGATCGGAGCTTCGTTGGCGAGCGGCCGGTTGTTGCGGATCCGCTTGACGACATCGGGGCTGTCGTACTTCGTCGACACCGGGCAGTCCATGCAATCGGTGTTGCGCGGCGCGGCGGCAACGGGGTTGGCCGTCGCGGCGAGGATCAGCATGACGGTCCCGGTGAAATGGGGAGCGAAACTTTGGCTGAGATTAATCGCTGCGCGGCGCGATGTGCGGATTTGCGGGTTAACTGGTTAATCCGGAGCGCCGGTCATTACCGTTTGCGCTTGTGCTTGCGTTCGGTCTTGCCCTTGCCCTCCGCGAACGGATTGTCCTTCTCGCGCAGCTGCAGACGGATCGGCGTGCCGGGCATGTCGAACTTCTCCCGCAGGGTGTTGACGAGATAGCGCTGGTAAGCGGGTGGCACCGCTTCGGAGCGGGAGCAGAACAGCGCGAAGGTCGGCGGCCGCGCCTTCGCCTGCGTGATGTAGTTGAGCTTGATGCGCCGTCCCGACACCGCCGGCGGCGGATGCGCCGCGGTCACCTCTTCGAGCCACTTGTTGAGCTGCCTGGTCGACACGCGCTTGTTCCAGACCTCGTGGATGTCGACCACCGCCTGCATCAGCCGGTCGAGCCCGTCGCCGGTGAGGCCGGAGACGCCGACCACCGGCAAGCCCTTGACCTGCGGCACCCGCTCGTCGGCCTGCTCGTGCAGCTTGGTGATTCCGCCGGCGCGGCGCTCGTGCAGATCCCACTTGGAGATGCCGATCACGAGAGCCCGCCCCTCGCGCTCGACGAGGCCGGCGATGCGCAGATCCTGCTCCTCGAACAGATGCTCGGCATCCATGAGCAGCACCACGACCTCGGCGAAACGGATGGCGTTGATGGTGTCGGCGACCGAAAGCTTTTCCAGCTTCTCCTGGATGCGCGGCGGCCGCCGCAGCCCGGCGGTGTCGTGCAGGTGGAATTCACGGCCCTTCCAGTTGAGATCGACCTCGATGGTGTCGCGGGTGATGCCGGCCTCCGGCCCGGTGAGCATGCGGTCCTCGCCGAGCAGCCTGTTCACCAGCGTGGATTTGCCGGAGTTCGGCCGCCCGACCACGGCGACGCGGATCGGGCGCACCGTGTCCGCATCGTCCGGCGGCTCGACGTCCACCGGCTTGCCGGTCACGGCCGGCAGGGCTTCGCGCAGCGCTTCGAACAAATCGACCAGCCCCTCGCCGTGCTCGGCCGAGATGCCGACCGGATGGCCGAGACCGAGCGCATAGACCTCGTTGACGCCGGCGGTGTTGCCTTTGCCCTCGGCCTTGTTGGCCACCACGATCACGGGCTTGCCGGAGCGCCGCACCAGGTCGGCGAAGGCGCGGTCGTCGGGCACCGGCCCGGTCTTGGCGTCGACCAGGAAGAACACCGCGTCGGCCTGCTCGATCGCCATCTTGGTCTGCGCCAGCATCCGCCCGGCGAGACTCTCTGAGCCCGCCTCCTCCAGGCCCGCGGTATCGACGATGGTGAAGTCCAGATCGCCGAGGCGGGCCTGGCCCTCGCGGCGGTCGCGGGTGACCCCCGGCCGGTCGTCGACCAGCGCCACCCGGCGGCCGACCAGGCGGTTGAACAGGGTGGACTTGCCGACGTTCGGCCGCCCGACAATAGCAATGGTGAAGGTCATGCGCATTGGATGCCCAGCTTTCGCCGGACATGACAAGCTAAACCCACAGGGCGCTCAGCGCCGCGGCGGATCGGGGAACGGCGACTGAGACTGCGCGGGCGCGGGTTGAGCCGGCGCGCTGGGCCACGGCGCCTGGCTGCCCTGCTGCGGGGGCGCGGTCGCCGAAGCGCGCGGCGCCGCCGGGGCCGCGGCCTGCCGGGGCCTGGGCTGCGGCTTTGGCTTTGGTTTCGGCTTTTCCTCGGCCGTCTGCGGCGGAGGCTGATCGGGCGGCGGCTGGTAGCCCTGCACAAGCTCGGGCGGCACTCCCTGCGGCACGCCCGGAACGCCTTCGGGGAACACCGCCTTGCGGTCACCGGGCAATGGCTTCTTCGAATTGAACCATTCGGTCGCATCGAAAGTTTCGCAGCCGCCGAGCGTCAGGCCAGACGCCAGCAGGCAGGCAATCAGGACAATCCGGCGATGTCGCATCGGACCCTCAGCTCTTCTTTTCGAAATCCGAGAGAGCCAGCAGCATCTGGATCTGGCCGCGGGTGCCGGACGGCGTCTCGGCGTCGGCGAAGATCATATCGGCCCACCGGCGCATTGCAGTCATGTCCTGGGCGCGCCAGGCCGCCAGCGCGAGCATGTTGCGGGCGCTGTGGCGGAAGGTCCGGTCCGGCGCGGTCAGCGGCTCGAGCCGCTGCACGATTTCGCTGTAGGGGGCGGTGTCGACCAAAATCATTCCGGCACGCAGCGCCGCAAGATCCTGCAGCACCCGCCCGGCGCTGCTGTCGGCGGCAAGCTTGTCGTAGATCGCGACGGCGGCCTTTGGTTCGCGCCGCGCCACTTCCGCAGCCTCGCGGAACCGGGCGAGCGTGCGGTAGACGGCCGGCCCACCGGCCGCCAGCTTGCCGAAGGCCTCCTCGGCCTCCTTGTTCTTGCCCTCGTTGGCAAGGGCGATCGCAGCCTGAAAGGCCGTACCCGCTTCGGCGGCCTTCTTGCCCTCCCACCATTCGTAGGTTCGCCAGCCGCCGACGCCGACAACCAGCAGAACGCAGGCGGCGATGATCAATATGCCGTAGCGGTCCCACAGCTTCTTGAGCTGTTCGCGGCGGACTTCCTCATCGACTTCCCGGAAGATATCGGACACGAAACCGTTCCCCTTGATCGTCCTCTGGGCTGCCGTCTCCAGCTAAACCCTTGGCAGGCGCGTAAAATAATGATGTGGCGGCGGCAAGGCAAAGGCCAGGGCCGCTTCATAGCGGGACGACCGTTAACAGCCGGTCCCCGGTCGCGCCAACTACTTCTTTTTCATGCCGTAGACCTGATCGGGGCCGGGGAACGCGCGGGAGCGCACGTCCTTGGCATAGCCCGCGACCGCGGCCTCGATTCCGGGGCCGATATCGCCATAGCGCCGCACGAACTTGGGCACCCGCGGCGACAGGCCCAGCATGTCCTCGAGCACCAGAATCTGGCCGTCGCAGGCGGGGCTCGCGCCGATGCCGATGGTCGGGATCGCCACCTGCCCGGTGATGCGGCGGGCGAGCGGCTCGGCCACCGCCTCGATCACCAGCGAAAACGCACCGGCCTCCGCGACCGCCTTGGCGTCGTCCTCGATCGGACCCCAGTCCTTCTCCTCCCGGCCCTGGGCACGGAACGAGCCGATGGTGTTAATCGCCTGCGGAGTCAGGCCGACGTGGCCCATCACCGGCACGCCGCGCTCGGTGAGGAAGGCAATGGTCTCAGCGAGGCGCCGGCCGCCCTCGACCTTGATGGCGCCGCAACCGGTTTCCTTCATCACCCGCGCGGCGTTCATGAAGGCCTGTTCCTTCGATGCTTCGTAGGAGCCGAACGGCATGTCGACCACGACCAGCGCGCGGCTCGATCCGCGCATCACCGCGTGGCCCTGCAGGATCATCATTTCGAGCGTCACCGGCACCGTGGTCTCGAGCCCGTGCATGACCATGCCGAGCGAGTCGCCGACCAGGATGACGTCGCAATATCGGTCGACCAGGCGCGCGGTGTGCGCGTGATACGAGGTGAGCGACACGATCGGCTCGCCCCCCTTGCGGGCGCGGATGTCCGGGGCGGTGAACCGCTTGATCTGGTCTTGAACCGACATGAATGAACTCGTGAACGCTGAACGCAGATCGGCAGTAGGGCATGATAGCACATTGCGCAAGCACGCCGGGTGCGCTGTATCCGCCGCGCGACTATGCTGGACGCGGTTTGAAATCGGAGAGAAATGACATGAAGCACCGCCTCGGCCTAGCGCTGGCTGGTTTCCTGGGGCTCGCGCTCGCAATTTCGCCCGCGGCGGCGCAGGACTGGCCGACCAAGCCGGTGAAAATCGTGGTGCCGTTCGGGCCGGGCTCCACGCCCGACGTGGTGGCCCGCCTGATCGCCGACCATCTGCAGAGGAAATTCGGCCAGCCGTTCGTCATCGACAACAAGCCCGGCGCCAGCGGCAACATCGGCACCGACGCGGTGGCCAAGGCCGCGCCCGACGGCGCCACCATCGGCGTCAGCATCGGCGGGCCGCTCGCCATCAACACGCTCCTGTTCTCCAAGCTGCCCTACGACCCCAAGACCGACATCGCCCCGATCACCCAACTGGTGACGCAACCGAGCGCGCTGGCGATCAATTCCGGCATTATGGTTAACAGCGTTAAGGATCTTCTCGTCGTTTTGAAGCGCGAGCCGGGCAAATACAATTTCGGATCAATCGGCAACGGGTCGCTGTCGCACCTCGCCATGGAGGCGCTGGCGCTGGCGAGCGGGACGCAGATGGTGCACATCCCCTACCCGGCCTCGCCCGCGGCGGTGACCGCGATCATCCGCGGCGACGTGCAAATGGGCTGCCTGCCTGCGATCGCGGTGACGCCGCATGCGGCCTCCGGCGCGATCAAAATCCTCGCCGTCTCGACCGCAAAACGCTCGCCCTATCTGCCGGACGTTCCGACGCTGAAAGAGGCCGGAATCGACGTCGAAGCCGACGCCTGGATGGGCATGATCGCGCCGGCCCATACGCCGGAGGGCATCGTTGCGAAGATTCAGCGCGAGGTGGTAGAAGCAATCGGTACGGCTGCGGTTCGCGAGAAGCTTGCCACGCAATTGATGGAGCCGGTCGGCAATAGTCCGGCCGAGTTCCGGGCCCGCATCGATAGCGAGATCGCCCGCTGGGCGCCGGTCATCAAGGCCGCGAACATCAAGGTGAACTGACGGACCTACGTCCCTTGGTTTGCCGATCGAGTGGGGTTCGGTGGGACAGCGTGGGGAGTGATGCAATGAGCACGGATCCATATCCCGAAGTTAGCAGCGACGAGTCGGGAATCGTGCCGCCACAAAACGCGCGCACGTCCGAATGGCCGAAGAAGCTTCGCACGCTCACGGCAGCGGAGCTCGACCGCCTGACGATCGACAACAGCGGCCGGTTCTACTGG
>SHVN01000037.1 GCA_009694215.1 Xanthobacteraceae bacterium
GGATTGCTGTCCGGGGTATAGATGACATGCGCGCCGCGATCGAACGGCACGCCGAAGCTCGTCGTCTCGGCGACGCAGCGGCCACCGATCCGGTTCGACGCTTCGACCAGGGTGAAGCTCCGCCCGGCGGCGGACAACCGCCGCGCCGCGGCGATTCCGGCAGCCCCCGCGCCGACGATGATGGCATCGACCTCGATCGGCGCCGGGGTGCGGGCACGCTGGCCGAATGCCGGGCCTGTCGCAAAGAAAGAGGCGGAGCCTGCGAGAAAGCTTCGGCGGGACACCGGACTCATGGTTCGCAATTCTTGGTTTGCAATTGGTCCACGCTGCACCGCCACGAACGTAATTCTTGCCAGAACACGCGGTGGAGCGCAAAGCCATAGCTAACGATTCATTGTCGCCGGAGCGGGGCGATGAACCGGATCGCAACAAGTCTCGTCAAATTACGGCGCAATCGGGCGACGTGCGGTTCAAAAAACACGCGCCAAATCGGACTCGGCAGTCATGCATTGGATGCTCAGCGGGGTCGGGCAGACGCTGGCCCGGTATCTGGAGCGCCCGGAGGAAGACTACGAGCCCTTCACGCCGAGCGACCCGGAGACGTTGCGGGCCATGCTGAAGCCCGGCGACGTGCTGCTGATCGAAGGCGACAATCACATCTCCGGCGTCATCAAATACCACACCCAGTCGACCTGGTCGCACGCCGCTCTCTACGTCGGCCCGATCGGCGAGCGCACGACCCCGGACGGCGAGCCGCTGGTGCTGGTCGAGGCCGTGCTCGGCCGGGGGCGTGGTCGGCGCGCCGCTATCGAAATACCAGCGCTATCACACCCGCATCTGCAGCCCGATCGGACTGACCGACGACGATTGCGCGCGGGTTTGCACCTACGTCGCCGAGCGGATCGACTTCGACTACGACGTGAAAAACATCTTCGACCTGATGCGCTACCTGTTCCCACTACCGGTGCCGCAGCGCTGGCGGCGGCGCATGATGGCGCTCGGCTCCGGCCACCCGACCCGCATCATCTGCTCGGCGCTGATCGCGCAGGCCTTCGAGCATGTGCGCTATCCGATCCTGCCGAGAATCGCCCGGCTGAAAAGCGAGACCGCGCGCCGCGACATTCTCGAAATCCGTCATTCCTCGCTCTACGCGCCGCGCGATTTCGACATCTCGCCCTACTTCGCGCTGGTCAAGCCGACCGTCGAGAAGGGCTCGACTTCCGCAGCATGGCCTGGGCGCATCTGCCGCACACGCATGAGCCGGCGCCCGCCCTGCCGGACGCGGCCTATGCCGAGGACGAAGCGCCCTCGGTCGCGCCGGCGCACTGACGCAGCACCACACGCTCTTGCCCAATCGATAAGCCGGACATACCTCTGCCCGATCGCGCGGAGGAGCCAATGTTCGAAGCCGCCATCAAGGCGCTGACCCAGATACTGTCGCCGCCGTTCCGGCGGGTGCTGCTCAAGTCGATCGGGCTCGGCCTCGTCCTGATCGTGCTCATGGGCATCGGCCTCCAGCGATTGTTCTCCTGGATGGCCACCACCGGCGCGACCTGGGCCGAGGCGACCGCCGGCGGGCACACCGCCTGGCAGATCCTCGCCTGGGTGCTGTCGATCGCCGCCACACTCGGCATCATCCCCGGCGCCCTGTTCCTGATGCCGGCAGTGTCGGCCTTCGTCGGCAGCTTCTTCGTCGACGAGATAGCCGACGAGGTCGAGCGCACCCACTACCCGATGGAACCGCCGGGCACGGCGCTGCCGCTGTTCCGCGCGCTGATCGAGGGCGTCAAGACCGCGCTGCTCGCAGTCGTGGTCTATCTCGTCGCCGTGCCGTTCCTGTTCGTCGCGGGGCTTGGCCTCGTCATCATGTTCCTGGCCAACGGCTACCTGCTCAGCCGGGAGTATTTCCTGCTCGCCGCCATGCGCTTTCGCACGCCCGACGAGGCGCGGGCGATGCGGCGCGCCCACCGCACGCAGATTTTCCTCAGCGGGCTTGTGATCGCGATGTTCGTCTCGATCCCGATCGTCAATCTCGCCACGCCGCTGTTCGCGATGGCAATGATGGTGCATCTGCACAAGCGGCTGTCCTCGCGCCGCATCGAGGTCATCGCGCCGAAGCGGGCTTAGATTTTCTTTCCGAACGCAAGGCATGCTCTATTCCCCTTTCCGCTTATGGGAGAGGGGAAGAGAGTTCGCAGCACCCTCAACCAGGCGCCATCAGCACCGTCTTCCCCGGCCATTTGCACAAATCCGCGATCACGCACTTCTCGCACAGCGGCCGCCGCGCCAAGCAGGTGTAGCGCCCGTGCAGGATCAGCCAGTGATGCGCGTGCATCATGTATTTCTCGGGGATCGCTTCGAGCAGCGCCAGTTCCACCGCCAGCGGGTCCTTGCCGGGCGCCAATCCGGTGCGGTTACCGATGCGGAAGATATGCGTGTCCACCGCCATGGTCGGATGGCCGAAGGCGATGTTGAGCACGACGTTGGCGGTCTTGCGGCCGACGCCGGGCAGTTCCTGGAGCGCCTCGCGCGTGTTGGGCACCCGGCCGCCGTGCTCGGCCAAGAGCTTGTGCGACAGGCCGATCACGTTCTTCGCCTTGGTGCGGAACAGCCCGATGGTCTTGATCAGATCGCGGACACGATCCTCGCCCAGCGCCGCCATCTTCTCCGGCGTGTCGGCGAGATCGAACAGCGCCGGCGTCGCTTTGTTCACACCGGCGTCGGTGGCCTGCGCCGACAGCACCACGGCGACCAGAAGCGTGAACGGATTGACGTGATGCAACTCGCCCTTGGGCTCCGGCATCGCCTCCTGAAACCTTCGGAACGCCTCCTCGATTTCGGCTTTGCTCCACGGTTGGACCTTGGCGCGCGCCTTCGCAGGCTTCACCCTGACGGCCTTGCCCTTTTTGGCCTTCTTCAGCGCCTTGGCGGCTTTGGTCGATATTTTGGCCATCTCTGCCCTATATTGAGGTCAGCATGACCGCACAGAACCACGCCGACAACGACCCCGGTTCCGAGCCCACGCTTTTTTCGGCGATCATCACGCCGCACCGCTCGCTGTCGAGCCAGGGCTTCCTGCTGGTGATGGCGCTGGTTGGGGGCTTCAGCTTCATCGGCGGCATGTTCTTCTTCTGGCTCGGCGCCTGGCCGGTGATCGGCTTCCTCGGGCTCGACGTGGTTCTGGTCTATTGGGCGTTCCGCGCCAACTACCGCGCGGCAGCGGCCTTCGAGGAGGTCACGGTGACGCCGTCGAAGCTTCAACTCCGCCAGGTCCGCCACCGCGGCGAGGTTGCCGAGTGGACGCTGAACCCGGTCTGGACCAAGCTCGACCGCGAGACCAACGAGGAGTTCGGGCTGTTGAAGCTGTTCCTGGTGTCGCGCGGGCGCAGGCTTGCGGTCGCGGGCTTCCTGTCGCCGCAGGAGCGGGAAAGTTTTGCCGCTGCGCTGTCCGCGGCGCTCGGCGAGGCCCGGCGGGGGCCGACGCGAACGGCTGTATAGCCTCTCCCCGCCCTCATCCTGAGGAGCGGTCCGAAGGACCGCGTCTCGAAGGATCGAGGGCGGCCCCATCCTTCGAGACGGGCGCAAGTGCGCCCTCCTCAGGATGAGGCAGAGAGAGGTCAGAAATCGGGTGGAGAGGCCACAGCGACAGGCCTAGATGGGGAGCAACATGATGGAGAACGCCATGCTCTCGCCCGACCGCCTGTCCGACCTTGCGCCGCTGTCCAGCGCCGCCGCCGACTACGATATCGTGCGCCGCGCCATCGCCCACATCCGCGGCAACTGGCGCACCCAGCCGGAGATCGAACAGATCGCCGAGGCCGCCGGCGTCACGCCGACCGAGCTGCACCACCTGTTCCGCCGCTGGGCCGGCCTCACGCCCAAGGCGTTCCTGCAGGCGCTGACACTCGACAGCGCGCGACAGCTCCTTCGCGATTCCGCGAGCGTGCTCGACGCCTCTTACGAGGTCGGACTGTCCGGCCCCGGCCGCCTGCACGACCTGTTCGTCACTCACGAGGCGATGTCGCCCGGCGAATGGAAGACCGGCGGCGAGGGGCTGACGGTCTACTATGGCTTCCATCCCGCGGTGTTTGGCACCGCATTGGTGATGGCGACGGATCGCGGCCTCTGCGGGCTCGCATTTGCCGATCCCGGCGAGGAAAAGGCGGCGATCGCCGACATGCGCCGCCGCTGGCCCCGGGCGAGTCCCGTCGAGGATTCCGCCCGCACCGCGCCGCTCTGTGCGCGAATTTTCGACAAGAAGCTGTGGCGCGAGGACCGGCCGCTTCGCGTGGTGCTGATCGGCACCGACTTCGAGGTGCAGGTATGGGAGACGCTCTTACGCATCCCGATGGGCCGCGCCACCACCTACTCCGACATCGCCGGCAACATCGGCAGGCCGAAAGCCTCTCGCGCGGTCGGCGCCGCGGTCGGAAAGAACCCGATCAGCTTCGTCGTGCCCTGCCACCGCGTCATCGGCAAATCCGGCGAGCTCACCGGCTACCACTGGGGCCTGACCCGCAAGCGCGCCATGCTGGGCTGGGAGGCGGGGACGGTGGCGGCATAGCGGGCCTCGTGTCCCGGACGCAGCGCAGCACAAGCAAAGCGCAGTGATGCACTGCAGACCCAGGACCGTTCCAGGCTCCGAGTCCGTGACGGTCCCGGATCTGCGGTGCATCGCTTCGCGCTGCACCGCATCCGGGACACATGCTTCGTGCGATTGCCCCTAACCAATTTCATCGCTATCTAACCGGCGATGAACGATACATCGAAACAGAAATACCGCCCGGTGATGCTGGTCGTCCTCGACGGCTGGGGCTGGCGCGTGGAAACAGCCGACAACGCCGTTCGGCAGGCTAAAACGCCGGCATTCGACCGGCTATGGGCCAACGGCCCGCACGCGTTCCTGCGGACCGACGGCCGCGAGGTCGGACTGCCGCCGGGACAGATGGGCAACTCGGAAGTGGGCCATCTCAACATCGGCGCCGGCCGCGTGGTGATGCAGGATCTGCCGCGCATCGCCGACGCCATCGCGAGCGGCGAGATCAAACAGGCGCCGGCCCTGACCGGCCTGATCGCGGCGCTCAAGAAGAGCGGCGGCAACTGCCACCTGATCGGACTCGTGTCGCCCGGCGGCGTTCATTCGCACCAGGATCACGGCGCGGCGCTGGCGAAAATCCTCACCGATGCCGGCGTGCCCACGGTAGCGCACGCCATCACCGACGGACGCGACACGCCGCCGCAATCGTCCGGCAAGGACCTGAAGCGATTCACCGCCGCGCTGCCCCCGCAGGTCGCGGTCGCAACCGTGATCGGCCGCTACTACGCGATGGATCGGGACAAGCGCTGGGAGCGGGTGGGTCTGGCCTATAACGCTATCGTCGAAGGCGAGGGCCCGCGCTTCCCCGACGCGCAGGCGGCAATCGCCGACGCCTACGCCAAGAAGCAATTCGACGAGTTCATCCTGCCCGCCGCGGTCGGCGATTATCGCGGCATCAAGGATGGCGACGGCGTGCTGTGCTTCAACTTCCGCGCCGACCGGGTGCGCGAAATCCTCGGCGCCATGCTCGATCCGGGTTTTTCCGGCTTCCCGCGCAAGCGCAAGATCAAGTTCGCAGCAACCGTCGGCCTGGCGCAGTATAGCGAACACCTCGACACGCTGATGCAGACGATCTTCGCGCCACAGAGCTTCCCGAACATTCTCGGCGAGGCCGTCGCCAACGCCGGCCGCACCCAGCTCCGCATGGCCGAGACCGAGAAATATCCGCACGTCACTTATTTTCTGAACGGCGGCCGCGAGGAACCCTATCGCGGCGAGGACCGCATCATGGTGCCATCGCCCAAGGTCGCGACCTACGACCTGCAACCGGAGATGTCGGCGCCCGAATTGACCGCCAAGGCGGTGGAGGCGATCGGCTCCGGAAAGTACGACATGATCGTGCTCAATTTTGCCAACCCCGACATGGTCGGCCACACCGGCAGCCTGCCCGCCGCGATCAAGGCGGTGGAAGCCGCCGACACAGGCCTCGGTAAGATCGCCGATGCAATTGCGAAAGCCGGCGGCGCGCTGCTCGCCACCGCCGACCACGGCAACTGCGAATTGATGCGCGATCCGGTCACCGGCGGCCCGCACACCTCGCACACCACCAATCCGGTGCCATTGCTGCTTGCCGGCAGCGGCAACGCGAGGCTCGCGGACGGACGGCTCGCCGACCTCGCGCCGACGATGCTCGCGCTGATGGAATTGCCGCAGCCGAAGGAAATGACTGGCACATCGCTGCTGCGGAAGAGCTAGAAGTCCTTAAGCCCCAGCACATCCGCCATCGAGTAAAGCCCCGGCGCCTTCCCGCGCGCCCAGAGCGCCGCGTGCAGCGCGCCGCGGGCGAAGATCATGCGGTCCTCGGCGCGATGGATCAGCTCGATGCGCTCGGCGGAACCTGCGAAGATCACGCTGTGCTCGCCGACCACAGTGCCGCCGCGCAGCGAGGCAAAGCCGATGTCGCCGGGCTTGCGCGCGCCGGTCTCGCCGTCGCGGCCGCGCGCCGAATGCGTCGCGAGATCGATGCCGCGGCCCTCCGCCGCCGCGCGGCCGAACATCAGCGCGGTGCCCGACGGTGCGTCGATCTTCTTCTTGTGGTGCATCTCGAAGATCTCGATGTCGAAGCTCTCGTCGAGCGTCTTCGCCACCCGCTTGGTCAGCGCCGCGAGCAGATTGACGCCGAGGCTCATGTTGCCGGACTTCACGATCACTGCGTGCTTCGCGGATTCCCGGATCTTCGCCTCCTCATCGGCCGAGTGCCCGGTGGTGCCGACGATATGCACCTTGCCGGCGGTCAGCGCGGCAATGGCGGTGCTGGCCTTGGGAATCGTGAAGTCGATGATGCCGTCGGCTTGGGCGAGCACAGCCTTCACATCCGCGCTGAGCTTGATGCCGCTGGCGGGAAGCCCCGCCAGCACGCCCGCATCATGGCCCAGCAGCGGCGAGCCCGCATCCTCGACCGCGCCCGCGAGCGCGAGGCCCCTGGTCTCGGCGATGGCCTTGATCAGCGTGCGCCCCATGCGCCCGCTGGCGCCAGCCACGATCAGCCGCATGTCGGACATTGCTCTGCTCCTTACGGCTGCGGCCCGTCGTAGCCTTCGACAACAATCAGATCGGTGATTGCGTTGGCCTGGCGGATTTTAAGGTTGGCTTGGTACTCCGGCGAGTTGTAGCAGGCCATCGCGGTCGCATAGTCGGGAAACTCGATGACGATGTTGCGCGAACGGCTCTGCCCTTCCAGGCCCTCATGCTTGCCGCCGCGAACGACGAACTTCGCGCCGAACTTCTTGAAGATTGCCGGGTTCGCCGCCGCGTAGGGCTTATAGCCCTCCTCGTTGTTTACTTCGACGCGTCCGACCCAATAGGCTTTTGCCATCGTTTCCTCCCCAGTCGTTATTTGCCGTCATACGCCTCGATGACGAGCAGATCGGTCTCAGCCTTGCCTTTGCGCAACGCCAGCGCCTTCTGGTACTCGGGCGAACGGTAGCAGGCCAGCGCCGCATCGTAGCTTGGAAATTCGAGCACCACGGTGCGGGGGCGCTGGCGGCCCTCCTTCACCTCGCAGCGCCCGCCGCGGACCAGGTACCGGCCGCGGAACTTACCGAACGGCATCGCGACGTAGTCCTGATAGGGCTTGTATCCTTCCGGGTCGTTCACATCGAGATGAACGATCCAATAGCCCTTGAGTGCGGCAGTCGCCGGCGGCGTGCCGACCGGCGGCGGTTGCGGGCCGTCGTGGCCCTCGACGATCAGGAAATCGCAGACCGAGTGCGGCTCGCGCAGCGGATGGGCGCGCGAATAATCCGGCCCGTGATAGTAGGCAATCGCCTCGTCGTAGGAATTAAACTCGCGCAGCACGTTGCGCGCCCGCATCTTGCCTTCCATCACCTCCCGGCGGCCCCCGCGCGCCAGCAGCCTGGAGCCGAAGCGCTTGTGGCCTTCGTCCGCCATGGTGCGGTAGGCTTGGAAGCCGCCCATGTTGCTGACGTCGAGATGCGGAATCCAATAGCCCTTTGGCATTATCTGCTCCTGTTATCGGGTAGCGCCGGCGATCTCGGCGACAATCGCCACGGCCGCGGCTTTGGGATCGGGCGCCTCCAGGATCGGCCGGCCGACCACCAGATGATCGGTGCCGGCCGAGATCGCGGCCGCGGGCGTCATGATGCGCTTCTGGTCGCCCTTCTCGGCGCCGGCCGGGCGGATGCCCGGCGTCACCAGCACCATGCCGGCGCTGGCAATGGTCCGGAGCTTGCCCGCCTCCTCCGCCGAGCACACGAGCCCGTCGACGCCGATGTCGCGCGCCTGCGCGGCGCGCTCGGCAACCAGCTCCGGCACGGTGAAGTCGTAGCCCGCGGCGGCGAGGTCGGCGTCGTCATAGGACGTCAGCACGGTGACCGCGAGGATGCGCAAGCCAGATCCTTTGCGGGCATCGACCGCCGCATGCATGGTCTGCGGATAGGAGTGCACGGTGAGGAAGGTGGCGCCGAGCTTGGCCACGCTCTCGACGCCCTTGGCGACCGTGTTGCCGATGTCGTGCAGCTTGAGATCGAGGAACACGCGCTTGTCGGCGCGAATGAGCGTCTCGGCAAAGCTCAGGCCCCCCGCGAAGGCCAGCTGATAGCCGATCTTGTAGAACGACACCGCGTCGCCCAGTGTTTCGACCATCGCCTCGGCACTGGCGACCGACGGCAGGTCGAGCGCAACGATCAAGCGGTTGCGAACATCCATCACGCCATCTCCCGGGCCGCATCGGCGAGCCGCGCCGCCACGCGCCTGAGGGAGGCAGCAGCGCGCTCCTCCTTCAGATTGTCCATCTCGTCGAACGCTTCGCTCGCGCGGGACACCGTGATTTGCTCCGGCAGCACCAGCGCGCCGCAGCCAAGCTCCAGCACCTGGCGCAGCGCCATCAGCGAGCGCAGCGCGCCGTAGGGCGAGTCGGAGGCGCCGCCGATCGCGAAGGCGCGATCCTTGAACACCGCGAGCGGCGTCTCGCCGCGCTCGCGCACCCGCGAGATCCAGTCGATGGCGTTCTTCAGGAGCGGCGTCACCGAGGCGTTGTATTCGGGGCTGGCGATGAACACGCCGCGATGCTCCGCCATCATCTGCTTGAGCCTGCGCGCGTTGGACGGCGCGCCCGACTCCGCCTCAAGATCGCCGTCATAGATCGGCAGCGGATAGTCTTCGAGCGAGATGCGGGTGACTTCGGCGCCGGTGAGCGCCAGCTCCTTGACCGCCAGCGCCGCGAGCCGCGCATTGTGCGAGCCGGTGCGGATCGAGCCGGCGAAAACGAGGATTTTTGGAACAGGCATGAGGCGCTCGGAACCCGATGCAACGACAGAAGCCCATCATACACCGTCGCGCGGCGCGCCAAAACCGATGATGGCCGGGCTTTTGGCCCGGCCACGACGCCATTCGCAGCGACAAGCAGCGATCAATTCTTCCGATAGACCCACACGCGGGCCGGCGGCAGATTCTGCCAGATCAGCTCGGAGGCGTGGGCCGCGACCTCGGGGCGCTTCGGGATCGGCGTCACCATCGCGTAGGTGAACTGCACGAACGGCGCGTCGGGCGCCATCAGCTCGAAGGCCTCGTCGATCAGCCTGATCCGCTGCTTGAACGGCTTGGTCTGCAGCGGCAGGCCCGACACCACCGCCGACGCCGGCTCTTTCAGCAGCCCGCCGAGCAGGTGCTGGATGCGGTAGGCGTCGCCCTGGATCACAGTCGCTTCCGGATAGCGGGTGCGCAGCAGGCGGCAGAACGATGGATTGAATTCGACCAGGACCAGCCGGGCGGGATCGATGCCTCGCGCCACCAGCGCCTTGGTCACCGCGCCGGTGCCGGAGCCGAGTTCGATGACGGGGCCAGTAATATCGGGATCGACACAGCGCGCCATCGCCCGCGCCAGCATCTTGCCCGACGGGGTGACCGCCCCCATCGAAAGCGGCTTGTCGAGCCAGGACCGGATGAACGCCACTTCGTCCAGGAAGCGGAGACCGCTCTTCCGCTCCAAAAGACGGATGCGCCTTTCGATCTTTTTTTCAAGCATCTGTAAGGCGAGCAATGGCATAGGGGATTTCGACTTTACTCACAGCGCTACGCCGAGCCTGTAATCGGTAAAGGCCCGCGGGCCGGGGGTCAAGGCGAGATGAGGTCGGCATCGGCCCGGTGTCATCCCGATTTGGCGCTGTTGCCGAAGAAGTCCTTGACCTTAGCGAAGAAGCCGGACGCCTCCGGCTGGGTCTCCTGAGAAGACAGCTTCTCGAACTCGGCCAGAAGCTCGCACTGGCGCTTGGTCAGATTCTGAGGCGTCTCGACCACCACCTGGACGTACATATCGCCGGTCTGTTTCGAGCGAAGCACCGGCATACCCTTGCCCGAGAGGCGGAATCGCCGTCCGGACTGGGTGCCGCCAGGAACCTTGACCCGCGATTTGCTGACGTCGATCGAGGGAACCTCGAACTCGCCTCCCACCGCCGCCGTCACCATCGAGATCGGAACCCGGCAGTGCAGGTCGGCGCCGTCGCGCTGAAAGAACGCATGGGCGGCGAGCGAAAGAAAAATATAAAGGTCGCCCGCCGGCCCGCCGCGCACGCCGGCCTCGCCTTCGCCGGCAAGGCGGATGCGGGTACCATCCTCGACGCCCGGCGGGACGTTGACCGAGAGCGTGCGCTCGCGCGTTACCCGGCCGGAGCCGGAGCAGGACGGGCACGGATCCTCGATCACCTGGCCGCGGCCTTGGCAAATGGGGCAGGTGCGCTCGAGCGTGAAGAAGCCGCCCTGGGTGTGGCGGATGCGGCCGTGGCCGTTGCAGTGCTGGCAGGTCTTCGGCTTGGTGCCGGCCTTGGCGCCGCTGCCAGAACAGGTCTCGCAGGTCACCGAGGTCGGCAGCCGCAACTGCGCGGTCTTGCCGGCATAGGCCTCCTCCAGCGTGATCTCCATGTTGAAGCGCAGGTCGGCGCCGCGCTCGCGGCCCGAGGTGCGCTGGCGCGCGCCGCCCATCCCGAAGATGCCCTCGAAGATGTCGGAGAAGGCTGAGCCGAAGTCGGCGCCGAAGCCGTGCGCGCCGCCGCCCGCGCCCTGCTCGAAGGCGGCGTGGCCGAAGCGGTCATAGGCCGCCCGCTTGTCGCCGTCCTTGAGGATGTCGTAGGCCTCGTTCAATTCCTTGAAGCGATGCTCGCAATCCTTGTCGCCGGGATTGCGGTCCGGATGGTGCTGCATGGCGAGCTTGCGGTACGCGGCCTTCATGTCGGCCTCGCTCGCGCCTCGCACAACACCCAAGACTTCGTAATAGTCGCGCTTTGCCATCACCGGCATGCCTCGCCCTCATGCCTCGCCGCAAAACCGTTTCCCCCGATCGCGGCGCAGCTTGCGTTGTCTTGAACTCAACCATGCAAACAAATGGCCCGGCGCTACTGCACCGGGCCATTGTTGCTTACTGTTGATCAATCATGATTCCGGGTCCGCGAAAATTTAAGCGGATTTCTTCTTGTCGTCGTCGACTTCGGTGAACTCCGCGTCGACCACGTCCTCCTTCTTGCCCGGCTCGCCGCCCGGCGCCGAACCGGCACCCGGCCCATCGCCCGGCTGGCCTTCCTGCTGCGACTTGTACATCGCCTCGCCGAGCTTCATCGAAGCCTGCGCCAGCGCCTGGGTCTTGGCCTGGATGACCGTCGCGTCGTCGCCCTTCAGCGCTTCCTTCAAGTCGGCCATGCCGTTCTCGATCGCGTTGCGCTCGGGCTCGCCGACCTTGGCGCCGTGTTCGGCCAAGGCCTTTTCCGTGGAGTGCAGCAACGCCTCGGCGTGGTTCTTCGCCTCGACCTGCGCTTTCCGCTTCTTGTCGTCCTCGGCGTGCGCTTCCGCGTCCTTCACCATCTTCTCGATGTCGGCTTCGGACAAACCGCCCGAGGCCTGGATGCGGATCTGCTGCTCCTTGCCGGTGCCCTTGTCCTTGGCCGATACGTTGACGATGCCGTTGGCGTCGATGTCGAACGTGACCTCGATCTGCGGCACGCCGCGCGGCGCCGGCGGCAACCCGAGCAGATCGAACTGCCCGAGCACCTTGTTGTCGGCCGCCATCTCGCGCTCGCCCTGGAACACGCGGATAGTCACGGCCTGCTGGCCGTCCTCCGCGGTGGAGAACACCTGGCTCTTCTTGGTCGGGATCGTGGTGTTGCGATCGATCAGCCGGGTGAACACGCCGCCCAGCGTCTCGATACCGAGCGACAGCGGCGTCACGTCGAGCAGGAGCACGTCCTTGACGTCGCCCGCCAGCACGCCGGCCTGGATCGCCGCGCCGATGGCCACGACCTCGTCCGGATTGACGCCCTTGTGCGGCTCCTTGCCGAACAACTGCTTCACGACCTCCTGGACCTTCGGCATGCGCGACATGCCGCCGACCAGGACCACCTCGTTGATCTCGGCGGCGCTGAGGCCGGCGTCCTTCAACGCCTGGCGGCACGGCTCGACCGTCTTCTGCACGAGGTCATCGACCAGTGCCTCGAACTTGGCGCGGGTGAGCTTCATGGTCAGATGCTTCGGGCCGGACGCGTCCGCCGTGATGAACGGCAGGTTGATCTCGGTCTGCGTGGTGGAGCTGAGCTCGATCTTCGCCTTCTCGGCGGCTTCCTTCAGCCGCTGCAGCGCGAGCTTGTCGCGGCGCAGGTCGATACCCTGCGTCTTCTGGAATTCGTCGGCGAGATAGCTGACGAGCCGCATGTCGAAGTCTTCGCCGCCCAGGAACGTGTCGCCATTGGTGGACTTCACCTCAAACACGCCGTCGCCGATTTCGAGAATGGAGACGTCGAAGGTGCCGCCGCCGAGGTCATAGACCGCGATCATGCCGGTCTTGGCCTTGTCGAGGCCGTAGGCCAGCGCCGCCGCGGTCGGCTCATTGATGATGCGCAGCACTTCGAGGCCGGCGATCTTGCCGGCGTCCTTGGTCGCCTGGCGTTGCGCGTCGTTGAAGTAGGCCGGGACGGTGATGACCGCCTGCTCGATCTTCTGCCCGAGATTGGCTTCCGCCGTCTCTTTCATCTTCTGAAGGATGAACGCGGAGATCTGCGAAGGCGAATAGGTCTTGCCGTCCGCCTCGACCCAGGCGTCGCCGTTCGATGCCTTGCTGATCTTGTAGGGGACGAGCTTCTTGTCCTTCTCGACCATCGGGTCGTCGTAGCGCCGGCCGACGAGGCGCTTGACCGCGAAGATGGTCTTCTCCGGATTGGTGACCGCCTGCCGCTTGGCGGGCTGCCCGACCAGCCGCTCACCATCATCGGTGAAGGCGACGATCGAAGGAGTGGTGCGCATGCCCTCAGCGTTCTCGATGACGCGGGGAGACTTGCCTTCCATGATCGCGACGCAGGAATTGGTGGTGCCGAGGTCGATGCCGATGACCTTGCCCATGATTATCCTCTCTTTCACAGCAGACCGGTTGAGCCCTGAAAGGCGCCCTTGCCCGGCCCCCAAATTAACGTTTTGCCGCCCTCTGCGGCGTCTTGGCTCATATAGGAGGGACCCCTTGCGCCGCAAGGACTTGATGGCCCTCCGGTGCATCCCCGGCCCGGTCGATCGGGACCCGGCCGGTTGGCCTGCCCCGAACGCGCCGCCCTCCCCCGGCTCTGCTGCCCGGCGCGATCCCGGCGCCGGCACTTCCATTCCCGCATGTCGGCTGCATGGTCAGACGGGCCGCCGCGGCGCAAGCGCGACGAGGAGCCACACCAGCGCGGTGAGCGCTGCGGAATTCGGCTGGCTCCGCAAGTTATTGGGCATGGATGCCGCCGTCGCGGGGGGAGTTTCCGGCGCCACAGATGGCGCAACAGGGTTGAGTTTCGTTTAACGGAGCCGCATACCGGACCCCATGCAATGCGCTTCATTTCCGAGACTGCCCGCGGCCTGCGTGGTCTTGGCCCGCGCGATCTTGGCCTGCGCAGTCTTGGCGGCGATGCCGGCGCCTGCCACGGCCGCCGACGCCGTCTTCCCGATCGGCTCGCGGCTGGGGTTGGTCCCGCCGCCCGGGCTGAAGCCCGCCACGGCCTTCCCCGGTTTTGAGGATCAGCAGCGGGGCGTCTTCATCCGGTTGGTCGCATTGCCGGGAAACGCCTTCCCCGAGATCGAAAAGACCATGACCAACGAGGCCCTCAAGAAGCAGGGCATGACGGTCGAGAGGCGCGAGTCGCTGCCGCTCGGCAGCGGCAACGCCATCCTGGCGATCGTGCGCCAGGAGACGGCGGGAGGGCGCATCCGCAAATGGCTGCTGATCGCTCCGATCGACAACCTGACCGCGCTGGTCTCGCTGGAGACGGCTGCCAAGCCCCCGGCGCCCTATACCGACGCGGTCATCCGCACGGCGCTGACAAGCCTCGCCACGCGACCTGAGGCTCCGGACGGCGAGCAGCTCGCAATGGTGCCGTTCAAGCTGGGCGAGATGGGCGGCATGCGGCTGGTCCGGGTGGTGCCGGGCGTGGCGGCGCAGTTCACCGACGGCCCCAAGGACTCACTGGAGGCAACCGAGCAGCCGCATCTCGTGATCGCGGCCACGCCCGGCGGCCCGCAACAGCCCGGCGACCGCGACAACTTCGCGCGCAACGCGCTCAGCAGGTTGCCGCCGTTCAAGGATGTCCGGATTATCAACTCGGAGCCGATGCGCATCGGCGGCCAGGCCGGTCATGAGGTTCGGGCGCGAGGCAAGGACCCCCAGACCGGCGAAGACATCGAGATCGTGCAGTGGCTGCGCTTCGGGACCGGGGCCTATCTCCGCATCCTGGGTTTCGCGCCCGCGGACAAATGGAACGCATCGTTCACGCGCTTCCGCGCCGTGCGCGACGGCCTCGAACCCCGATAGATCTTTGCTTTATGGATCGCCCGGGTTGTCGTTGGCCGACGACGCAGGGGCCGGAGTGGCCTTGGCGCCGCCTTTGGCCACCGCGACCAGCGCCGGCCGCAGCACCCGGTCGCCGATCATATAGCCAGCCTGCATCACCTGGACGACACTGCCGGACGGCACGCTGGCGTCCTCAACCTCGTACATCGCCTGGTGGCGGTTGGGGTCGAATTTCTGGCCCAGCGGCTCGATCCGCTTCACGCCATGCTTTTCCAGCGTATTCGTGAGCTCACGCTCGGTCAGTTCGACGCCTTCAAGGAGCGTCTTGGTCGCTTCATCGGCCTTGGTGCGCAATTCGTCGTCGAGCGCCTGCATCGCCCGGTGCATGTTGTCGGCGACGCCGATGATGTCGCGGGCGAAGTTCGAGATGCCATAGACGCGCGCATCGGCGACCTCGCGCTCGGTGCGCTTGCGCATATTGTCCATGTCGGCGAGCGTGCGCAGCAGCCGGTCCTTGGTGTCGGCCAGCTCCCGGTCGAGCGAAGTGGACGGTTTCGGCGCCGCCGTAGCGTCGGGCTGCGTGGTCGGCTCGGTGGCCGGCGCGCCGCTGTCGGCCGATGGATTCATGTCGCTGTCGTTCATGCCCCGGATATCAGGGCAGACACGCTAAAAATCAAGCAGGGACTTTGGCTGGGGCGATTTCGCGGTGCGCCAGGCAGGCCTCCAGGAAGGCCATCGCCGAAGGCCATGACAGCCGGGAGGCCGAGGCGTTGGCCGGGACGGCCTGCAGATCGGGCCGCATGAAGCTGTGGGCTGCCCCCGGATGGACCTGCACGACGGTCGCCGCGGACCGCCGCTCCAGCGCCTCGCGCACCTGGACGAAAGCCGCCTGCACGAACACCTTGTCGTCGCCGGCATGGACAATATGCACCGGGCACGCGATATCGGCCGCCAGAGCCACCGCATCGAGCGTCTGGTTCGGGCCCTTGGGAATGCGGATCGACGGGTAAAACGGCACGCAGGCGAACAGCCGCCGGTCGCGCGCCGCGAGCAGGACGGCATAGCGCCCGCCCAGACAGAAGCCCAGCACCGCCACGGCGGGCAGCTTCAGCTTGTCCAACAGGTGGCTGACGCAGTCGGACATCGCGTCGACCGCGCCGTCGTCGAGCTTCGTGGCGCGCGCCTGTGCGCCGGCCAGATCCGAAGGCGGCGTCTCGCCCGGATAGGGATCCCAGACCAGCGCGGTGAATCCCGCCTCGGCCAGCAATTGCGCGCGCTCGCGCATCGGAGCGTCGACCGCCGTGATCGTCGGCAGCACCAGCACTCCGCCGCGCGGGCGCTCGGCATGGGCGATATGCCCGTTCACGCGGCCCGAGTTGATCGCTTCGGTACAAATCATCGCTCCCCCTTCCCGTGGCTGTATCAGCCGCCAAGCAGCTTGCTCACGACCTTCGCGGTGTAATCGACCATCGGGATGACGCGCGCATAGTTCAGCCGCGTCGGGCCGATCACGCCGATCACGCCGATGATGCGGCCGGCGCGGTCATGGTACGGCGCGATGATGGTCGAGGACCCCGACATCGAGAACAGCTTGTTCTCCGAGCCGATGAAGATGCGGACGCCCTCGGCGCGCTCGGCGCGGCCCAGCAGATCGATCACGTCGCGCCGCGATTCGAGATCGTCGAACAGATGCCGCACCCGCTCCAGGTCCTCGATCACCCGGAGGTCTTCGAGCAGATGCGCCTGGCCGCGCACGATGAGCTGGCGATCGTTGCCGCCCGACCAGCTCGCGAGCCCGTCGTCGATCACCTTCTGCGTCAACTGGTCGAGCTCGGCCTGCGCCGCGGCCCGCGCCTGCTCCAGCTCGGTTCGCACCTCGGCCAGCGTCTTGCCGCGGATGCGCGCGTTGAGGAAGTTACCGGCCTCGACCAGCGCGGACGTCGGCAGGCCGATCGGCAGGTTGACGACGCGGTTCTCGACCTGGCCGTCCTCGCCGACCAGCACGACCAGCGCCCGTTCCGGCTCGAGCCGCACGAACTCGATGTTCTTCAGCCGCACGTTCGATTTCGCGGTGAGCACAACGCCGGCGGCGTGCGTCAAGCCGGACAGCAGGCCCGACGCCTCGGTCAGCACGCTCTCGACCGACTTGCCTGCGCCAGCGACCTGCGACTCGATCTGGCGGCGATCGCTTTCGTTGAGGTCGCCGATCTGCATCAGCGCGTCGACGAAGAAGCGCAGGCCCAGTTCCGTCGGCAGCCGCCCGGCCGAGGTGTGCGGCGCATAGATGAGGCCGAGCTGCTCGAGGTCGGCCATCACATTGCGCACCGAAGCGGGCGACAGCGGGGTGGTGATCAGCCGCGACAGGTTGCGCGAGCCGAGCGGCTCGCCGGTGGTCAGATAGCTCTCGACGATCTGCCGGAAGATCTCGCGCGAGCGCTCGTTGAGCTGCGCCAGGCTGATCTGCGAGCTGCCGATAGGAACGTCCTGCGCCACGGAAACCCTCTCCTGCGGCCCCAGAATTGTCCATTCCGCGGCAAGACTTCAAGCACGACTTCAAGCCGAACCTTGCATGCCCCTCGCCCGCTGCTAGCCTGACATCGGCGGCGGCGCCGCCCGGGGAGGACAACAATGAAACCACTTTACACACTTCTGCTGAGCGCAAGCGTAGCTCTTGGTGTCGCAACGACGCCGGTTCAGGCGCAAAACGCGATCGAGGAATGGGCCACAGCCAAATTCCCGGCGCCGCCGCCGCTGAAGCCGGCGAAGATCGACGCCAAGGAAACCGCGCTGCTGGTGATGGATTTCACCAAACAGACCTGCACGCCGGAACGCCGCAAGCGCTGCGCGGACCAAGTGGCGGGGGTGCAGAAGTTCGTCGCCGAGGCGCGCGCGAAGGGCGCCGTGATCATCTACAGCGTCGCGGTGCCAAATTCGGTGCCCGCCGACATCCTCCCGGCGCTGACGCCGGCCGCCGGCGAAACCGTGCTGCCGCCGCTCGGCCCCGACAAGTTCATCAACAGCGACCTCGAGTGGCTGCTGAAGTTCAAGGGCATCAAGACCGTGGTGGCGATGGGCACGCAGGCGCAGACCTCGGTGCTGCACACCGGCTCGACGGCGGCTCTGAAGGGTTACAAAGTGATCGTGCCGGTCGACGGCATGTCGGGCGACGAGGTGTTCCCCGAGCTCTACACCGCGTGGCACCTTACCACCGCGGCGCGAATCAGCAGCAACGTCACGTTGACGAAATTCGAAATGATTGGGTTCTAGTGCCCTAATCCGAAAATCCGTAAAGCTTGGCCGGATTGTCCGCGAGAATCTTTCGCTGCACGCTTGCGTCCTGGGTCCACTCGTTGAACAGGTCGAGCAGGTGGCCGGCGTTCGGCATCTCGCCCTCGATGCGCGGATGCGGCCAATCGGTGCCCCAGACGAGCCGGTCCGGGTTGGCAGCAATGAGCGCCTCGTGGAACGGCCGGGCGTCGGGATAGTCCGGCGCGCGCGTGCTGAGCCGGTGCGCGCCTGACATCTTCACCCAGCAGCCGCCCTCGCCCACGAGCTGGACAAGACTCTGGAAGCCCGGCGTGCCGATCCCCGCGCGGGCGTCGGTGCGGCCCATGTGATCGATCACGACCGGCAGGCCGATTGATTTAATGATCGGGATCGTGTCGGGCAGGTCCTTCACGTCGATCCACAACTGCATGTGCCAGCCGAGATCCTTCATCACCGGTGCGAGCTTCTTCGCGTTCTCCAGCGTCACACCGCCCTGGTAGTGCAGCTTGCCGTCGCGGAAGAAATGATTGAAGCGCAGCGCGCGGATGCCGAGATCGTTCCAGCGGCGAAGTTCGGCGGCCGGCACGCTCTCGTCGGCGACGGCGACCCCGCGCAGACGCTTGGGGTGCCTCGCCAGCGCGTCAAGCATCGCCGAATTGTCGCGGCCGTGCGCGCTGCCCTGCACCAGCCCGCCGCGCGCAAAGCCCAGCGTGTCGAGCATGTGCAGATATTTTTCCAGCGGCGCGTCCGGCGGCGTGTAGCTGCGCGTCTCGGCATAGGCAAAGCGCGTGGCCGGACCGAACACATGGGCGTGGGTGTCGCAGGCCCTGGCCGGCGTTAGGATTTTCGGGGGAACGGGCGGGAGAGGGCCGGGACAGGCGGGGATCATGGCTGCGGAAATTTCCTTGTTTCGGCGGCACGCCAAGGTTGCGGAACTCTGCTAGGCTTGCTCCCCAAAGGTCAAGGCGCGCGCCCACGCGAGACCGACGCGCCATCGATCATAACTCGCGACAGCCAGGGAGGGATCAAGCATGAAACAATTGCTTCGCATACTCGTGGCCGGCGGCGTCACGCTGCTCGGCGTCGCGGCCGTCCACGCGCAAGCCTATCCGAACAAGCCGATCACTATCGTCACCGCCTTCGGGCCCGGCAGCGCCAGCGACACCATCACCCGCGTGATCGCGCAGCCGCTCGGCGTGGCGCTGAAGCAGAACGTGATCGTCGAGGCGCGCCCCGGTGCGAACGGCGCGATCTCGGCGATGTATATCGCCCGCGCGCAGCCCGACGGCTACACGCTGCTGATGACGACCAACTCGCCGCATTCCGCGGCGCCGTTCCTGATGAAGAACATCGCCTATGACCCGGTGAAGGATTTCAGCCCGGTGTCGCGGCTCGGCAGCTTCACGCTCATGCTGGTCGTTCATCCCAGCATTCCGGCCAAGACCGTCAAGGAGCTGATCGACTACGCACGGGCCAATCCAGGCAAGCTCACCTTCGCCAGCGGCAACAGCGCCGGCGTTGTCGGAGGCGAAACGCTCAAGCACTTTGCCAAGCTCGACATGCTGCACGTGCCCTACAAGAGCTCGCCGCAGGCGCTCACCGACGTGATCGCCGGACGGGTGTCGATGATGGTCGCCGACTTCACCACCGGGATGCCGCATGTCCAGTCCGGCGCGCTGCGGGCTCTTGCCATGACGCGCATCAAGCGCAGCGCGCTGTACCCCGAGCTGCCGACCATGGACGAGGCCGGCGTGACCGGATTCGACCTGGACGCATGGGCGGGTTTCGTCGCACCGGCCAAGACGCCGCCCGACGTCATCGCGCTGCTGAACAAGGAGATGCGCGCGATCATCGACAATCCGGAAACGAAGACGATCCTCGCTCGGGCCGGCTTCGAGGGATTCTCGAGCTCGCCGCAGGAACTTGAGGATCACATCAAGGTCCAGCTCGGCAAGTGGGAGAAGATGGTCAAGGACGCTGGCATCCAGCCGGAGTAGGCCGGCAAGCCGGGCAAGTCCGGGCTGGCTTTTTCGGGATCATGCTCTAAAAGCGTGCTCGGCGCGCCTTCCGCGCGCGGGGCAGGAGAATGAAATGCGGCCAAGCCGCCGACAGCCCGACGAGCTGCGCGCCGTATCGCTCGAGCGCGGCGTGGTGAAATACGCTGAGGGCTCGTGCTTCGTGAAATTCGGCGACACCCACGTGCTGGTGACCGCCTCGCTCGAAGAGCGGCTGCCGCCCTGGCTCAAGGGCCAGGCGCGCGGCTGGGTCACCGCCGAATACGGCATGCTGCCGCGCGCGACCCATGAGCGGACGCGGCGCGAGGCCTCCGCCGGCAAGCAGGGCGGCCGCACCGTCGAGATCCAGCGCCTGATCGGGCGCAGCCTCCGCTCAGTGGTCGATCTTCCGGCCATGGGCGAACGGCAGATCAGCATCGACTGCGACGTGATCCAGGCCGACGGCGGCACCCGCACCGCCTCCATTACCGGCGCCTGGGTCGCGTTGCACGATTGCTTCGCCTGGATGCGCACGCGCGAGATGATCAAGACCAATCCGCTGCGCGACCACATCGCGGCGATCTCCTGCGGCGTGTACAATAACGTCGCGGTGCTCGATCTTGACTACGCCGAGGATTCCGAAGCCGAGACCGACGCCAACTTCGTGATGACCGGCGCCGGCAAAATCGTCGAGGTGCAGGCCACCGCGGAAAAGACGCCGTTCAGCGAGGAACAGCTGCTCGCGCTGCTGGCGCTCGCGCGCAAGGGCATCGGCAAGCTGATCGATCTGCAGAAGATAGCGGTAATGTGAAGCATGGCGTATCGCCCGATCGCCGGCCGGCTCGTGATAGCGACCCATAACCCGGGTAAGCTCGCCGAGATGCGCGATCTGCTGGCGGTTTACGGCATCGACGCCATATCAGCGGGAGAGCTCAAGCTGGCCGAGCCGGAGGAAACCGGAACGACCTTCCGGGCCAATGCGCGGATCAAGGCACAAGCCGCCGCGAAGGCGTCGAACATGCCGGCGTTCGCCGACGACTCGGGGCTCGCGGTCGATGCGCTCGACGGCCAGCCCGGCATTCATTCGGCGCGATGGGCCGGGCCGGACAAGGACTTTCGTTCCGCGATGAACAAGATTCAAAGCCTGCTGATCGAACGCGGCGCCAGGAGCGCCGAGCGCCGGCGCGGGCATTTCGTTTCCGCACTGTGCGTGGCCTGGCCCGACGGCCATGTCGAGGAGTTCGAGGCGACGGTGGACGGCACCGTGGTCTGGCCGCCGCGCGGCACCAAGGGCTTCGGCTACGATCCGCTGTTCCTGCCGGACGGCCAGACCCAGACCTTCGGCGAGATGCCGAGCGAGGAGAAGCACGGCCTGCCGCCGCACGGCCGCGGCCTATCGCACCGCGCCCGCGCCTTCCTAAAGCTGGCGGAGGCGTGTCTTGAAAAACGCTGACGCACAGGACTTCGGTGTTTACGTCCACTGGCCGTTCTGCCTGTCGAAGTGCCCGTACTGCGACTTCAACAGCCACGTCCGCCATGCGGCGATCGACGAGCCGCGCTTCCTGCGCGCATTCGAGACCGAGATCGCCTCGACCGCGGCGCGCGTCCCCGGCCGCACCGTGTCGAGCATCTTCCTCGGCGGCGGCACGCCGTCGCTGATGCAGCCCACGACCGTCGGCACGATCCTGGACACCATCGCCAAGCACTGGACCGTGCCGCCCAACGTCGAGGTCACGCTTGAAGCCAATCCGACCAGCGTCGAGGCCACGCGCTTCCGCGGCTATCGCGCCGCCGGAGTGAACCGCGTATCGCTCGGCGTGCAGGCGCTCGACGACGCATCGCTGAAAGAGCTCGGCCGGCTGCACACCGCGCAGGAGGCGCTCGACGCCGTCGCCATCGCGCGGCAATCGTTCGATCGCACCTCGTTCGATCTGATCTACGCCCGCCCCCGGCAGACGCCGAAGGAATGGGAGGCTGAGCTCAAGCGCGCCATCGCGGAAGCGGCCGAGCATCTGTCGCTCTATCAACTGACCATCGAGCCGGAGACGCCGTTCCACACGCTGCACAAGGCCGGCAAGCTCATCACCCCGGACGACGACACCGCGCGCACGCTCTACGACCTGACGCAGGAGATCTGCGGCAACGCGGGCCTGCCCGCTTACGAGGTCTCCAATCACGCGCGGCCGGGCGCGGAGTGCCGGCACAATCTGGTGTACTGGCGCGCGCACGAATACGCCGGCGTCGGACCCGGCGCGCACGGCCGGCTCGACATCGACGGCCGCCGCCGCGCCACTGCGACCGAAAAGCGGCCCGAGGCCTGGCTGATACGGGTCGAATCGCTCGGCCACGGCCAGATCACCGACGATCTGCTCACCTCGGAGGAGCGCGCCGACGAATTCCTGCTGATGGGGCTCCGGCTGGCCGAAGGCATCGATCCGGCGCGCTACCTGGCGTTGTCCGGCCGGCCGCTCGATCCGAACCGCATCGCCACGCTGGCGGCCCAGGGCTTCGTCGAAAGCGACCGCGACGGCTGCCTGCGCGTCACCGCGGCCGGCTTCCCCATTCTGGATGCGGTGGTGGCCGACCTGGCGGCCTAGGAACCGGGCGGCTCCTGGCCAAATTGCAACCTAGCGTCCTCGTTATGGTCACATTATTTCGAAAGTCTGGACCATCGATCCAGGCGAGGCCCTGTCCGGATGCTTGCACCAAGGGATTCTACCGGAAGGTGCGTGTTGTGCGTTTTTCCCCGCTATACGCCCTCGTTCGGGACGTTCGAGTTCTCCTATCCCCTCACCGACGGCGTTCGCGCCTTCATGCCGCCGCAGGGCCTGCTGGTCATCGCGGCCGCGGTGCCGCCCTCGTGGCAGGCCCGCTTCATCGATGAGAACATGGCGCCGGCCACGCGCGAGGACTTCGAGTGGGCGGAGGTGGTGTTCGTCAGCGGCATGCATGTGCAGCGGCGGCAGATGTAGGACATCCGGCGCCGCGCCCACACCCACGGCCGGGTCACCGTACTGGGCGGATCGTCGGTATCGGCCTTCCCGGAGAAGTACCCGAACTTCGATTATCTGCACGTCGGCGAGCTGGGCGACGCGACCGACGAATTGTTCGCCTGGCTGGAGCAAGACGTCGCGCGCCCGCCGCGCCAGGTCGTCTCACCACGAATGTCCGACGCGAGCTGTCCGAATTCCCGATTCCGGCCTATGAGATGGCGCAGATCGACCGCTATCTCCTCGGCAGCATCCAGTTCTCCAGCGGCTGCCCGTGCCAGTGCGAGTTCTGCAACATCCCCGCGCTCTACGGCCGCGTCGCGCGATACAAGACGCCCGAGCAGGTGTGCGCCGAACTCGACAAGCTCGTGGCCTACGGATTGTCGGCCTCGGTCTATTTCGTCGACAACAATTTCATCCCCAACAAGCGTGCCGTGCGCGAGATGCTGCCGCGCCTGATCGAGTGACAGAAGCGCAACGGCCATCCGCTGCTGCTGTCGTGCGAGGCGACGCTCAACATCGCCAAGCGGCCGGAAATCCTCGAGCTGATGCGCGAGGCGGCGTTCACGACCATCTTCTGCGGCATCGAGACGCCCGATCCCGCGGCGCTGAAGTCGATCTCGAAGGATCACAACATGATGGTGCCGATCATCGGTGCCATGGAGACCCTGAACGGCTTCGGCATGGAGGTTGTGTCGGGCATGATCATCGGTCTCGACACCGACACGCCCGACACCGGCCGCTTCCTGCAGAAGTTTGTCGAGCAGTCGCAGATTCCATTGCTGACCATGAACCTGCTGCAGGCGCTGCCGCGCACGCCGCTGTGGGACCGCCTCAAACGCGAAGGCCGGCTGATCGAGGACGACAAAAATCTCGAATCGAATGTAGTCTTTCGCATGCCCTACGACGAAGTGGTCGCGATGTGGCGC
>SHVN01000038.1 GCA_009694215.1 Xanthobacteraceae bacterium
GCCTTTCAGGAACGCAAAGGTGACCAGACCATGATCAAGATCACGCCCGTGATGAAGGACCTGCTGGACAAGGCGCTGGCCGACGGCACGCCCTGCCTGATCGGAACCGCGTCGAAGGATGGCCATCCGCAGATCAGCCCGAAGGGCAGCGTCGCGGTCTATGACGACGGCACGCTCTGCTACTGGGAGCGCAGCCACCGTTCGTCGCAGGCGCGCCTCGGCGAGAATCCGAACGTCATGGTCTATTACCGCAACCCGGCGCGGAAGGAGAATCCGTACCGTGCCGGCTGCATTCGCTTTCATGGCAAGGCGCGCGTCGTCACCAGCGGCCCCGAGCGCGATAAGGCCTGGGGCCTGACCAATCACGAGGAGCAGTCGAAGGACCCGGACAAGAAGGGCACGGCGGTCATCATCGCTCTCGATCTGATCGAGGAGATCTCCGGCAACGTCATCATGAAGCGTGAGTGACGATATGACCGCGCATCGGCTGGAGGCCGCGCCGGACACCGTTCACTGGGGCTATTTCGACGCGAAGCTCCCGCCGCTGCTCACCGTCGACTCCGGCGATACCGTCACCATCACGACGGTGTCGGGAACGCCCGGCTATCTGCCCAAACCGGAATCCGGTCTGACGGTGCCGCCCGAACTCCAGGCGATCCACGACAAGGTGCAGGCCAAGCTCGGCGGCCCGCACATTCTCACCGGGCCGGTGGCGGTGCGCGGCGCCAAGGCCGGGCAGGTGCTCGAGGTCCGCATTAAGGCGGTCGAGCTGTTCCAGGACTGGGGCTACAACACCATCCGCCCGCTGGCGGGCGCGCTGCCGGACGATTTCAAGACCATGCGGCAGATCCACATCCCGCTCGACAAGAAGCGGATGATCGGCAAGCTGCCGTGGGGCCTCGATCTGGAGCTGAAGCCGTTCTTCGGCATCATGGCGGTGGCGCCGCCCGCCGCCTGGGGCATGATCAATTCGCCGCCGCCGCGAAGAAACGGCGGCAACCTCGACAACAAGGAGCTGGTTGCCGGCACCACGCTCTATCTGCCGATTCACACCGACGGAGCGCTGTTCTCCTGCGGCGACGGCCACGGCGCGCAGGGCGACGGCGAGGTCTGCATCACCGCGATCGAGACCGGGCTCGTCGGCACCTTCGAGCTGATCGCGCGGCCCGATATGACGCTCGAATGGCCGATGGCGGAGACGCCGACGCATGTGATGACCATGGCGTTCGATCCCGACCTCGACGACTGTGTGGTGATCGCGCTCCGCGACATGATCAAGCTCATTTGCGCGCGCACCGGCATCTCGCGCGAGGACGCCTACACGCTGTGCAGCCTCGCCGCCGATCTCCGCGTGACGCAGGTGGTCAACGGCGCCAAGGGTATCCACGTGATGCTGGAGAAGAAGCTGCTGCAGAAGGGCCGGTGATCGGAGCGAACCGCGTTCAGCGCATGATGCGCATCCAGCGCAGGAAGGCGTAGACCGTGGCCGCCGATCCGGCCGCCAGCGCCAACGCCCAGAAGAAGCCGCCGGTCCCTTTGGTGAAGGGCAGGTCCGCGAAGTTCATCCCGAACAGACCGGCGATCAGCGTCGGCGGCAGCAAGAGCGCGGTGACGATCGTCAGCACATACAGGTTGCGGTTGGTCGCGGCGGCAAGCTTGGCGCCGATCTCGTCCTGCAGCAGCCGCGCGCGTTCCTGGATCGCCGCGATCTCGTGATCGAGGCCGTTGAGCCGCTGCGCCAGCCGGCCTGCCGCTTGGCCGATGTGCGTCGGCAATTCGGTTTCCTCGGGCACCGACCAGCGGCGAAACAACAGCCGCAGCGCCGCGAGCTGGCGGTGCAGCCGCACCACGATCCGCAGCACCGGCGCAAGCCGCCGGGGCTCGTCGCCGGGAATGTCATCGTCGATGACGTGGTCCTCGATCAGATCGAGGGTGTCGGCGAGTTCGCCGGCGACCACGGCGACGGAATCGGCGAAGTGGCCGACGATGGTTTCGAGCAGCGCCACCGCGTCGGGAAAGCGCTTGCCGGCATCGATGGCCTCGAGCGTGCGCGCGATCGCACCGAGCGCGCTGCGCCGGCCGCTGACAACAAGGTCCTTGGTCAGTGCGAAGCGCAGCCGGCCGAGCTGGCGGGTCTTGTCCTGGTCGTCGCGCAGCAGATCGGCGAACACCCCGGCGATCCCGCCGACGATCGGCTCTAGCACGAGATGCTCGTCATCCGAGAGCAGGATCGCCTTGGCGCGATCCGGGATCGCGGCCTCTTGGGCGATCCAGTTGCGGACGCCGTCGTCGTCGAGCGAGAAGTGCAGCCAGGTCCAGCCGCCGGGCTCCTTCAAGGCGCGACGCAAGCCGGCCGGAGCGATCCGCTCGGCCACGCCGTCATGGAAGCGATACGCGAAGTTCAGCCCGGGAAAGGAGCCGCCGTCGGCGTCGTGACTGTCGGGATCGAGCATGCAAGCCCCCAGCAGCGGTATCGTGCCACTGGGGATGCAAATTCAGCGCCAATTCCGGGCCAAGCCCGCCGCCCTACGGGGCAGGGACGACCTTGAGCACGCGGCCGGCGTTGTTGTCGGTGACGAGATAGATCGCGCCGTCGGGACCCACGCGGACGTCGCGGATGCGCTCGCGCAGGCCTTGCAGCAGGCGCTCCTCGCCGGTGACCTTTTCGCCGTCGAGGCTCAGCCGCACCAGGATTTGCGTTGCGAGGCCGCCGATGAACAGGTTGCCTTTCCACGCCGGGAACATCGCGCCTTCATAGAACGCCATGCCGGACGGCGCGATGATCGGAGTCCATTGCTTGATCGGCCGCTCCATGCCGGGCTTCGATGTGCTCTCGTGGATCTTGGCGCCGCTGTAATCGATGCCGAAGCCGATCACCGGCCAGCCGTAGTTCTTGCCCTTCTCCGGAATATTCACCTCGTCGCCGCCGCGCGGGCCGTGCTCGTGCTCCCATAGCTTGCCAGTGGTGGGGTGCAGCGCCGCGCCTTGCGAATTGCGGTGACCGTAGCTCCAAATTTCAGGCTTTGCGTCGGGACGTCCGACGAACGGGTTGTCTCTCGGCACCGAACCGTCGGGCGCGATGCGAACGATCTTGCCGAGATGGTTTGCAAGGTTCTGCGCCTCATTCGGATAGGAGCCGTGGTCGCCCATCGTTAGGAACAGGTTGGCATCCGGCGTTTGGACGATGCGGCAGCCGAAATGACGGCCGCTCGAAAGCGGGCCGTCCTGCTGGAAGATTACCTTCACGTCGTCGAGCTTGCCTTCGCCGAGCGTCGCGCGCGCCATCGCGGTTCGCGCGCCGCCGCTCGCGGGCTCGGCAAAGCAGAAATAGATCGTCCTGTTCTGCGCGAAGTTGCGGTCGGGTATCACGTCATGGAGCCCGCCTTGTCCGGATGCCGCGACATTCGGCATGCCGCCGAGCGGGGCCGAGAGCTTGCCGTCCGCGGTTGCAATGCGCAGGCGTCCCGGCCGCTCGGTGACCAGCATGCGGCCGTCCGGCAGGAATGCGAGCGCCCAGGGGTGCGAAAGCCCGCCGACCACGGTCTCGACCTTGAGATCGCCGGCCGAGGATTTGAAGGTCTGCGCGCCCGCCGCGGACGGCAGTGCAATGAGGCTGGCCGCCAGCGCGATCGGCAAACGCATGATGATCTCCGTCAGATGCGGACGACAGCGGCGAGCGGGCGGAGGCGGTTCCGCCGTCAGCGGATATAGGAATGGGAGCGCTGGCGCACCAGCAGCATGGAAAGCAGCGCGATATTGGCGATGTTGAATGCCACGCCGGTGATGAAGGCCGGGCCGTAGTGGCCGTAGATGTCGTACATGTAGCCGGCGAGCCAGCCGCCGGTCGCCATGCCGCTGCCGCTGAGCAGCAATAGCCCGGGCACCCGCCAGTGCGCCTCGCTGAGCGGATAGAGTTCGCGGATGGTCAGGACATAGGCCGGAATAAGCGCGCTGAAGCCCAGGCCGAAGGCGATCGACACCGCGAACAGGCCGGTCATGTCCTGCGTGAACAGGAAGCCGCTCATCGCCAGGCATTGCAGGATCGAGCTGAAGATCGCCGTGAGCAGTCCGCCCAGCCGGTCCGAAAGCCAGCCCCATCCCTGGCGGCTGAAGAAGCCCATCCCGAGCAGCACCGACAGCATGGTCGCGCCGATGGTGGCCGAGATCCCGAGATCGCTGCAGAACGCGACCAGATGCTGCTGCGGCATCGACATGGTGACGCAGCAAAGAAACGCGGCGAAGGCGAGCATCGCGAACACGAGGTTGCCGTTCCAGCCGAACACCTTTGGCCTTCCGCCCCCCTCGCCGAGCGGGGCCGCCTCGGCCGGCAAATCCGGCGGCGGCTTGAGGAAGATGATGGCCAGCGGCACGATCAGGACGAGTTGGAAGACGCCAAAGCCGATCATGGTCCATTGCCAGCCGAAGAACGCGATGGATCGCTCGAAGATGGTCGGCCATACGAATCCGGCGAGATAGCCGCCGCTTGAAATGAGCGCGAGCGCCGAGCCGCGGCGCCGGTCGAACCATCGGCTCACATAGACGAAGAGCGGCGCGTTCAGCCCGGCATTGCCGAGCGCGCCCATGAACAGGCCGTGGCCGAGATAGAGCTGCCACGGCGCGCCGAGCGACGAAATGAAAAGGCCGATGGCGATCATCACCGCGCCGAAGATCACGGTCCAGCGGATGCCGTAGCTGTTGGCGATCCGGCCCATCAGCATGCCGCCGACGGCACCGCCGAACAGCGCGAGCGACACCGCGAGCGACGGCACCGAACGGGCGCCGCCGGTGTCCGCCGCGATCTCCTTCAAGCCGACGGCGGTGATCCACGGGCCGCCGAACGACATGCCGAGCAGCAGTAGCGAGACGCTGGCGACGACCCAAGAGGCGCGGGACTCGATCGAGCGAGGCTCGCCTGGGCGCGCGGCGGCGCTTTCGAGAGGTCGCGGCTCGTCCGAGCGCGGCTCGATGTCGTGTGTCGTCAAGCCAGTTCCCGGCGGATTGGCGTTGAGTCAAAGGGCCCGGACGGGTTCCGACCGCCTAGGCCCGAGCGAAGTCGAGGTGCTACTGTGTACCCAACGCCGGGGAGGAAACAAATGATAAAGATGATGATCGCCATTGCATTGGCCGCGGCCTGTGCGATCGGTGGCGCGAATGCGCAAGGATTTCCGTCGCGCCCCGTCACGATCCTGGTTCCGCTCGCCCCCGGCGGGTCGACCGATACGATCGGGCGCATCATGGCCGAAGGCATCAAGGCGCATCTCGGCCAGCCAGTGATCGTCGAAAACTCGCCCGGCGCCGGCGGCTCGACCGGCGTGATCCGCGCGGCGCGCTCGACGCCCGATGGCTACACCATGCAGATCGGGCAGTGGGGCACCAATGTCGCCAGCGGCGCGGTGTACGACCTGCCGATCGATCTGCTGACCGATCTTGAGCCGGTCGGCCTGATCGCGACCCAGCCATCGATGATCGTCGGCCGGAAGAACCTGCCGGCGGACAATCTCAGGGAATTGATTGCCTACATTAAGGCCAATCCCGGCAAGGTCACCGTCGGCAACGCCGGCATCGGCAGCCCGGGCCATGTCGGCGGCGTGTTTTTCCAGAACACCATTGGCGCCCAGATGCAGTTCATCCCGTATCGCAGCGCGGGTCCCGCCTCGCAGGACCTGATGGCCGGCAACATCGACATGATGATGGACACCGCCGCGACCTCCGGCGGGCACGTGCGCAGCGGGCTGCTCAAGGCCTTCGCCATGACGGCGGACAAGCGCTCCGCGGTGGTGCCGGACGTGCCGACTACCGACGAGGCGGGCCTGCCGGGATTTCGCTTCTACTTCTGGCATGCATTCTGGGTGCCCAAGGGCACGCCGAAGGACGTGATCGCCAAGCTCAACGAAGCGACGGTGAAGGCGCTGGCCGATCCGGCGACCCGCAAGCGCCTGCTCGACATCGGTCAGGATCTTTATACGCCGGACATGTCGATGCCCGAGGCGCTTGGAAAGTTCCAGAAGGCCGAAATCGAGAAATGGTGGCCGATCATCAAGGGCGCGGGCATCAGGGCGCAGTGAATTGCCGACAAGGGCTTTCGGTCGCTTCAGAAAATAATCACCGGGGAGAGAAGTCATGAGGAAGCTGAGCGGCGCCGTCGCGCTGGCGGTAATGGCGGGTCTCGCGGGCGCGCAGGCGCAGGGCTTTCCTTCCAAGCCCGTCACCGTCGTCATCCCGCTCGCGGCGGGAGGCGCGGTGGACACCATGGTCCGCACCATGATCGAGTCGATGCGAGGCTCGCTTGGGCAGCCGATCTTGGTCGAGAACCTGGGCGGCGCGGGCGGCACTACCGGCGTCAACCGCGTGGTTCGCGCGGCGCCAGACGGCTACACGATCAGCGTCGGCACCTGGGGCACGCATGTCGTCAACGCCTTCGTCTATACGACGCCCTACGATCTGCTGGCGGATCTGGAGCCCGTGGCGCTGCTGCCAAGCGTGCCGCATTGGTTCATCGCCAGGAAGAACCTGCCACCGGCGGATATGAAGGAGCTGATCGCCTACATGAAGGCCGACGCCGGAAAGGTCACGGCGGCATCGGTGGGGGCCGGCGGCAGTTCCGCTGTCTGCAGCTACTATCTCGGCAAAGTCACCGGCACGACAACGACGCTGGTGCCCTATCGCGGCGGCGCCCCGGCTCTGCAGGACATCGTCGCCGGCAACGTCGACACCATGTGCGATCTCGCGGCCAATTCGCTCGGTCAGGTGAAGGCCGGCAACATCAAGGCGTATGCGGTGGCGTCGAAGAAGCGCTGGTTCGCCATGCCCGACGTGCCGACCGTCGCCGAGGCCGGCGCGCCCGGCGTCGAGGTCACCAACTGGCTGGCGGCCTACGCGCCCAAGGGCACGCCGAAGGATATTGTCGCCAAGCTCAATGCGGCTTTCAACAACGCGATGGCCGATCCTGGCGTCCGCCAGCGGATCGCCGATCAGGGCCTGGAAATCCCGCCGCCCGAGCAGCAGACGCCGGAGGCGTTCGCCGTTTATCTGAAATCGGAAATGGACAAGTGGGGAGCAGTCATCCGCGAGTCCGGCATCAAGGTGCAATGAGCCTGCCTGCCGATTGAGCCATTCAGGTCAGTGATGCTGACTTTTCGCGTTTTGCCCTCGCGGTCATTGTGGGCAGCGAAAACAATGGCAATCCGGGGGGAACCATGAAATTTGTGACCGTCCTGGCGTCGCTCGCGATCGCTTTCATGGGCACCGTGGCCGCGCAGGCGCAGGCCTATCCGTCGCGTCCGATCACCTTCATCGTGCCGTTTGCACCCGGGGGGCCGACTGACACGGTGGCGCGGATCATGGCCGACCGCATGAAGGACACGCTCGGCCAGACGGTCATCATCGAGAATGTGGCCGGCGCGGGGTCAACCCTCGGCACCGGCCGCGCCATCGCGGCTACACCTGACGGCTACACCTTTATCGTCGGCAACTGGTCGAGCCACGTCGGCGCCGGCGCGCTCTATCCGGTGAACTGGCACATCGTGCGGGACATGGAGCCGATCGCGCAGCTCAGCACCTCGGCGCTGATGATCGTCGGCCGCAACGGACTGCAGCCCAACAACATTAAGGAACTGATTGCCTGGTTGAAGGCCAATCCCGGCAAGGCCACGGCGGTAAGCGTCGGCGCCGGCAGCGGCGCGCACATCTGCGGGCTCTACTTCATGGAGAAGACCGGCACGAACTTCCTGTTCGCGCAATATCGTGGCGGCGGGCCTGCCATGATAGACCTCGTCGGCAATCAGATCGACCTGATGTGCGCCGAGGCGTCGCAGACGCTGGAGCATGTGCGCGGCGGCAAGATGAAGGCCTTCGTGGTGATGTCGCCGGGCCGTTGGGCGCCGCTGCCGGACGTGCCGACGATGGTTGAGATTGGCTTGGACATGCAGATCCCGTTCTGGCACGGGCTGTGGGGTCCGAGGGGCCTGCCCAAGGCCGTCATCGACAAGGTCAACGCCGCCGCCGTCGCTGCGTTCGCCGATCCGGCGGTGCAGAAGCGCATCGCCGATCTCGGTCAGACCATCCCGCCGAGCGATCAACTGACGCCAGAGGCGCTGGCCGCCTATCACAAGGTCGAGGTCGACAAGTGGTGGCCGATCATCAAGGCGGCGAACATCAAGATGCAGTGACCCCGTCCAGGCTTCACTCGCGGTAATAGCGGCGCTGGCGGCCTTTCGCGCCGGCACCCCCTCGTGTCATGCTTCATGAGTCATTGGGGGAAAGCCGATGAGACTGCTGTCGTTGCTCGTTGCATCTGTTGTCACGTTCGCCGGGGCGGTGAGCGCCCAGGCGCAGTCTTTTCCCTCGAATCCGGTGACCATCCTGGTGCCGTTTGCCGCCGGCGGCATCACCGACATCGTGGCGCGCGTGGTCGGCGAGCGCATGAAGACATCGCTCGGTCAGGCGATGGTGATCGAGAACGTCGGCGGCGCCGGCGGCACCATCGCCGTGTCGCGCCTGCATCGCTCCCCGGCAGACGGCTACACGCTCGTGGTCGGTCAGTGGACGTCGCATGTTGGCGGCAGCGTGATGTATCCATTGCCGTTCGACTTCGTGGAGGACTTCCAGCCGATTTCGATGCTCTCGATCGGCCCGCTCTGGATCATCGGCAACAAGGATCTGCCGCCGAAGGACGTGAAGGAGCTGATCTCCTGGCTCAAGGCCAATCCGAGCCGCGGCGCGAGCGGCACGACCGGGGTCGGCGGCGGCATCCACATGTGCCTGGCCTATTTCCAGAACAACACCGGCACCAAATTTCCGCTGGTGCCGTACCGGGGCGCGGCGCCGATCATGACGGATCTGCTGGCCGGGCAGATCGACCTGTCGTGCCCGGAAGCGGGCCAGACCCTGCCGCAGTTTCGCGCCGGCACGATCAAGGCCTACGCCGTGCTGCAGAATAAGCGCTGGTTCGCGGCGCCCGACGTGCCGACCATCGACGAGGCCGGTGTGCCGGGTCTGCACTTCCCGTTCTGGCACGGCATGTGGGCGCCGAAGGGCACGCCCAAGGAGGCTGTCGATAAGATCAACGCCGCGGTGGTCGAGGCGCTGGCCGATCCGGCGGTGCGCGCGAAGTTCGCCGAGCTCGGCCACGAGGTCGCATCGCGCGAGCAGCAGACGCCGGCCGCATTGCGGGCCTTCCACAAGGCGGACATCGAGAAATGGGCGCCGATGATCAAGGCGGCAAACGCTGCCGCGAACGCCAAACCTCAATAAAGAACGGCTGGGCGCCACATTGCACAAGTGCGGCGCCCAGCAGCTACTAGGGATAATCCGAACCGAACGCGAAGCCACACGCAACGGCACTACGCCTCACACTCCCGCGCGGGCGTTGACGGCACTCAATCGCGCCGCGGCGGAACCTTGTCGTTGTAGACGAGGGCGGCGGTGAGGCCGCCCATGCCGGCGATGACGAACCCTACAAGCATCGCCAGCGCGAACCGGCGGCTGCCGCTTCCGCCGAACGGCGCCAGCGTGTCCGCCCGCGCGATACCGATGGACACGGCGGTCAACGCGATCGCCAGCGACACAACGAGCGTCGCAGCCAGCACAAACAACGGCACATCTGCAAACGCATGACGCTTACGCGAACGTTCGATCAATTCCTTGGTCATGGTCCTAAACCCGCGTGCGAATCAGCTTGGTCGCCAATATGGCGGGCGAAGCGGGCGCGGTTCCGGCCGGATTTGGGCGGCGATTTTGGCGAACCGCGGCGGATATGTGGCGTATGGTTAATGAATGGTTAAATTTGCTATCTTTGCCGCGGGCAGTGGCGGGAATGACACACGCGGCGCCCCAGAGGAGGAACCATGAAACGGACCGCAGGTCGAATTGCGAGCATCGTGGTCGCGCTGTCGGTTGCTCTGGCGGGCGGCTTCGCCGTCGCGCAGTCGGGCTATCCCGACAAGCCGATTCGCATACTGGTTGGCTTCTCGGCGGGTGTTGCGCCCGACATCACGTCGCGGCTGTTCGGCGACAAGTTCAATGAGACCTGGGCCAAGGGCGTGGCGGTCGAGAACGTCACCGGCGCCGGCGGCAATCTCGCGGTGGCGCAGCTCGCCAAGGCCGCGCCCGACGGCTACACGCTGGCGATGGGCGGCAACGCGGCCCTCGTCATCAACCCGAACCTGATGGATAAGCTCGGCTTCGATCCGGTCAAGGATTTCACCTACATCACGCAGGTGTTCATCGTGCCGAACCTGGTAGTAGTGCCGCCCGATGTCCCCGCAAAGAATATCCAGGAGCTGATCGCGCTCGCCAAGTCGAAGCCCGACTATTTCGTCGCCGGCCATGCCGGCATCGGCACCTCGCAGCACCTCGGCGGCGAGCTGTTCATGGCGATGACGGGCGTGAAGTTTCAGCAGGTGCCGTACCGCGGCACGACGCAAATTCTGCCGGACCTGCTGGGCGGCCGCCTTAACCTCTTCTTCGGCAACATTTCCAACGTGCTGCCGCTGGTGCGCGAAGGCAAGCTCCGCGCCTTCGCCATCACCTCGAAGAAGCGCTCGCCGCAGATCCCCGAACTGCCGACCATGGAGGAGCTGGGCTTCAAGAACTTCGACGCTACCGCGTGGTTCGGGCTGATGGGGCCGGCCGGCCTGCCGAAGCCGATCGTCGACAAGATTCATGCCGAGACCGTGAAGGTCATGGCGCAGCCCGACGTGCGGGCGAAGCTCGAAGGCCTTGGCCTTCAGCTTGTCGGCGGCACGCCCGCGGAGTTCGCCGAGGTGGTCAAGACCGAGATGCCGGCGTGGGGCAAGGTCATCAAGGACGCCGGGATCAAGGCGGCGCCTTAGAACGGACTGGAGTTACGGGGGAGGCAGACATGATGCGTGCATGGATGGCCGCGCTCGCGGCCTTGCTGATCGCGGCGCCTGCGCAGGCGCAGGGCAACTATCCCGACAAGCCGGTGCGTCTCATCGTCGGGTTCACCGCGGGCAGCGCGACCGATATCACGGCGCGGCTGTTCGCCCAGAAATTAGCTGAGGCTTGGAACGTGCCGGTGACGGTCGAGAACGTGCCGGGGGCGGGCGGCAGCGTCGGCGGCGACCGGGTGGCGAAGTCGGCGCCGGACGGCACCACCTTCTACTGGGGCGCCAACGGCGCGCTGACCATCAATCCGACGCTGCTGATCAACCAGACCTACGACGTGTTGCGCGATCTTGCGCCGGTCGTGCGGCTGCTCATCATGCCGAGCATCCTCGCCGTCAACAACGACGTGCCGGCCAAGAGTTTTGCCGATCTTGTCGCGCTGGCGAAGGCGCAGCCGGGCAAGCTGTCCTATGCGTCGCCCGGCGTCGGCACGCCGCAGCACATCGCCGGCGAGATGATCAAGGCCCAGGCCGGCATCGACGTCGTCCACGTTCCCTATCGCGGCGCGGTGTTCACCGACGTGGTTGGCGGGCGGGTGACGATGACGATGCAGAACATGGGCACGATCCTGCCGGTCGTGAAGCAGGGCCAGTTGCGCGGGCTCGTCGTGACCTCGCTCAAGCGGTCGTCGGTCATGCCGGATCTGCCGACCGTCGCAGAGTCCGGCCTGCCGGGCTTCGAGGCGATTTCCTGGTTCGGGCTGATGGCGCCGGCCGGGACGCCCGCGCCGATCGTCGCCAAGGTCCATCAGCAGGCGGTCAAGATCGTGATGGAGCCGGAGATGAAAGCTAGGCTTGCCCAGCTCGGCCTCGATATCACGAGCGACGGGCCGGACGCGCTCGCCGGAATCATCAAGGCCGACACCGCCAAATGGGCGAAGGTGATCAAGGACGCCAACATCAAGGCGGGGGATTAGGCTTTGCCTATTGCGCGGCGACGGCCTCAGGACTGCCAGTCCATCGTCACATGGCCCGGCTGCGCCTCGACGCGCTTGAGCCAGCCGCGCACCGCCGGGAACGAGGCGAGGTCGAAGTCGCACTGGTGCGCCAGATGGGTGTAGGCGTAGAGCGCGATGTCGGCGATGGAATAGCGGTCGGCGGCGAAGAAGCGCCCCGTCGCGAGGTGCTTCTCCATCACGCCGAGCGCGCGATAGCCCTCCTGCAGCCAGTCTTCCAGCGCGTGGCTCTGCAGCTCGCGCTCACCCTTGACCAGCGTCAGCCAGAAATAGGCGGCACCGAGGTTGGGCTCCAGGCTGTGCTGCTCGAAGAACATCCATTGCAGCATCTCGGCGCGGTCGGCGCGGTCGTCGGGGAACAGCGGCGTGTGGCCGGCGATGTACCACAGGATCGCGTTCGACGTGGCGGCCGGGGGCCACCTCCAGCAGCGGAACGTGGCCGCTGGGATTCATGGCGAGGAATTCGGGCGTGCGGGTTACGTCCCTGAGGATGTCGATCTCGATCAGCTCATGTGGGATGTCGAGCTGCGCAAGCGCAAGCCGCTACCTTGTAGCAGTTACCTGAGCGGCGCATGGAATAGAGCGTGTATATGCGTACCTCCCCAGTTTGCGACAGCCGACATCGCCGATAAAAGGGCAAAGCGCGGCGATTGCAAGGCCCGGGCATGACGGCCGCGTGAAAAGGATAATAAAGTACGCTGCAATATCGCAGTTGCGAATTGTTACGCTTCGAACAAATCGAAACCTAGAAAATCATTCCGCCGCGACGCGGTGGGCGCGGGCGTATTCCCGCAAGGCGTCGTCTCCGACCGGCCGAATCGGTGTGAAGTCGCGGTGCGCGATCCATTCCGCACGGGTGAATTTGGTGATGTGATTGGAGCAGGCGCAGAACGTCACATAGACGATCTTGCGTGGATAGGGCGTGATGTTGGGCGGCGAGGCGTGGACGAGGTTGCCGTGGAACATCAGCACCGAGCCGGGCTTGCCCGTCGGCGCGACGATCCCAGCGCCGGTCGCGGCTTCCGCGTCCTTGCAGAGCCGCGTCACGGTGTCCTTGTCGAGCGTCCAGAGCGGATAGGACGTGGTGAGCTTGTCGTGGCCGGCCTCGAACACGCCCTGCTTGTGGCTGCCGGGAATGAGCAGCAGCGGGCCGTTGATCGGCATCACCTCGTCGAGGAACACCGCGATATTCATCGCGCGCGCCTGCGGCATGCCGTCGTCGCGCGCCCAGGTGCCGTAGTCCTGGTGCCACTGCCAGACGTCGCCCTCGAAGGCGGCCTTGGCGTTGAGCTTGAACTGGTGGACGTAGACGTCCTCGCCGAAATATTGCTTGAGCGGGCCAACGAGCCGCGGATGGCTCACCAGAAGCAGGAACACCTCGCTGAAGGTGTGCGCCGCGAACGCTGTCCGCGGCGCGCCGGTCTTCTCGCGCCAGACCTCCTGGCGGTCGGCTTTCAGGATTTGCTCGCCCTCGATGCGAAGGAGCGCGATCTCCTCCTCCGAAAAGCAGTCCGGCAGGAAGACGTAGCCCTGCTCGTCGAAGGCCTTGAGCTGGTCGGCTGAGAGCTTCATCGGCGTGTCCCTATCCGTTACGGCGCGGGCGAGGCGAGCGGCTTGCCCTTCTCGACCACATAGGTTGCGATCACCTTGGCGCCCTTGGCCCCGGTTTTTGCATCGTGCGCCGCGCCGGGCGGCACCTTGTAGGACTCGCCGGTCTTGACCTCGAGCGGTGGCTGGCCGTCGACCAGCAGCGTCATATCGCCTTCAAGCATGAAGCCGGATTCCGGGCACGGATGGGTGTGCTTGCCGATGTTCACGTTCGGCACGATTTCGGCCATGCCGATCACCGTCTCGTAGTTGGTGCCGGGCACGTCGAATTTCTGCAGCGGCGTGCGCTTGATGTTCGCCGTCTGACTGGCGGCGGGGGGAAGCTGCTGCGCCTGAACTGCGCCGACGGAGCCGAGCAGAATGAGAAATGCGATCGTCGAAATTGTTTTGAGCATTGCCTCCTCCCTGGACGACCGAATTATAGGCCGATGCCGCACCGGTTCAATCGACCGCCGGACTCTTATTCCGCGACGACGCCCGCCGCCTTGATCACCACCGCCCATTTGGCGACTTCGCTGGGCAGCTAGGCCGAGAGTTCCGCGGGCGTTCGCAGCGAAAGGGTCATGCCCTGCGCGGCAAAGGCTTTCGATGCGGCCTCCGTCGTCAGTCCTGCGGACACTGCGCTGTAGAGCTTTTCAATCGTCGCGGCGGGCGTCCTCGCCGGCGCAAACAGCGCGAACCATGCGTCGGCCTCGACACCGGGGATGCCGGTCTCCGCCAGCGTCGGCAGGTTCGGCAGGCGCGCGGCGCGCTTGCCGCTGGCGAGTGCAAGCGCGCGGACAGCGCCCGTGTCTAGGTGAGAGATCATGCTTGGCAGCGTCGCAAACGTGAGATCGACGCGGCCGGCGAGCAGTTCGGTGGTCATCGGCGCCGAGCCGCGAAACGGAATGTGCTGCAGGTCCACGCCGGCCCTTGCCTTGAACAATTCCGCCGCAAGATGCGAGGCCGAGCCCATGCCGGTCGAGGCATAGTTCAATGCGCCGGGAGACTTTCTCGCAAGCGCCACCAGCGCGCCGACATTGTCGGCCTCAAGCCCATGCCGCACCACCAGAACATGCGGAATGTCGGCAATGCCGGCGACGGCCGCGAAATCCCTCACGGCGTCGTAGGGGCAGTTCTTCAGCAGGCTCTGGTTGGTGGCGTGGGTCTGATTGGTGCCGAGGATGAGTGTGTGGCCGTCGGGCTCGGCGTTCTGCACCGAGACGCTGCCGATCACGCCCGCGCCGCCGCTGCGATTGTCCACCGCGATCGGCTGGCCGAGCGCCGCCCCCACCGATTGCGCGATCAGCCGCGCGGTCACATCGGCTGGCCCGCCGGCCGGGTAGGGCACGACGATGGTGATGGGCCGGCTCGGAAACGCTCCGCCCCCAAGGATTTGCGCGCGGGCTCCACGCGTGGCGGCGAACCCGGCCAGCGCAGTCAATGCCGCCCGCCGCGTCAGCATGCCGCCACTCTATCGGCTGCACCGCTGAATGCCAAAGCGCGGCATTCGATGCTAGGCTTGCGCCCAATAGAGAAATCGCAACAGCGATCGTTTTGATCCGGGAGGATGCTCATGCGTTGCATCGCGACATTCGTGGCCGCGCTCGGCCTTCAGCTTGCCGCCATGCCGGCATCGAGTGCGCAGGCGTTCGTGCCTGATCGGGCCGACCGCGCGGCTGCGATCAAGGAGGGCAACGTCAGCTGGTACACCTCGACGCCGTTCCCGCTGGTGCAGAATCTTGCCGACAAGTTCACCCAAGACACCGGCATCAAGGTGACGCTGCTGCGCTCGGGCGGCGAGGCGGTGTTGCGGCGCTTCCTGCAAGAATACGGCGCGGGCCAGGCCGGCGCCGATGTCATCACCATGTCGGATTCCGGCGCGGCCCTGGGGCTCACCCGGAAGGGCATGTTCGTGCCGTTCAAGCCGGACGGCTTCGACAAGGTGGTCGAGGGCGCCAAGGACAAGGACGGTCACTGGATCGCCCAGCGCGTGCATCTGATCGGCATGCCGGTCCGCACCGATCTGATGGCCGAGAAGGACCGGCCGAAGACCTGGTCCGATCTCAGGGACGGCAAGTTTAAGGGCAAGATGGTGATGCCCGATCCGTCGTTCACCGCGATCCAGCTCACCGTGGTCGGCATGCTGTCGCAGAAGCTCGGCTGGGATTTCTACAAGGCGTTGCGGGCGAACGACACGATGATCGTCCAGGGCCACCAGCAGGTGTTCAAAACCATGCAGCAGGGCGAGCGCGTGCTCGGCGCCGAAGGCTCCGACCCGCGCAGCTTCAACGACGGCAAAGAGCTGCCTAACCAGACGGTGATCTATCCGACCGAGGGCGTGTTCGAAATCTGCTCGCCGGTCGCCATCGTCAAGAACGCGAAGAACCCGAACGCCGCCAAGCTGTTCGCGGAATTCATGCTCACGCCGGTGGCGCAGAGGATGATCGCCGCCAACGCGATCCATTCCTCGCGCATCGACATCGAGGCGCCGCAGGGACAGCCGGGGCTGAAGGAGGTGAAGATCTTTCCGATCGACCTCGACCATATCGAGAAGAACGCGAGAGATTTGAAGGCGCGGTTCAACGAGATATTTCAGTAAGGCGACCGGTCTCTCCGAATGACGGAGCAACCTACTTGCCCAGCAGTGCAGCCTCAAACGCGCTGGCGATCGCCTCTTTGCTCTTGCCCGGTTTTTTGGCGTCGCCGATGACGGTGACGATCTGCCCCGGTTTGGCGAGCCATGCGAATTTCGGGGCGCTCGCCTTGCGCGCACGATAGTAGAACCAGTCGCGCACCTTGGGCGACGTCATCAGCCGCGATACGAGCGGCCAGCGTCCGGCGCCGCTTTCCAGCAGGCTCATCGCGAGCGGGCCGAGCCCCAGCGGATAATCCGCGCCGGTCGCCACCACGACGCGATGGAACGGGGCCAGCAGGCCGCGATCATGCGCAATGTCGATTCCGAAGCGGAAGGCGACGCGCTTCTTCTCGCAGGCCGCGACCATGTCGCGGACGTAGCGCTCGAAACTCGCAGGATTCGCGCCGACCTCCTGGAACATCGGCGCGAGCCCCGCATGGCGGAACGCGCCGCCGGCGCGAGGCGCCTTGTCGAACACCGTGACCGCATTGTCGTCGGCGACGAGCGAGGCGTAGGTCAGCCCGGCCGGCCCCGCGCCGATCACCGCGATGCGCTCGCCGAGCGGCGGGGACGGGTGTGCGAACATGGACTCGCGGCCCGCCGCCCCGTTGACCACGCAGGAGATGCCGGCGCCGCTTCGCATGCCGTCGACGCAGGTGTTGCAGGCGAGGCACCGGCGAATCGGCTCCTCGCGCCGAAGCTTCTCGACCCATTGCGGATCGGCAACGAGCGTGCGGCCGAGCGCGATGAAGTCCGCCTTGCCGCTCGCCACGGCGGCCGTCGCGGTGGCCGGATCGCCGAGCCGGCCGACGGCGATCACCGGCACCTTGACCGCCTTCTTCACGTCGGCGGCGAAGTCGAGGAAGGTCGCGTCCGGCTCGGTCATCGGCGGGATCATGCGATGCGCCGTGGGCTTTGAGCGGTAGTGTCCGGCGGTGACATGCAGCGCGTCGGCGCCGGCCGCCGCCGCCCAGATGGCGATGACGCGGCCTTCGCCATAGGTGAGTCCGCCGTCGAAGAAATCGTCGACCGAGAGCCGGTAGATCACGCCGAGCGACGGCACCGCGGCCTTGACCGCGCGCAGCACGTCGAGCCCGAAACGGGCGCGGTTTTCGAGCGAGCCGCCATATTCGTCGGTGCGGCGGTTCTCGAACGGCGCGTGGAACTGCGAGATCAGGTAGCCGTGCGCGGCGTGAATCTCCACGCAGTCGAAGCCGGCCTGCGCCGCGCGTCTTGCCGCCGCGGCGTAGTTCGCCGTGGTCAGCGCGATCCGCTCCCTGGTCATCGCCTCCGGGACGATGGTCTCCAAGGTCGTCTCATAGACCGGATGCGGTATGGCCGACGGCGCGACCGGCTGCTCGCCGCAGATGTCGACGCGGGTGTGGCCGCCGCCGTGGCCGAGCTGGATCGAGGCTTTCGAGCCGCCGCGATGGATTTCGCCGACCAGGCGCGTTAGGCCCGGAATGAAACCGTCGTGATAGATGCCGAGCTCGCGGCGGCGATGGCGTCCGCCCTTTTCCGGCGATGCCATCTCGACGGTGATAAGGCCCACCCCGCCGCGCACCCGCGCCATGTAGTAGGCGACGGTCTGGTCGGTGACGTTGCCTTCCTCGTCGGAGCCCCGCGTGGTCATCGGCGGCATGACGATCCGGTTCGGGATCTCGGCCGGCCCGATGCGCGCGGGGGTGAGCAGGATGTTCATGACACGCTCAGACCGAGCGAACCTCGCCGCCGTCGATGTCGATGGTCGCGCCGTGCAGCCAGCGGCCGTGCGGGGAGGCGAGGAAGGCGATGAACGATCCCAGGTCCTCCACCTTGCCGAAGCGGCTGATGCCGAACTCCTGGCGGTACTCCTCGCGCACCGCCGCCTCGTCGCGCCCGGTGGCTTTCATGGTCGCGCGGAAGCGCCGCCATAGCCGCTCGGTCTCGACCCGGCCAGGATTGATGGAATTGACCTGCACGCCGTCGGTCTTGCCGATGTCGGCCATCGCCTTGGTGAAGGCGACACAAGCCGCGTTGACCGAGCTGCCGATGGTGAACGGCGCCTCGGGTTCCTTGCCGCCGATGCCGGCGATGGTGACGAGCGAGCCGCGCTTCGCCTTCAGGAGCGGCCAGGCCTCGCGCGTCAGCCGGACATGGGCGAAGAATTTGAGAGCAAAGCCGTCCTGCCACTCGGCCTCGGTCAGCTTGAAAAAGTCGCCGCGCTGGGTGGCGCCGGCGTTGTTGACTAGGATGTCGAGCCCGCCAAATTCGCGGCGCACCGTCTCGACCAGCGGCTTTTCGGCGCCTTCCTTGCGCAGGTCGAGCACCGAAATGACGGCCTTGCGGCCCTTGGCCTTGATCGAAGCTGCCACCGCCTTGAGCGCCGCCTCGTCCCGGCCGGTCAGCAGCAGGTCGCAACCCTCCTCGGCCAGCGACAGGGCGATGCCCTGCCCGATGCCGCGGCTCGCCCCGGTCACGAAGGCCACCTTCCCACTCAACGACAGTTCCATGATCCCGCCCTTCGGCCCCGGCTGCGCCCTGGATCATTGCCGAATGACCCATCCGGTCAAGCCCGGCCGCGGCCGAATAGCGGTCATCAACGGCTTTGATGGCGCGATCACCGAATTGCGTCTTGCCGCGACCGCCCCGGCCCATTAGGAACTTCAGCCCCCCCGGGGCTCGGAGATTCTGAAATGGCCCTGCTCAAGGACTCGCTGTCGCGCATCAAGCCCTCCGCCACCATGGCGGTGACCGACAAGGCGCGGGCGCTGAAAGCGGCAGGCCGCGACGTCATCGGGCTCGGCGCCGGCGAGCCCGATTTCGACACACCCGACAACATCAAGCAGGCCGCGATCAAGGCGATCGAGAGCGGCAGGGCGTCGAAGTACACCGCGGTCGAGGGGCTGGCGGAGCTCAAGGCCGCGGTCATCGGCAAGTTCAAGCGCGAGAACCATCTCGACTACAAGCCGAACCAGATCATCGTTTCGACCGGCGGCAAGCAGGTGCTCTACAACGCGCTGATGGTGACGCTGAACCCCGGCGACGAGGTCATCATCCCGGCGCCGTACTGGGTCAGCTATCCCGACATGGTGCTGCTCGCCGGCGGCGAGCCGGTGATCGTGCCGAGCCATATGGAAGACGGCTTCAAGATGAAGCCGGAGGCGCTGGAGCGGGCGATCACGCCGCGGACCAAGTGGATCATCTTCAACTCGCCGTCGAACCCGACCGGAGCGGCCTACACCAAGGCCGAGCTAAAATCGATCACCGACGTGCTGGTCAGGCACCCGCAGGTCTGGGTGATGACCGACGATATGTACGAGCATCTCGTCTATGACGACTTCCAGTTTGCGACCCCGGCCGAGATCGAGCCGAACCTCTACGACCGCACGCTGACCGTGAACGGCGTGTCGAAGGCCTATTGCATGACCGGCTGGCGCATCGGCTATGCCGGAGGCCGCGCCGATCTGATCAAGGCGATGGCGATGCTGCAGTCGCAGTCGACCTCGAACTCGGTCGCGGTCTCGCAATGGGCGTCGGTCGAGGCGCTCAACGGGCCGCAGGACTTCATCGCCAAGCACAACGCGATCTTCAAGGAGCGCCGCGACCTCTGCGTCTCGATGCTTAACCAGACCAACGGCCTGTTTTGCCTGAAGCCCGAGGGGGCGTTCTATGTCTATCCGTCCTGTGCCGGGACGATGGGCAAGACCGCGCCGTCCGGCAAGAAGCTTGCGACCGACGAGGACTTCGTCACCGAACTGCTGGAGACCGAAGGGGTCGCGGTGGTGCAGGGCACCCCGTTCGGTTTTGGCCCGGCCTTCCGCATCTCCTATGCCACCAAGACCGAGGATTTGGAGGAGGCGTGCCGCAGAATCCAGCGTTTCTGCGGCAATTTGCAATAGTTAACGCCCTCATTCATGCACTTCTCGGCTCCGCCGACATACTGTAAGTTCCTGCTCTGCCTTGAGGAGGGCCCAGCATGATTCGTCTTTCTACTCTTGCTCTTGCGGCGGTCGCCGTCGCATCCGCCATGTCGACTTCAGCCATGGCGCAAAATCGTGTCGAAGTCGGCGTGCTCGAATGCCGCGGCTCGACCAACAGCTTCATCGTCGGCTCGGTCACCGAAATGACTTGCGCTTTCCGGCCGGCGGCCGGCGGGCCGGGTGAGCCCTACCGCGCCACCTTGCGGCGCGCAGGCGTCGATCTCGGCTTCAATCAGCAGATCGTGGTGGTCTGGGCGGTGTGGGCGCCGAGCAGCGGACCGGAGGGCCGGGAACTGTCCGGCAACTACGGCGGTGCGGCGGCGAGCGCCACGGTCGGCATCGGCGTCGGCGCCAATGCACTGATCGGCGGTTCGGGCAACACCATCGCGCTGCAGCCCCTGAGCGGGCAGGCGCAGACCGGTCTGAGCGTCGCCGCCGGCATCGCGGGCCTGGAACTGCGCGCCGGCCGCTGATCGAACGGCTTCAATAGAAAGCGCCGCCGCGCATCATCGCGCGGCGGCGTTTTTTATTTGGCGGTCAGCCGGCCTTCGACATCGCCGCGCACGGTGCCGAGTTCGCTCAAATAGATCATCACCTCATTGGCCAGCAGCGGCGTATCTTCGAGCGGCAGCACCGGCTCGACGGCGGCAAAGGCCGAATAGCCGTCGCCGCCCCGCGCCATGAAATCGTTGGTCACAACCCGATAGACCTTTTCGGCGTCCAGCGCCGCGCCGGCGGCGGCGATCGACAGGATGCGGCTGCCCGCCGGACGCTGCGCATCGTATTCGATCCGCAGCCCCGAGACCTGCGGGAAACGGCCGGCCGCGCCCGGCAGGCGCGACAGGCCGTTTTCGAGCGCCTGACGCAGATCGCTGCCTTTGACCTCGACCGTCACAAGATGATTGCCGAACGGCAATTCCGCCAGCACGTCGCGGCGGGTGATCGTCGTCCCCGGCGCAAAGACCTTGCTGCCGCGAATGCCGCCGCCGTTCATCACCGCGACGTCGGCGCGGGCCCGCTCGCGCATGGCGTCGGCGATCAGGTTGCCCATCGCGGCCTCGCGGCCGCGCACGGTCGCGTTGCGGCTGTCGAGCATGACCGTGGTCGTCGCCAGCGGCACATTCATCTGGCGGTCCAACTCCTGCTGGTAGCCTGCGACGATCGCCGCGACCTCCGGGTCCGGGGTCACCGTCGCCGTATCGACGACGCGGAATTGCGGCCACCATTCGACTTCGCGCCGGTTGCCCTGCTGCTTGATCTCGATGTTGATGTCGATGACCGTCACGTAATGCGCGTCGCAGGCCGACTCGACCATCAGCGTGCGGCCGTCGAACTGGATGAACAGGTCGTGGTTGTGGCCGGTCAGAACCACATCGGCCGCATGAGTCTCGACCAGATCGGCGCCCTGCTGGCGGTCGGCGTGCATCACCACGACCACGAGATCGACGCCGTCGCGCCGCAGCGCCTCGGCCTGCGCCTTCATGGTGGCGACGGTCGGCAGGAACTTCATATCCTCGGAGTTCGACATGCGCGGCGTGCCGTCGTGCGCGCCTCCGGTCAGCCCGATCCGCACGTCGCCGAAGCTGACGATGTCGCGGTCCTTGATGCCGGAAAGCGGCTTTTCGTCCGGCCCAAGCATGTTGGCGGCAAACACCGGGAACTTCATCTCCGCCATTCGCCTGAGGAAAACGGCCTTGCCGAAATCGAATTCATGATTGCCCGGCACGAAAATGTCCGGCTTGAGTGCATTGGTGAGTGCAACGATATGCGCGCCCTTGTCGATCCCCGACATCAGCGACGGCGACAGCGTGTCGCCGCCATGCGCGAACAGCACGTGCCCGCCCTTGGCGCGTTCGGCCTTCACCACCGCGGCGAGACGGGCAAAGCCGCCGCGGACGCGGCCGTCCGCCATCGCGGTCTCGCCCATCTGATAGATGTCGTTGGTCAGGATGAAGGTGACCCCGGTGCTGTCCGCCCACGCCGGCCGCAGCGGCATGACGGCCGCGGCGGCGAGACCAAAGGTGACGGTGCGGCGGCGAAGTTGAAGCATCGGGGGTCCAGTCGGGCGGTTGCTCTAGCATGCCATGACAGCACCCGGCTATGCTGCGGCGCATGAAGCAAGGTGACCATGAACCGGCCTGAATCGATCCCGGGCACTGGCCTCCGGGCAGCCGCCGGGTATTCGGGGCGCGGCGGCCGGATCGGCGTGCTGATCGCCAATCTTGGCACGCCGGACGCCACCGATGCCGGTTCGGTGCGGCGTTACCTGCGGGAGTTTCTCAGCGACGCCCGCGTGATCGAGGACCAGGGGCTGGTCTGGAAGTTCGTGCTCAACGCCATCATCCTTCCGCGCCGGCCGAAGGTCAAAGGCCGCGACTACGAGAAAATCTGGAACCGCGAGCAGAACGAATCTCCGCTCAAGACCATCACCCGTTCGCAGGCGGCAAAGCTCCGCGCTAGGATCAACCTGGTCGATCCGAGCATCATGGTCGACTGGGCGATGCGCTACGGCAACCCCTCGCTCGATTCGCGGATCGAGGCTCTCGCCAAGGCCGGCTGCGAGCGCATCCTGCTGGTGCCGCTCTATCCGCAGTATGCCGCCGCGACCAGCGCCACGGTCTGCGACGCGGCCTTCCTCACGCTGACCAAGCTGCGCGACCAGCCGGCGCTGCGGGTCGCGCCGCCGTACTACGCCGAGCCGGTCTATATCGATGCGCTGGCCCGCTCGATCGAGGCGGAGCTGAAGCGGCTGCCGTTTGCGCCCGAGTTGATCCTCGCCTCGTTCCACGGCATTCCGAAATCCTATGCCGAGGAGGGCGATCCCTATCCGAGCCATTGCGAGGCGACGGTGCGGCTCCTGCAGGAGCGCATGAAGCTCGACGACAGCAAGCTGATGCTGACGTTCCAGTCGCGCTTCGGCCGCGCCGAATGGCTGCAGCCCTACACCGACAAGACCGTCGAGGCGCTGGCGCTCCGCGGCGTGAAGAACCTCGCCGTGGTGACGCCGGGATTTTCCGCCGATTGCCTGGAGACGCTGGAGGAGATTGCGGTCGAGAACGGCGATATTTTCAAGGCGAACGGCGGCGAGAATTTCGCGGCGATCCCGTGCCTGAACGACAGCGAGCCGGGCATGGCGGTGATCTCGCACGTTGTTTTGCGCGAGCTGCAAGGTTGGATTTGAGGCCCGGCCGACGCTGAAAGCCCCGTATTTCGCGGCTTTTCGGGGCCGTTAAAGGTCTCGTTAACCACGAATCTTTAAACCCGGTTAACCACCGGCCGCCGGGAGGCGGCCGCATGCCGGCACTCGCGCGTCCCTGGCCTCCGCCAGTCGATGCACGATCGCCGGCGCGACGCATTGTGCCACGGAGACAAGCCTCTGCCGCGCCGCCGCCACCAGCATCGTGCTCTTGCGCTCGCGGCGCTGGCGACGGCATGCGTCCACCTTCCGTTGGCTACCGATGCGCGGGCGCAGTCCTCTTCGCCGTTCCAGCCCTCGCTCACGCATCCCAATCGCGCGCAACGCTTTGGCGCACCCGCGACCTCGCCCGCGCCCGTGATCGTGCCGCCCTCGGGCGCGGGCGAGAGCGGCTATGAAACCGTCGGCGGAATCCGCAAGAAGAAGGTCAAGCGCAAGCCCGGCGACCCGCGGCCGTTGCCGCCACCGCGCCGCCTCCGCCTGGGCCGCCGCAGGCGGCCGAAGGGCACGGCAGCGCACTGCAGATCAGGGCGCGGGCGACATATGCCGACGTCTACAAGCCCGTGGCCGCGCCGATGCGGCGGCCGCTGGTGCCGCTGCAGGACGCCTTCGAGCCGATCGGAATCCGCGCCGGCACGTCCTTTTGAAACCTTCGGTCGAGATCACGCG
>SHVN01000039.1 GCA_009694215.1 Xanthobacteraceae bacterium
ATAGAACGCGGGCCAATGTCTCAGATGGGTCAATCGCTGCGGAGCAGTCGCAGGACTTTATTCCGCGATGTCTGCTCTTGCTCCAACAGCGGACAACCTGATGAGCGCGATGGACGCGTGGACGCTGCCTTCTTCGACAAGATGTCTGCCGAGTGGCGCGCTGAGCAGGACCGTTGCCAGCGCCAAATTGACCGGCATCAGGAAGCCGACAGATCCTACATGGATGAGGGCGTCCAGATTCTCGAACTCGCGCGGAACGCCCAAAAGCTGTTCGAGCAGCAACAACCTCGCGAAAAACGCAGACTGCTCAATTTCGTACTATCGAACTGCTCTTGGGAGGACGGCGAAGTGGTTGCTACCTTCCGTCAACCGTTTGATTTATTGGCTCAAACTACTGCTATCGCAACGCGCGCTGCGACGAGCTCAGACTCTAATTCGGCTAAATCAGAGATTTGGCTGGGGGACTAGGATTCGAACCTAGATACTCAGAGTCAGAGTCTGATGTCCTACCATTGGACGATCCCCCAACGCCCGAGCCTTTGCGCCGTCGGGAAGCGGCATCCGGTGCCGGGCGGGCGCCCGGACCGGATGCCGCCCCTATATAGGGCGAACTTTCCTAACGGTCCATCCCGGCTATTCGGCCGCCTGTTTCCACGTCGTGGCGTGGGTTTTCGGCTTGGCCTTGAGCCGCAGCTCGGTTAATTCCTCGCGTTCGCGCTCGCTGTTGCGGAACAGCTGATCGCGGCCGGCGGTGTACTGCGGCGGGCAGGCGATGTCGCCCACGCCGTACCAGGCCGCGGCCTTCATCGTGAACGACGGATCGACCAGATGCGGCCGGGCCAGCGCCACGAGGTCGGCGCGGCCGGCGGCGATGATGGTGTTGACCTGGTCGGGGCCGGTGATGGCGCCGACGCACATGGTCGCGATCCCCGCGTCATTGCGGATCTGATCGGAGAACGGCGTCTGGTACATGCGGCCGTACATGGGCTCTGCGTCCGGCGTGGTCTGGCCGGTGGACACGTCGATCAGATCGCAGCCGGCCTCGGCGAAGGCGCGCGCCACCAGGACGGCGTGGTCGCCGGTGAGGCCGCCGTCCTGCCAGTCGGTCGCGGAGATGCGCACCGACATCGGCTTGCCGTCGGCCCATGCCTTACGCATGGCGCGGAACACTTCGAGCGGGAAGCGTAGCCGATTGTCCAGCGAGCCGCCGTATTCGTCGGCGCGCTTGTTGGTGAGCGGCGAGATGAAGCTTGCGAGCAGGTAGCCGTGCGCGGCATGCAGCTCGATCATGTCGAAGCCCGCGCGAACCGCGCGCGTCACCGCCTGCACGTAATCGGCGATCGTCGCGTCCATGTCGGCCCGCGTCATCGCCCGCGGCACCTGGCTGTGCGGATAGTAGGGCAGCGGAGAGGCGGCGACGATCGGCCAGTTGCCGTCCGGCAGCGGCTCGTCGATGCCGTCCCACATCAGCCGGGTCGAGCCCTTGCGCCCGGCGTGGCCGAGTTGTAGGCAGAATTTTGTGCCCGAGTTGGCGTGCACGAAATCGACGATGCGCGTCCAGGCCGCCTCTTGCGCGTCGTCATATAGGCCGGTGCAGCCGGGGCTGATGCGCGCCTGCGCCGACACGTCGGTCATCTCGGTGAACATCAGGCCCGCGCCGCCGATGGCGCGCGAGCCGTAATGCACCATGTGCCAGTCACCGGGCACGCCGTCGGCCGCCGAATATTGGCACATCGGCGACACCACCACGCGATTGGCCAGCGTCATTCCGCGCAGCCGGAACGGCTGGAACATCGGCGCCATCGGCTTGGCGGTATCCACGTCGAAGCCCTGCTTCTCCGCGTCCCGGGCAACCAGCTTGTCGGCGAGCCTGACGAACTCCGGCGCGCGCAGCGCCAGGTTGTCGTAGGTGATGGCCTTCGATCGCGTCATCAGCCCGAAGGCAAAGCGCGTCGGGTCCATGTGCCAGAAGCGCTTGACGTGCTCGAACCACACGAGCGACACGTCGGCGGAGTGCTGGGTCTTCTCGACCTCGTCGCGCCGCGCCGATTCGAACCGCGCCAGCGCGGTCTTGACGTCGCGGCCACCGGTGAAGCGGAACGCCTCGTAGAGCGCGATGGCGTCCTCCATGGCGAGCTTCGTTCCCGAGCCGATGGAGAAGTGCGCGGTCGCCTTGGCGTCGCCGATCAGCACCACGTTGTTGGCGGTCCACTTCTCGCAGCGGATGGTTGGAAAATTCCGCCAGACCGAGCGGTTGGTGATCAGCTTGTGGCCGGCAAGCTCATCAGCGAACACGCCTTCGAGAAAACGCGCGGATGCCGCTTCGTCCATCTTGTCGAGGCCGGCGCGCTTGAACGTCTCGGGGTCGGTCTCCAGCACCCAGGTCGAGCGGCCGGGCTGGTACTGGTAGCAATGCGCGATGAAGATGCCGTGCGGCGTCTCCTTGAAGAAGAAATTGAACGCATCCATCGGCCGGTCCGAGCCCATCCAGCAGAAATAATTCGGGCGAAGCTCGATGCTTGGCTTGAACTTGTCCTTGAACAGTTCGCGGGTCCGCGAGTTGATGCCGTCGGCGGCCACCACCAAATCGGCGCCGCGGATCTGCGTTTTCTGCAGGTCAGCCTCGGACTGGTATTTCACATCGATGCCGAGCGAGTGCGCGCGGCGGCCGAGAATCTTCAAGAGCATGGTGCGCGAGGTGCCGCAGAAGCCGTTGCCGCCGATGCGGAACGTTGAGCCGCGAAAATGGATCTCGATGTCGTCCCAGTAGGCGAAATGGCCGACGATCTGGCGGTAGGTTTCCAGGTCGTAGGACTCGAACCCCGCTAGCGTCTGGTCGGAGAACACCACGCCGAAGCCGAAGGTGTCGTCGGGCTTGTTGCGCTCGAACACGGTGATGAGCGTCTGCGGCCACGCCTTTTTCATCAGGATGGCGAAGTAGAGTCCGGCCGGACCCCCACCGATGACGTGAACTTTCATGCGCGACTCCGCAGGCAGGCAAACGAAGGTACTTGAATCCTTGAAAGTTTAAGCTTAAAGTATTCTCCGCACAAGAGGCGAATATGGCTTCTCTGCAGGGACGGCACGCACTGGTCACCGGCGGCGGACGCGGCATCGGCCGCGCCATCGCGGCCGCGCTGATGGGAGCCGGCGCCGCCGTCACCATCGCCGGGCGCAACGAAAAGGCGCTGGCCGAGGTGGTGGGGAAGGGCGAGGCGAGCGGCTATGTCATTGCCGACGTCACCGACCCGAAGGCTGTGGAGAGCGGGGTGAAGCAGGCGGTGGCGGCGCGCGGTCAGGTCGACTTGCTGATCGCCAACGCCGGCACCGCCACCGTCGTGCCGTTTGCGAAGACCACCCCCGATCAATTCCGCGAGATGTTCGAGCTGCACGTGCTCGGCATGCTGCATCCCGTGCAGGCCGTCCTCGCCGGCATGATCGAGCGCGGCTTCGGCCGCATCGTCGCCGTTGCTTCGATCGTCGGCCTCCGGGCCTCTCCGAACGTCTCGCCCTACACCACCGCCAAGCACGCCATGGTGGGGCTTGTGCGTTCGGTGGCGCTGGAGACCGCGGGCTCGGGCGTCACCGTGAACGCCGTTTGCCCGGGCTATGTGGACACCGACCTGATCCGCGGACCGCTGGACCGGCTGGTCGAAAAGGGAATGAACGAGAAGGACGCGCTCGCCCGCTTCACGTCCCGGGTTCCCGTTGGCCGGCTGGTGCGCCCCGAGGAAGTGGCCGAGGCCGTCCTCTATTTCTGTTCGCCGGGGGCCGCTGCGGCCACCGGCGCGACCCTCGTGATTGGAGCGGATGGAGCTTGATGGACGACCGAACAATTATTCCGCTCGACGCCGAGACCAAGGTTTCGGAGCGCCCGGACGACCACAAGACCGAATTGCGGCTGTGGCTGCGGCTGCTCACCTGCACGACCTTGATCGAGAACGAGGTGCGGCGGCGGCTGCGCGACAACTTCGATATCACGCTGCCCCGATTCGATCTGCTTGCGCAGCTCGACCGCGCGCCGAACGGCATGACGCTCGGCGAACTCTCGCAGCGCATGATGGTGTCGAACGGCAACATCACCGGCCTCGTCGACCGCCTCGCCGAGCAGGGGCTCATTCGCCGACGCCCGCTGCCGAACGACCGCCGCGTGCAGATCGTCAGCCTCACCCCCGAGGGGCAAAAATTCTTCCGCAGCATGGCGCGGGTCAACGCCGACTGGGTCGGCGAGATTTTTTCAGGCCTCTCGCCAAAAGACATCGAGGCGCTGATGCCGCTGCTCGCCAAGATCAAGCAGTCGGCGCGCAAGGCCCTGAAGAACGGAGACGCGGAATGAGCGCGGCCAATCCCGTGACCCTGCCGCTGTCGGGCTACAAGGGCCGCCATGTCGATTTTGCTGTGGACGGCAAGGTCGCGACGCTGACCTTGAACCGGCCGGAGAAGAAGAACCCGCTGACCTTCGACAGCTACGCCGAGATCGTCGACCTGTTCCGGGCAGCCGCGAGGGACAAGGGCGTCAAGGCCATCGTCGTCACCGGCAGCGGTGGCAACTTCTGCTCCGGCGGCGACGTGTTCGAAATCATCGAGCCGCTCACCAGGATGAGCACCGTCGAATTGCTCGACTTCACCCGGATGACCGGCGACGTGGTGAAATCCATGCGGGCCGCCCCGCAGCCGATCATCTCCGCCATCGACGGGGTGTGCGCCGGGGCCGGCGCGATCATGGCGATGGCTTCCGACATCCGCATCGGCACCCCTTCCGCGAAGGTCGCATTCCTCTTTAGTCGTGTCGGCCTCGGCGGCTGCGACATGGGCGCCTGCGCGATCCTGCCGCGCATCGTCGGGCAGGGGCGCGCCGCGGAATTGCTGTTCACCGGGCGCAGCATGGGCGGCGAGGAGGCCGAGCGCATGGGCTTCTTCAACCGCCTCGCCAAGCCCGAGACCGTGCTGGCCGAGGCGCAGAAGCTTGCGGCCGACCTTGCCAATGGGCCGACCTTCGGCAACGCCATGACCAAGCGTATGCTGGAGATGGAATGGGCGATGTCGGTCGAGACCGCGGTCGAGGCGGAGGCCGTGGCGCAGGCCTTGTGCATGGAAACCGAAGACTTCGCCCGCGCCTTCCGCGCCTTTGCCGCGAAGCAAAAACCGGTGTTCGAGGGCAATTGAGATGGCGCTCGACGACACCCTCGCGCTTCCCTTCTTCGACGACGATCACCGCCGTTTCGCCGAGGCGCTGGCGCACTGGGCCGACGCCAAATTGCCGTCGCTGCCGCATGACGACGTGGACGAAGCCTGCCGCGCGCGCGTGAGAGCGCTGGGCGAGGCCGGCATTCTCAAGGCCGTGGTGCCGCAATCGCACGGCGGCCTCAACCCGGTGCTCGACGTCCGCACGCTCTGCATCGCGCGGGAAATCCTGGCGTTCCGCGACGGGCTTGCCGACTTCGCCTTCGCCATGCAGGGGCTCGGCACCGGCTCGATCTCGCTGTTCGGTTCGGATGAATTGAAGCGGAAGTATCTCCCGCCGGTGCGGGACGGCAAAGCCATCGCCGCCTTCGCGCTGTCGGAGCCGGAGGCCGGTTCCGACGTCGCCGCGCTGGCGATGACGGCGAAGCCCGACGGCGGTGCATATGTCCGTCTCGATGGCGAGAAGACCTGGATATCGAACGGGGGAATCGCCGACCATTACGTGGTGTTCGCGCGAACCGGCGAAGCGCCCGGCGCCAGGGGGCTGTCGGCCTTCATGGTCGATGCCGATACGCCGGGACTCTCGGTCGCCGAGCGCATCGAGGTGATCGCGCCGCATCCGCTGGCGCGGCTCAGCTTCGACGGCGTGCGCGTTCCCGTGGCTAATCGGCTGGGCAAGCCCGGCGAGGGATTCAAGGTGGCGATGGCGACGCTCGACATCTTCCGTTCGACGGTGGGAGCCGCGGCGCTGGGCTTTGCCCGCCGCGCGCTGCACGAAACCATCGAGCATGCGGCGACGCGCAAGCTGTTTGGTGCGCCGCTCAGCGATCTGCAGATGACTCAAAGCGCAATCGCCGACAGTGCCACCGAGGTCGATGCCGCCGCGCTCCTGGTCTATCGCGCCGCCTGGATCAAGGACAAAGGCGCTGAACGCGTCACCCGCGAGGCGGCGATGGCCAAGATGTTTGCGAGCGAAGCGGCGCAGCGCGTCATCGACCGCGCCGTGCAGCTTCACGGCGGGGCGGGCGTCAGGAAAGGCGTCAAGGTCGAGGAGCTTTACCGGGAAATCCGTGCGCTTCGCATCTACGAGGGCGCCACGGAAGTGCAGAAGATCGTGATTGCGCGTGAAGCATTGAAGGCAAGACCGGGAAGGTCCGCCCTGGCGGCGGAATAGGAGGCGGTGATGGCCAAAAGCGGTCACGTCGACACGTTTGCGCGCGACAATCTGCCGCCGCGCGAGCAGTGGCCCGAATTCAGGTTCGATCTGCCGGATATGCAGTATCCCGAGCGGTTCAACTGCGTCACGCAATGGGTCGATCGCTGGGTCGAGGCCGGGGAGGGCGCGCGCCCCTGTCTACTTTCGCCGACCGAGACGCTTACCTACGCGCAGTTCCATGAGCGCATCAATCGCATCGCCAACGTGCTCACCCGCGATCTCGGCCTCGTGCCCGGCAACCGCGTGCTGCTGCGCGCCGCCAACAATCCGATGATGGTCGCGGCCTATTTCGCGGTGATCAAGGCGGGCGGCGTCGTGGTCGCGACCATGCCGCTCTTGCGCGCCAAGGAGCTGTCCTATCCGCTCGCCAAGGCGAAGATCGCGCTCGCTTTGTGCGACGCGCGGCTCGCCGACGAGATGGAGAAGGCGAGGGCGCAGTCGTCCGAATTGAAGCGCGTGGTTTATTGGGGCGCCACGGCGCCAGATACGCTTGAGACGCTGATGGCCAAGCCCGGCTACGAGACATTCACCGCCTGCGACACCGCCGGCGACGACGTGTGCCTAATCGCCTTCACCTCCGGAACCACCGGCGAGCCGAAAGGCACCATGCACTTCCACCGCGACATGCTGGCGATCTGTGACAGCTACGCCAAGCATGTGCTGCGCGCCGAGCCGTCCGACCGCTTCACCGGCTCGCCGCCGCTTGCCTTCACCTTCGGGCTCGGCGGGCTGGTGCTGTTTCCGCTCCGGATCGGCGCCTCGACCGTGCTGCTGGAGAAGGCCGGTCCCGACGAACTGCTCGACGCGATCGCGAGATACAAGATCACCGTCCCTTTCACCGCGCCGACCGCCTATCGCGCGATGCTGAGCAAGCTCAAGGATTACGACATCTCGTCGCTGCGGAAATGCGTGTCCGCCGGCGAGACCCTGCCGAAGGCCACCTTCGACGCCTGGCACGCCGCGACCGGCATCAAGATTCTCGACGGCATCGGCGCGACCGAGATGCTGCACATCTTCATCGGCTCGCCGGAGCATGAGGTGCGCGCGGGCTCGACGGGCAGGCCGGTGCCGGGCTACGAGGCCCGCATCCTCGACGACGACGGCAACGTGGCGCCACCCGGCACCGTCGGCCGCCTCGCGGTGCGCGGGCCGACCGGCTGCCGTTATCTCGCCGACGACCGCCAGAAGAAATACGCGCAGGGCGGCTGGAACGTCACTGGCGACACCTACTCGATGGATGCGGACGGTTACTTCTGGTACCAGGCGCGCTCCGACGACATGATCATCTCAGCGGGCTACAACATCGCCGGTCCCGAGGTCGAGGCGGCGCTGCTCACCCACGCAGCAGTCGCCGAATGCGGCGTGGTCGGCTGCCCCGACGAGGAGCGCGGCCAGATCGTGAAGGCTTATGTGGTGCTGCGCGCCGGTATGAGCGGCGACGTCGCGATGACACGAATGTTGCAGGACCACGTGAAGGCAACGGTCGCGCCTTACAAATATCCGCGCGCCATCGAATTCGTCACCGAGCTGCCGAAGACGCAGACCGGAAAGCTGCAGCGCTTCGAGCTGCGCCGTCGCGCCGCCGAAGGCGCTTCGCGCAAGCTCGCATCCTAAGGAGAATGCCCGTGCCGGCCCGAACCATTTCTGCATTGCCCCCGCGACCTGCAAAACACGAAACCCTGCAGCCGCCGGGCTGGCCCGCGCCGAAGGGCTATGCCAACGGCATCAAGGCGCGCGGCGAGTTCGTCTTCGTCGGCGGCATGGTCGGCTGGGACGAGAAGGAGAATTTCCCGGTGGGCTTCGTGCCGCAGGCGAAGCAGGCGCTGCAGAATATCGTCGCGGTGCTGGCCGAGGGCGGCGCGCGGCCGGAGCATATCGTGCGGCTGACCTGGTACGTCATCGACATGGACGAGTATCTCGCCGCCCGCCGCGAGCTTGGCGCGGCCTATCGGGCGGTGCTGGGCGACAACTTTCCGGCGATGGCGCTGGTGCAGGTCGGCCGGCTGTTCGAGCCGCAGGCGCGATTGGAAATCGAAGCGACGGCGGTGGTGCCGTAGATCACGGCCGGAGCCAGCGGTACGCGAGCCATCCGGCGCCGGCGGTCAGTAAGATCCAGATCGCAACGATCGCGACTGTGCCCGCCGTGCTCCTTGGCGTCGTTTGCGCGTCCGTAGCAGCCCGGCGATGTTCGGCCATGACTTCGGCTGGAATCATTCAAACGACGAGCCATATCCCCAGCGGCGGGATGACGAGGTCATCGAGTTGTCCGAAGATTGGAATGAAATCGGGGATGAGATAGATCGGAGACACGGCGTAGGCGGCCACCGCGATGGCGATGGCCTTGGCGTACCAGGGAGTGCGCGGATCGCGCGATGCGAGGGTGACCGCATGGATGTCGCGCTGGATGAGGCGAGCCCATTCCCGAAGCTGGGTGGCCGCCGTCACGCTACTCCGCCGCCTGCGGCAGCGGGCGCATGTCCTTGATCGCGATGTTGAGCGCCAGGCCGGTGTCGTCGGCAAGCGCCGCCTTGCGCAAGCCCGCCAATGTTGCCGCCGGATCGGGCGTCTCCATGATCCGCGGCAGCATCTGCATCAGCATGTCGTAGTTCCTGCGGCCGCGCTCGTGGGTGTCGCTGTAGCCCTTCACCAGGGTCCGTGTCGTCGCGATTTCCGTGGCGAGCGCATAGTTGGTCGCGGCGACGGCCTGGATCGTGCCGAGCCATTCCCGCAGGAACGCCTGCTCGTTGGCAAAGCGCAATGAGCGCCGCCGCGTCGGCTTCAGCGACGCGATGAAATAGAGCTGCAGGAAGCCGCGGATGGTGGAGGTCTTCACGATGCGTCCGGATTTGGTGAATCGCTCGACGAAGCGACGCGCCCAGCCGGTGTTCAGAAGCCAGCGGCCCAATCCCGCCGGCAGCGTGTCGGCTATCTCCTGCACGCGTGGATGCAGGAACTCGGCGATCTCGACAATCTGTCCGTCGGCCGCCTGCACCTCCGCCCGCACGCGCTCGAAGCGGGCCGGGCGGACCTTCAGCTCGGCGACCCGCACCGTGTCCTCATAGGCCATGCCGAGTGCAAGCTCGCGCGCGGTTTCGGCCAGCAGCATGCCCGACCCGTTGCTATGCCGCCGGTCGATCTCGGCTATGGCCTTGACCCGGTCGAGATAGTCGCGCGCATAGGCGACATCCTGGTAGTCGGCGAGCCGCTCGACCCCCGCGCGCACGAACATCCGCGCCGGCTCGGCGTAGCTGCCGGCTTCGGCCATCAGCGGCGCGAGAGCACGGGAGATATGCGAGACGACGGGCGGCTCGGCCTTGACCGGCACCGGCCCGCCTTCGGCCGAGGCGAAGCCCGCGCCGAACGCCGCGATGCTCGCTTTGACGCCGACGCCGCCGCGATGGATCGCCGCCTCGAACGCCATGCGCTGCATCGGCAGCGCCTTCGATCCGGCGAGCGCGCCAAACAGCACGGCGCTGATCACGCTGCCGGTCGCCTCGGCCAGTTGCGCCATGTCGCCGTGGATGATCCGCTTGGCGGCCGACTTGCAGCCTTCGAGCAATGCAGCCGAATCGACGCGGCCGTCGGCCATCGCGATCCGCTCGGTCATCGAATAGACCCGGTTGGTCGAGACGATGAAGGTGGTGCGGTCCGGCGTGACCAGGCCGCGCTGCACCGCGCGACCGGCCTCCATCAGCTCGGAGGCGATGACGATGTCGACGTCGCCCGGCATCGGTGTGAGCCCCAGCACCGGGGCGGGTGAGTTGGCCTTCGCGCCATGCTTGGGAAACAGCTCGACGTAATAGTTGGTCGCGCCGGTGCGCTGCGCCACGCCCGGCACCGAGGTCATCTGCGCGATATAGCCCGCGTGCTCGGCGACGTCGATGATCCATTCCGCAAGCACGCCGCCGCCTTCGCCGCCCATGGCGAGGATGGCGATTGTGATCGGGCGTTGCGCGGTCGTTTCCATCTCAGGCGGTCGCCAGTTTGCGCTCGATGCGCCGCTGGAAGAAGCCGATCACGGCCAAGCGGACGCGGTCCTTGAACCGGTCCCAGCCGGTCGGGTTGGTGATCAGCGAAGCGCGGTAGAACGACGGGCAGAGCACCGCGGCGTGGCTCACCTCGCCGCACAGCCCGCAGCCGACGCAGGAGTTGATCACCTTGGTGATCGGCTCGCGCCGCAGCGGATCGGGATTGGGCGCGATGGTCAGCGAGGGGCAGCCCGATAGCCGGATGCAGGAATGATCGCCGGTGCAGGTGTCGGCATCGACGCCGAACCGCTCGCGCACCACGCGCTCGCCGCGGTCGGCTGCCTTGCGCCAGAGCGGCCGGATGCGGCGCTGCTTGTTCAGCATGCATTCGGAGTGGGCGATGATGACCTTCGGGCCCTTCTCTTTGGTCGTCAGCGCCTCTTTCAGCGTGTCGCGCATCAAGGCGACGTCATAGGTGTTGCTGATGGTCTTCGCCCAGGTGACGCCGACGCCGCGCACGGCCATTTCGATCGAGTGCTGGGTGCCGCGGCTGGCGTGCGGATGGAACGAGGAGGGGATGTCCTGGCCGCCGGTCGCCGCGGAATAGCCGTTGTCGACGATGATGAGGACGTTGTCGCTCTTGTTGAACACGGCGTTGCCGACGCCGCTGGTCAAGCCGTTATGCCAGAAGCCGCCGTCGCCCATCATCGAAATGGCGCGCTTGCCGGCCTTCACGTTCAGCGCCGACGCGCCAGCGGCGCCGAGGCCGTAGCCCATCGTGGTGGCGCCGACATTGAACGGCGGAAAGATCGAGAACAGGTGGCAGCCGATGTCAGCGCTGACGTGATGGGTGCCAAGCTCGCGCTCGACGAGCTTCATCGCCGCGAAGATCGGCCGCTCCGGGCAGCCGGTGCAGAACGACGGCGGGCGGCCATGCACCTCGGTGGACACCGACAGGGCGGCCTTGTTCTCGCGCAGCTTGAACGGCGCGAGATCGGACGGTGGCGCGCCGGCCGGGATGAGGTCCGGCCGGGTCTTGGCGGTGAACTTGCGGATGCCTTCGCGGACCACGCCGCCGGTGTATTCACCGGCCATCGGCAGCATGTCCTTGCCGTGGATCTTGGTCTGGATGTCGGCGCGGCGAAGGATCGTATTGACCGCCTGCTCGATGTAGTCCGGCTGGCCCTCCTCGACGATCAGGATCGCCTTCTTGCCGGCGCAGAAGCGGACGAACTCCTTGTCGACCAGCGGATAGGTGACATTCATCACATAGAGCGGGATCTTCGAATCGCCGTAGGCGTCGGCAAGCCCGTTGAGCATCAGCGCGCGGATCGTAGTGTTGTAGAGGCCGCCCTGCAGAACGATGCCGATGTCGCTTGCTTCGCCGTCGAAGAATTCGTTGAGCCTCTGGTCCTCGATGTATTTCACGGCCTGGGGCCAGCGATGCTCCCACTTGTCCTTCTCGTGGACATAGGTCATCGGCGGCATGGCGATGCGGTTGAGGTCCCGGCGCGGATTCTCCAGCGCGTCGACCAGCGTAAACTCCGGACGCTTGTTGGCCTTGGTGGTGAAGCGGCCATAGACGTGGCAGGCGCGGATGCGCAGCATCAGCATCACCGGCGTGTTCGACGCCTCCGACAGCTCGAATCCGGTCTCCACCGCCTTCACGATCGACGGCAGGTTCGGCCGTGGATCGAGCAACCACATCTGCGATTTCATCGCAAATGCATGCACGCGCTCCTGCATGATAGAGGAGCCTTCGCCGTAGTCCTCGCCGATGATGACGAGCGCGCCGCCGGTGACGCCGCCGGAGGCGAGGTTGGCGAGCGCGTCGGAGGCGACATTGGTTCCGACCGTGGACTTGAAGGTGACGGCGCCGCGCAGCGGATAATTGACGGAAGCGGCGAGGGTGGCGGCGGCGGTTGCTTCGCTCGCCGAATTCTCGAAGTGGACGCCGAGCCCCTCCAGGATTTCGTTGGCGTCGGCAAGCACGTCCATCAGGTGTGAAATCGGCGCGCCTTGGTAGCCCGCGACATAGGACACGCCCGATTGCAGCAGGGCCTTGGTCACCGCCAGGATGCCCTCGCCGTGGAACTCGGCGCCGTCGCCGAGCTTCAGCTTCTCGACCTCTTCCTTGAACGAGCGTTCGGCCATGGCACCCTCTGGGCGGCCTTCGAGCCGCCAAATCCGATTATATTCAAAGGCCTACCGGACCGAAAGCGGCCGATTGGCACGGCCTTCAGCCTTCTACTAACATGCCCGGCCTGTCGGACCGAGAGAATTCCAGAAGAGGGGAACCGCTGATGAAGACCGCCGCCCTGCTTGCCGCGACGCTGGCGCTTGCCGCCAGTACAGCCATGGCTCCGTCTGCCGTGGCCCAGGAGGTGACGCTCAAGGCAGTCAGCTCCTTCACCGAGAAGACGCAGTTCTCCAGGAATTTCGAGCGCTTCATCGAAAAGGTCAATGCCGACGGCAAGGGTGTCGTGCAGATCAACTACATCGGAGGTCCGCGCGCCATGCCGCCGTTCGAGGTAGGCAACGCGGTCCGCACCAAGGTGGTGGACATCGCCAACGTGACGGGGGCGTTCTACACCAACCTGATGCCGGAGGCCGACAGCTTCAAGCTTATCAGCAAGCCGACCAGCGAGCAGCGCAAGGACGGCACCTTCGCTTTCATCAACGAACTGCACAACCAGAAGCTCAATTCGTTTTACCTGGCGCGGCAGTTCCATAACGTGCCGTTCCACATCTATATGAACAAGAAGATCGACAAGCTCGACTTTACCGGCCTGAAGATACGCGTCACGCCGGTCTACAAGGACATCGTCGAGGCACTGGGCGGCACCACGGTCACCACCGCGCCGGGCGAGGTCTATACTGCGCTCGAACGCGGCGTCGTCGACGGCTACGGCTGGCCGGTCACCGGCATCTTCGATCTCGGCTGGGAGAAGGTGACCAAGTTCCGGATGGAGCCTGCTTTCTACAGCGTCGAGGTCAACGTGCTGGTGAACCTCGACACTTGGAAGGGCCTCTCCGACGCGCAACGCAAGGTGCTGAGCGACGCAGCGCTCTGGCTTGAGGCGCTCGACAGCGAGAACGGCGCACTGATCAAGTCGGAGCGCGACCGCCAGGCCGCGACGGGCATCCAGCCGATCGAGTTCTCCGCGGCGGACGCCAAGGCGTTCCTGGCCAAGGCCAACGATGTGGGCTGGGCGTCGGTGATCAAGCGCTCGCCGGAGAACGGCGCCAAGCTGCGGACGCTGTCGGGGAATTGATCTTCATCGCGCACTCTCTTTTCCCTCTCCCCGCTTGCGGGGAGAGGGTAGGGGTGAGCGGGCGTTGCTACAATCTCGGGCTCGCGGAAACTCCCCCTCACCCGGCTCGCTTCGCTCGCCGACCTCTCCCCGCAAGCGGGTAGAGGTGAAGGAAGCCTCATGACCCGCCTCTCCAACGCCTTCGGCAAACTCCTCAACGCGCTCGCGGTCGCCGCCGCGCTGACGCTGCTGGCCATGGTCGTCATGGTCACCGCCGACATTATCCTTCGCAACCTCACGCGCACCGGGTTCCCCTGGGCCAACGAAGTCTCCGAATACGCGCTCTACGTCATCACGCTGCTCACCGCGCCGTGGCTCTTGCGCCGCGGCCAGCATGTGCGGATCGATCTTGTGCTGACGCTCGTGCCGGCGCGCGCGGCATGGCTGATGGAGGCTGCGTCCGACGTGCTCGGCTTCGTCGTCTGCCTCATCATGATGCGCTACGGCATCAAGATGACGATCGACAGCTCGGTGATGGGCTCGATCACCATCAAGAACCTGGTGTTCCCGGAATGGTGGCTGTTGTGGCCGCTGCCGGCGTGCTTTGCCATGCTTGCCGCCGAATTCGCGTTCCGCTTCGACCGGCTGATCCACAGCGAGCCCGGCCGCCGCGTCGAAGCCACATCGGTGGGGTGAGACGATGGGCTGGATCGAGGCGAGCATCATCCTGTTCGGCGGCCTCGTCACGCTGATGGGTCTTGGGCTCTCGGTCGCCTTCGGCTTCCTCGCGATCAACATCGTCGCGTCGCTGCTGTTTCTCGGCGGCGAGCAGGGGCTGTCGCAGCTCGCGCGCAACGCCGTGCAGTCAGTGACGAGCTTCTCGCTGACGCCGATCCCGTTCTTCGTGCTTATGGGCGAGGTGCTGTTCCATTCTGGCGTGGCGCTGAAAGCCATCGACGCCTTCTCGCTCTTGATCCGCAGGGTCCCCGGCCGCCTCGCGGTCATCGCCATCGTCGCCGGCACGGTGTTTTCGGCGATTTCCGGCTCGACCATCGCCACCACGGCCCTGCTCGGCAGCCTGATGCTGCCGACCATGCTCGACCGCGGCTATGACCGGCGCTTCGCGATGGGGCCGATCATGGGTATCGGCGGCGTCGACATGCTGATCCCGCCCTCCGCGCTGGCGGTGCTGCTCGGCAGCCTTGCTGGCATCTCGATCTCGGGCCTGTTGATCGGCGGCATCGTGCCGGGCCTCATTCTGAGCGTGCTGTTCATCGGATACATCGTGCTCCGCGCCACCCTCGATCCGTCGCTTGCGCCGGAAGAAAAGCTCGAAGTGGGCCCGGCTGGCGTCAGCCGCTGGCTGCCGTTCCTGGTTCATGTGCTGCCGCTCGTTCTGATCTTCGGCATGGTGGTCGGCGCGATGACGGCCGGCTGGGCGACGCCGACCGAAGCCGCGGCGCTGGGCGCGGCCGGCACCATCGTCGCGGCGATGGCCTATCGCAGCCTGACCTGGGCCGCGCTGATGAAGGCGCTCACCGGCACGGTCGCCGTCTCCGGAACGATCCTGTTCATCATCATCGGCGCCACCACCTTCTCGCAGGTCTTGAGCTTCTCCGGCGCGACCAACGGCATCGTCGGCCTCGTGTCCGGGCAGGGCCTCTCCGCCACCGTTATCCTGCTCGGCATGATGGCGATCCTTTTGTTCTTCGGCTGCTTCGTCGATCAAGTGTCGATGATGCTGATCACGCTGCCGTTCTTCATGCCGCTCGTGGCGCAGCTCGGCGTTGATCCGGTCTGGTTCGGCGTGCTGTTCCTGATCTGCATGCAGCTCGGCCTGCTGACGCCGCCGTTCGGCCTGCTGCTGTTCACGATGAAGGGCGTGGCGCCTCCGGGCATCGCCATGAACGACGTGTTCCGCGCCGCCTTGCCTTACGTGTGGTTCGGCCTGTTCGTGCTGATGGCGGTGTTCGTGTTTCCGCCGCTCGCCACCTGGCTGCCGCGCCTGCTGGGGAGCTGAGCGGAATGACGCGAAGAGTCAGAACCCGCTCATCGCGCGCTTGGGCAGGTAATGCAGCACGCGCTGCTCGATCAGGATCACCAGCAGGTAGGCGATGCCGCCGACCAGGGTGAGCATCAGGATCGCGACGAACACCATCGCGGTGTTGGCCTGGCCTTCGCCGAAGGACAGGAGATAGCCCAGCCCCATGTTGCCGCCGACCAGCTCTCCGACCACCACGCCGACCACGGCGAGCGTCGAGCCGATGCGAAGCCCCGCGAACAGCGGCGGCAGGGAGGCCGGGAATTCGATCTTCCAGAAGATCTGCGCCCGCGTCGCCTTGAAGGCGCGGGCGAGATTGATCAGGTCGGGGTCGACCGTGCGGATGGCCGTGAGCACGTTGACCATCACCGGGAAGAACACGATCAGGATCGCGACCAGGATTTTCGGATAGACCGTGAAGCCCATCCACAGAATGAACAGCGGCGCGAACGCCACCTTCGGCGCGATCTGCAGCGCCAGGATGTACGGCGACAGCGCGAGCTCGGCGGTGGGCGACATGCCGATCAGGTAGCCGATGAACGCGCCGAGCAGGCTGCCGAGGATGAAGCCTGCGAGCACCTCTGCCGCCGTGATGCCGGTGTGGGTGGCGAGCGCGCTCACATGCCACATTCGCACTGCCTCCTCCGCCACCATTGACAGCGGCGGGATGATGAATGGCGGAATGCGCAACAGGCCCGGCCCCCATTGCCAGGCGGCCAGGAAGATCACTAGCAGCGCGACGCTTGCCGCCGTGCCGCGCCACACCACCGATGCATGCGAAGCGTCGCTCATGCCGCCTCCGGCGCGCCGATGTCGAGGCGGTCCATCAGCCGGTTCACGTATTCGGTGACCCTGGGATGGGTGCGGCGCTTGAGCGGATCGTCGCGGTCGGGAATGTCGATCGCGATCTCGTCGATGATCCGGCCGGGGCGGCGGCTCATCACTAGCACTCGATCCGACAGCGTCACGGCCTCAATGAGATCGTGGGTGATGAGAAGGGCGGTCTTGCCTGCGCGCTTGAGCGTCTGCGCCAGCTCCCGCTGCAGCACCATGCGGGTCTGCGCGTCCACCGCTGAGAACGGCTCGTCTAGCAGCAGCACGGTCGGATCGACCGCGAGCGTGCGGGCGAGCGCCACGCGCTGCCGCATGCCGCCCGACAGTTGATGCGGGTAGTGCCCGGCAAAGTCCGCGAGCTTGAGGTTCTCCAGCAGCGCCTGCGCGCGCCGCCGCCGCTCCGCCGGTGCGACACCCTGGATTTCTACGCCGAACATGACGTTCTCGATGACCGTCCGCCACGGCAACAGCAGATCCTTCTGCAGCATGAAGGCGACGTGGGCGTTGGGGCCTTCCACGCGCTCGCCATCGACGAAGGCCTGGCCTTCGCTCGGCGCGGTCAGTCCCGAGCCGATGTTGAGCAAGGTCGATTTTCCGCAGCCGCTCGGGCCGATCAGCGACACCACATCGCCGTCGCGGACGGCGATGCTGACGCCCTGCACAGCGGTGAGGTGGCCCGCTCCTTGGGCAAAACGCATCGTGACGTCGCGGTATTCCAACCGTATCACATCCGACATTGCAAGCTTTCAACCGTCGACGAGGTGCTTTGGCCTGATTCCTGCATATTCCAGGCCGGGATTGTCGAGTATAGTGGCAGACCAACGCGCCGGTAGTCCATCGGCGCTGCGGCGTTCAGTCTTCGGGGAGAGCACGATGCGTCAGATCATTTCACGCCGTCTTATGCTGGCTGGGGGCGCGGCGCTCGGCGCGGGCGTCATGATCCCGCGGGCATCCGCGCAGTCGCTGGAAAAAATCACCTATCTCTTTCCGGCGCCGCCGGTGCTGCCGGCGTTCGGGCCGATCCGGCTCGCGCAGGGAAATGGCTATTTCAAGGACGCCGGGTTCGAGGTCGAGTTCGCGGTCGGCCGCGGCGGCGTCGATGTGGCCAAGCAGGTGGGGGCGGGCAACGCGCCGCTCGGCGGCATCGTCGCCGACGGGCCGATCATGGTGCGCGGCAACGGCGTGCCGGTGAAGATCGTCTGCGTGTTCGGCGGCAAGGGATTCATGCAGCTTGTGGTGCGCGAGGACTCCGGGATCGAGAAGCCGGCCGACCTCAAGGGCAAGACCATCACCGTCATGTCCTATCAGGACACCACTTTCTATGCGCTGCTCGGCCTGATGGCGAGTGCGGGGCTGACGCAGCAGGACGTCAACGTCCAGCAGGTCGGCCCGACCGGCGTGTGGCAGTTCGTGGCCGAAGGAAAGTCGCAGGGCATGGCCGGCGTGCCGGACTGGATTCCGCCGGTGCAGGCGGCGGGCGTCAAGGTCCGCGTCATCCCGACCGAGGACTTCTTCCCGCACATGGCGCAGGCGATCGCGGCCTCCGACGACACCATCAAGCAGAAGCCCGAGATGGTGCGCCGGTTCGTGAAGGCGGCGCTGCGCGGCATGAAGGACATCATGGACAACCCGGCCAAGGCCGCCGACGAGTTCGTGTCGTTCGTGCCGGAGTGGAAGGGCAAGGAGGGCAGCGTCAAGTTCGCCCTCAACATGTACGCCAAGTCGGTCTATCCGGGGCAGAAGGTGCTGGGCGAAATGAACGCCGATCGGCTCGGCAAGCTGCAGGACTTCTACCTGGCGAAAGGCTTCATCCAGAAGGCCACGCCGGTCAACGAGCTCTACACCAACGAGTTCGTGTCGTAGTGGCTCTGGGCAAGGTCCTCCCCACGCGGTTCTCCAGCTGAACCAAATGAAACCTTCGGGATTGTCTCGGGTGCGCGGACCACGCGCCTTGAGAGAATTAACTGCACCCGGAGGGCTGTCCGAATGGCCAAGAGCAAGGGCATCATCACCATCACCACGACCCAGGACGCGATCACCGATGTTGCAATGACCGGCATCGACGGCGCGAGGTCGATCGCCGGGAGCGCGGCGGACACCGCGGCCAGCACGGCCAATACCACGGCTAAGGCCGTGACATGGGCGGCGCTCACCGCCGTCCGCGGCGCCCGGCGGTTCGTCGGGGCTCCGAAGAAGCGCAAGGCCGTGAAGCGCAGGGCAAAGGTGAAGAAGGCGGTCAAGCGTAAGGCCGCTGCCAAGCGGAAGCCGGGGAAGAAGACGGCCGAGCGAGCGGTGCGGTGGAAGAAGAAGTAAGCGCGCCGACGTTGCTGCAGCAAGCACCCGCGGCAACACACTGGGCGTCGTGCCCGGGGTTGACCCGGGGCATCCATGAAGCCTTTCCACGCACTAGGGTCGTGCGCCGTAGTATGCGGATCGTCGTCATGGATTGCCGGGTCAAGCCCGGCAATGACAAACGATAGTTACGATGAGCAAGCCGACAAAATCGCCGGTCTTACTTCTTCGAATACCCGTCGGTGCCCTGCCAGCCGTGCTTTGAGATGTCGAAGATCACGCCGTCCGGGTCCTTGAACTTGCGCTCGAAGTTGCCGGATCGCTCGTCGCCGAGGTCGAAGAAGAATTTGCCGCCGGCGGCCTCGATCCGCTTCTGCGTGTCGACGAGGTCCTCGACCTGGATGCCGAAGTGATGGGCGCCGACGAAGGTTGAGCCTTCCTTCAGGTCGGAGGCGGCCGTGCCGCCTTTACCCTTGAAGTTCAGGAGCGCCATGTTGATGACGCCGTCGCTCATGTAGATTGCCGAGCCGATCTCCAGGTCCTCGCGGCCGATCCTCTTGAACTCGAACACCTGCGAATAGAACTCGGCCGCCTTGTCGAGGTCCTTCACGACGACGGCGATGTGGCGAAGACGGGCCATGACGCTCTCCTGAAAAATCTGTCCCCCCATCATAACTCCGGCCGCACGGCAAGGGCTACCCTTCATCGCGCGATGCCGTAACATGGCGGCATGATGGAGCGTCATGCGGAGATCGTCGGCGCGGGCTTTGCGGGCTTAACTGCGGCCTGCGCGCTGGCGCAGCGCGGCTGGAGCGTGCGCGTGCACGAGCGCGCTGATCGGCTGCGCACGACGGGCGCGGGCATCTACATCTACGAGAATGGCTTGCGCGTGCTGGAGGCGGTCGGCGCCTATGCCGCGGCGACCCACGGCGCGCCGTTCGCCCACACCCGCGAGGTTCGCGACGACCAAAATAGGGTTATCTCGGTGCATCGCTGGCAGGGCAGCCGGGTGTTCTCGGTGGTGCGCCAGACCGTGATCAATGCGCTGGCGGAATCCGCGACACTGTCCGGCGCCGAGATCGTTCTCAACTCAACGGCCGTCTCGGTCACTCCCGATGGCGTGCTGACCCTGGCCGATGGAAGCACGCGGAAGGCCGACCTCGTGATCGCCGCCGACGGCTCGAATTCCCGCCTGCGCGACAGCCTGGGGCTCCTCTCCAAGCGCAAATATCTGGTCGACGGCTGCACGCGGCTGCTCATCGACAAGACGCCGGAGGAGATGGGCACGGAAGGCGCCACAACGATCGAATACTGGTCCGGCAGCCGGCGCGTGCTCTACACCCCTTGCAGCGAGACCGAGGTCTATATCGCGCTGACCATGCTCGACAGCGATGAGGCGGCGAAGGAAATCCCGGTCGACCGCGACGCCTGGAAGCGCTGGTTCCCGCATCTGGCCCCGCTGATCGGCCGCATCCGGGCGGCCGGCCGCTACGACCGCTTCGAATACATCAAGCTCAGGCGCTGGTCGGCGGGGAAGGTCGCGGTGATCGGCGACGCCGCCCATGCGCTGCCACCGAATATCGGCCAGGGCGGCGGCTGCGCGATGATGAACGCGCTGTCGATTGCGGTTTATCTCGACCGCGAGCAGGACGTGCCAGCGGCGCTCGCTACCTGGGAGAACCACGAGCGCGCCATCACCGAGCACACCCAGCGCATCTCGCTGATGCTGGGCTGGCCGACCACCTGGCCGCCGTATCTGCGCGCCAAGACCCTGGCGCTGGCGGGAAAATCAAAATGGCTGGTGCGCCAGCGGACGAAAACGGCGCTGCATTATCCGACGGGGACTTAACAAGCACCTCGCATGCCACACACACGGCGTCATGCCCGGGCTTGACCCGGGCATCCATGAGGCGGTCCTGCGGTGAACAGCCTTACGTCTTTGCGCGTAGACGCTCATCATGGATTGCCGGGTCAGGCCCGGCAATGACGTGGAGAGGGTACTGCTCGATCAGGATGGCGGGCGGAGTGTCTAAAACGGCTGCGTGATCCCATCCAGCGGCGCGTCGCAGTTCACGAGGTCGACCCGCTTCCAGGCGATACGAATGGCGCCGTCGATCTGAACGAGGCGGTGCCACGCCGTGCCGGCGAACAGGCGCTGCTGCTCCCTGCGGTATTCGATCATCAGGAATTTCGAGCGCACCGTGGCGGCGCGGCCCTCGGCCTCCTCGATCGTCACATTGGTGACCACGCGGCTCGTGCGCGAGCGCGGCTCCTGCGAATACATACGGGGACTCGCGAGCCGCCGAACCCGCGTCTCCAGAAGACGCCGGTCGTCGTAGATCAGCGACACGGTGTCGTGCGGATTGTTCTGGCCGGGCTCGCTCGGCACCCAGTACCAGCCGTCGGCGGCGAACAAAGCGAGCCAGTCGTCGAACTTCGCCTCGTCGAGCAATCGCGTCTCATGCTCGATGAACTGCACGCAGCGGTGCAGGTCGAGCGATGCCGCCGGTTGCGGCCGGCCACGCAGCGGCGTCACGCGCCGGCGGCTAGACGCCGCGACCTTGGGCCGGGACTTTTGTTTTTTCGCCATTGGCTCAAGACGCCGCGCGTGCGGTCTCGGCGCCAAGGCCAGTGCTTCCGTTGTTCATGTAGCCCTGCCAGGCGTCGAGCATGTTGCGGATATAGACTTCGCTCGTCGAATTTACGCCCTTGCGGCCGCTGTGCTGGTCGGGCAGGTCGCTCTGATAGCCGCGGCCGATCTGCAGCCATTCCGCGCCCTGGCTGGAAAGGCCCAGGTCGATGCGGTTGTAGATTTCGAGATCGTCGGTCAGGACGAGCGAGCCGGTGCCGTTGACGATGTTGGCGAAGCTGACGGTGTTGCGGAACATCTGCTCCGGTGCGCCCTTGAGGCGGAAGCTGTAGGTGTGCACCACCGTGCGGTTGACCGCGATCGGATGCACCACGCGAAGCTGCTGGAACTGGCTCATCAGCGAGACGTTCGGATAGATGTTGGAGTTCCAGCGCCGCACCTCAAGGATGCGCTGGGCCTCCTTCTTGCCCTTCTTCTTCTCCAGCGCGGTGAGGTAATCGCGGAACACCGGGTCCTTCAGCGCGGCAACGAGCTTCGAATCGTCGTGGTAGTCGCCGAGATAAGAGTGGCCGTTGGGATAGGTCCAGATGCCGACCTGGCTTTCCCAGAAGCTGTAGGGCGCGCCATTCTGGCGCATCTGCCGGATCGCGATCTCGCCCGAGCCGTCGGAATGAACGGCGTCCGATTGCGCCTGCGCCGCCTCGATCGAGGAGCGGTGCGCGAACAAGGGATGCGCCGCGTCGCACAGGTTCTCGAAATAGACCTTCCAGTTGCCGTCATAGGCGTGCTTGAACACGCCGCCGGCCGCCTCGATCTCGCCGTCCGGCGCGCGGTCGATCATGTCGTCAAGCGACGTGGTCATATGCCCAAGCGACCCTTCGAGGTCCGGACCGTCGACCGCTTCGCTCGCGAAAATGAATCCGCGGTAGCTCTTCACACGCGCCACCGGCTGCATCGCCATCTTCGGATCGCCGACCCTGAAATCGCGCGGATAGCCGTGGTTGAGCGGCACGGCCTTGAGCCTTCCGTCGAGATGATAGGTCCAGCCGTGGTAGCAGCAGGTGAACTCGTCGGCCGAGCCCTTCTCGGTCGCCACCACCATCGCGCCGCGGTGGGCGCACTGGTTGTGGATCACGCGCAATTGGCCTTCGGCGTCGCGCGTCATTACCACCGGATGGCGGCCGATCTGCGTCGCGAAATAGTCGCCGGGCTTTTTGACCTGGCTTTCGTGGCCGATGTAGATCCAGGCGATGCCGAAGATGCGCGCCATCTCCAGCTCGAAGATCGCGGGATCGGTGTAGAGCTGCCGGTGCACGCAACCGGGCTTGAAGAAGCGTGAGAAGTCTTCGCTCATGGCGCGAAATTACAGCACCGTCGGAGTCCGAACAACCTCTTCAGCCGCGCTGCGAGCCCACTTTCCCTCCCCACAAGGGGGAGGGGGTATAGTGATAGGGAGAAAAGTAGGCCACTTCCGACCATGAAGCCCTAAGAAAATTGTCAGACCGAGTAAGCACTCTGGGTTCTCGTTGAAGGCGAGCCCGAATCCCGGTTGACAGCATTGCTGCACTCCTGCTTCGATCTCCTCGCAGTGCCGCAGTAACGAGCGCTGGTGTATAGGGCGTGGGGAGATCAGTATGCGTGTTGATCGAGTTGAAAGCCGTAAGAAACGAACGGCACGAACTAAGGCGTTAATCAGCACCAAACGTAAGAGTGTAAAGCGCAAGACCGATTTTAAATCCAGCAGCTGGTACCAGACTGCAGTACTAGTGATCGCGATCCCGGAAGATAGGCGCCAGCAGCACTAGGGCCTGTCGTCATTTAGGGGATTCGCAAATCAGTTGAAGCGTGATTCATAGAGAGCCTTCCTAAAGGAGGCTTTTGATGGACCGTCATGCATTGCGGGACGACCAGTTCGCCCGGATCGAGCATTTGCTTCCCGGCCGTACTGGCACGGTCGGGCGCAACAGCGATCTTGGTAATCGTCTTTTCGTTGATGCGGTGATCTGGAAATTCCGCGTTGGCGTGCCATGGCGCGATTTGCCGGAACGCTTCGGCGGTTGGTGCAACACCCACAAACGCTTCTCGCGTTGGGCCGTGACCGGCGTTTGGGCGGGTCTTTTCAACGCCTTGGCGGACGCCCCCGACAACGAGTACGCGATGATCGACGCGACCATCGTGCGGGCGCATCAACATTCAGCCGGCGCCCGTAAAAAGGGGATCTCGATCAAGCCATAGGCCGCTCGCGCGGCGGGCTCACAACGAAGATCCATGTGATCGTCGACGCCTTGGGCAATCCGCTGGCGCTCAGCCTCACGGGCGGGCAGGTCCATGACATCACGCAAGCCGACGCACTGCTGGCGCTTGTTGAGCCTGGAGCCTTGCTCGGCGACAAAGGATATGACGCCGATCATTTCGTCGAGAGCCTGACGGCGCGTGCGATCAAGGTAGTCATTCC
>SHVN01000040.1 GCA_009694215.1 Xanthobacteraceae bacterium
GGAGCCCGGCGGCTTCGGTGAGACGCTGGGCAACAACGTGTCGCTCCTGAAGGCGGCGGTTCCGCCGCTGCGCGCGGTTCTCGCCGCCGCCCGCGCGGCCAAGATGCTCATCATCTACACCCGCGAAGGCCACCGGCCGGACCTCTCGGACGCCCCGCGCCACAAGGTCGAGCGCGGCGAGCCCGCCATGCGCATCGGCGCCCTCGGGCCGATGGGACGCATTCTCGTTCGCGGCGAGCCCGGCTACGACATCATCCCGGAGCTCTACCCCGCTCCCGGGGAGCCGGTGATCGACAAGCCCGGCAAGGGCGCTTTTTACCAGACCGATCTCGAACTGATGCTGAAGAAGCGCGAGATTGACACGCTGTTTGTGTGCGGCGTTACCACCGAGGTCTGCGTCAACACCACCGTGCGCGAGGCTGGTCTACCTTGGAATCGATCAATGAGGTTGGGGAGATACGGGTTAATATGTCCCTTGGAGGATCGTTTTAGAGAATGACAAAATATTCAATCACGACGTCCCGGGTAGGGTTCGCAAAGGGACTTGCATTGGTCACGGTTGGAGTCCGCAGGGGAACCAAATCCGAGGTGTATTCAGCCTGACGGATGGATTTCTTGACATCATGGGCCCGGGCGCGGCTCACTCGGTGCCCGCTAAAAGTGTGTGGCCTTCTGCGGTTTTGACAAATGCCGGTGTTTTGAAACGAGTTGCGTCGCGCTTGCCATCTGGTGAGCCGACAGTATTGCGAGCGGAGAATTCAAGACTTTATATCGGCAGCTTTAGCGTCGAGGCTACGATGCTCGACATTGCGCCGGTCGGCACCCAACTTGCCATTGGATCTACGGGCGCCGACATTCTCATTGCGGTCCAGCGTATGGGACAAGTCCGGGTCGCGGGAAGTATCGGAATACGAGCGATCGAGGGTGCTAATGAAGAACTCCTTGCGCGTGTTGATAAGGCTATGCACGCACTCAATCCGTGTGGTGTAGCGCATGACGAACTAGTTTCGTTGGCCCGCCGCGCCCTGCACCAGAAAGCCATGTCTCTTGGCGCTGTCGCTGAGTGACACGCCATCATAAGAACAGAGGTCGTTGGGAACGGCGAGATATAGCGCCCAGGGCGTTAGACGCGTCGAATCTTCTCCCAGGGATAATCCGCGGCCGCAATCCGCACTCTTGGTATCTCCGGTCACCGAGTGGTGTAACGAGGCGACAACTGATCCTGTCGCATACGCCACTCAGCTTCTTTGACCGAAAGCCCCAATCCAACAGCGCCCCAGCCAAACCGGTCATTAATTCTATCGACAGCCTTCATCAGGCCATCACTGTTAGATATCTGATCTGTGAACAGCGTCGGCTGGATGTCGTTGGCGGACGACAGGTCGAGTAGCAACACGCCAGCCTTCCTGTTCGTATTGAGCCGCTCCCCCGAAGCTGTGTCAGTTCCTTCGTCGCGGAAGGAAGTCCCGGCGGCGACGCCGGCCGAGTGAGTGTTGTGACCTCCGACTTGCGGGGCTGGACGTAAAACTCCAGCCCGCCATTTTTTGTTTCGACAGGTCTGCCGGATCCTGGGACTTGCGGTGCCTTGGAGAGAGGCGCCAAATAGCCGTCGATGCTGCTTTCCGATCCGACCCCCCTGATCGCCATGCCCGTCATCTCCGTGGTGACGATCGCGCGCGTGGCCGACGCCGTTCCGCTCGCCCGCGCGCTGCTGGCCGGTGGGCTTTCGGTGGTGGAGGTGACGCTGCGCACGCCGGCCGCGCTCGACGCCGTCCGCGCGATCCTTGCCGAGGTTCCTGACATCATCGTCGGTGTCGGCACCGTTCTCCGGCCGCTCGACGTGACGCACGCCGTCGATGCAGGCGCTGATTTTCTCGTCAGCCCCGGCACCCCGGTGGCCCTGGCCCAGGCGCTCGCCGATGCGCCGGTGCCGGCATTGCCCGGCTGCGCCACCGTGTCCGAGGCCATGACGCTCGCCGCGCTCGGCTTTCCGGTGCTGAAGTTCTTCCCGGCCGGGCCGACGGGCGGCGTGTCCTGGCTCAATGCGGTGGCCGAGCCGCTGCCCGACATTCGCTTTTGTCCGACCGGCGGCGTGAACGGCGACAACGCCGCCGCCTACCTCGCGCTGCGCAACGTGCTGGCGGTCGGCGGCTCATGGGTTGCCTCTCGGGAGGCCATCGCCGCGGGCGATTTTGCGGGCATCACCGCGCGGGCGCGCGTCGCGGCGGCGCTGCGCCGCTGACCCGCGTGTCGCCCGAAGCACCCATCCGGCGCCGGCCGCGCAAGACCTTCGACTGGTCGTCGACGACGCTTGCGGTCGCGGTCGTCATCGCGGCAGCTGTCGTGTTCTGGCGCGACGGCGAGGCGCGATTTCTCGAAATCCTCTATAGCGACTTCCGGCTGTTCATCGACATCCTGCCCAAGGTTCTGGCGGCCTGCCTGATCGCGGCCTTCGTCGCGGTGCTGATGCCGCGCGACGTGGTGATGCGGTGGGTCGGCGCGGAGTCGGGATTGATGGGCATCCTAATCGCGACGCTGGCCGGAGTGATCTGCCCCGGCGGGCCGATCACCATCTTTCCGATCGCCGCCGCCTTTGTCGCCATCGGCGCCGACACCGGCGCCGCCATCGCCTTCATCACCAGCTGGACGCTGCTCGGCTACGCCCGCATCCTGGTGTGGGAGCTGCCGTTCTTCGGCGACGAGTTTGTGATCTGGCGCACCCTCATCTCGCTGCCGCTGCCGATCGTCGCGGGCCTTCTGGCGCGCTTCATCGCCGGGCTTTCATTCCCGAGGAAGGGCGGCGGATGATCTATTTCGTCGATGGCCTGCTCTGGGTGATCGCGCTAGGCCTTGGGCTGATCGCGGCGTCGCGCAGCCGCGCGTTCCTGCGCAACAGCGCGCGCGAGGGCGTGGTCGATTGCGTGCGGCTTCTGCCTCGTATCATGCTGGGCGTGGTCGGGTCGGGCTATATCGCGGCGCTGTTGCCGCAGGAGGTTGTCGGCCGCTGGCTCGGTGCCGACTCCGGTTTCACCGGGCTTTGCATCGCGATCCTCGGCGGCGCGTTCACGCCGGGCGGCCCGGTGATCGGTTTTTCTATCGGCGCTGCGGCGCTCAAGGGCGGCGCCGGCGCCCCGCAGGTGATCGCCTACACCGTCGCCTGGGCGCTGTTCGCGGTGCAGCGGATGTTCATCTGGGAGTTGCCGGTGATGCCGGAGCGGCTGGTCTGGCTGCGCCTCATGGCATCGCTGCCGCTGCCGTTCCTGGTGGCGGGTGCCGCCATGCTGCTTGGGCGGCCCTGACGATTTGTCATGCCGTCTGTGTCTGGCTGCCGTGCCGTGGCCGGTGCTAGAGTCGAGTCAATCAAAAGAGCCACGGGGGAAATGGCATGTTCAACTCGCGTCGAGACGTGTTGAAGCTCGGATGGGGCGGCATGCTGGCGTCTTCGTTCGCCGGCAGGGCTTGGGCCCAGGACGACTATCCGAACAAGCCGATCAAGGCGATCGTGGCGGCGGCGCCGGGCGGCCCGACCGACCTTCCGGCCCGCATCGCTTTGCAAATCCTGGCACCCAAATTCGGCCAGCCGGTGGTGGTTGAAAATCGCGCGGGCGCGGGCGGTGCGCTCGGGGCACGCGTGGTCGCGACCTCGCCGCCGGACGGCTATACGCTGCTCGTTGGCAACACCAGCACGCTCGCGGCCATTCCCGCGGTTTCGGACAATGCCGGCTACGATCCGGTCAAGGACTTCGCGCCGATCATCCGGATCAACGAGGGGTTCCAGATTCTGGTGGTGCATCCAGATTCGCCATGGAAGACGGTCAAGGAGTTTGTCGAGGATTCCAAGGCCAATCCAGGCAAGATCAACTATGGGCACACCGGTCCGGGTGGCCTGCCGCATCTCGCCGGCGAGATCTTCATGCTGCGCAGCGGCGCCAAGCTGACCGCGGTGTCCTACCGCAGCGGCGGCGAGTCATCGACCGCCGTGCTGAGCAAGGCCATCCACGCGACATTTGAGAACATCGCCATCCTGCGTCCGCTCATCGCCGACGGAAAGCTTCGCGCACTCGGCGCGCAGAACAAGACCCGCACACCATTGCTCCCCGACATGCCGACCATGGCCGAGGCCGGCGTGCCAGATTGTGAAGCGAACACGTTCTTCGGCCTGGTGGCTCCCGCCGGCACCGCGTCGGGCATCATCAAGAAGATCAGCGACGCCATGAACGAGGGTCTGGCGACGCCCGAGATACAGAAGATCATCACCGGCCTCGGCAGCGAGGCGAAGCCGAACTCGCCCGCGGAGTTCACCGCCTACATCGCGGCGCAGCACAGGAAATGGGTCGAGGTCGGCAAGGCCGCGGGCGTGAAGGTGAATTGAACTGCATGGAAAACAACGGCGCGATACCGAACCGGCGGGGGTTTTCGGGCTATATCGACGATCGGCCGAAGGACGGTGTGTTCCGGGTCGACCGCGCGATCTACAACGACCCCGGCATCCTGGAGGCCGAGTATCGCAACATCTTCGAGGCCAACTGGGTCTTCCTCTGCCATGAGGCCCATGTCCGAAAGCCCGGCGATTTCTTCGCTACGCACATCGGGCGCCAGCCGGTGTTCGTGGTGCGCAAGCCCGATGGCACCCTCGGCTGCTATCTGAACGCCTGCGGCCACCGCGGGGCGACCCTGGTGACCGCGCGCACGGGCAACACCAAGGGCTTCGTCTGCCCCTATCACGGCTTCTGCTTCGACACTGCCGGCAAATGCACCGCGGTGTCGGCCCCGAAGACCGGCTGGATCGATGCGCATTTCGATATGGCGGATTACAATCTGACCCCGGTCGCGCGGCTCGACAGCTACCGGGGGCTCGTTTTCGGAAGTCTGTCCGCCGATGTCTCCACCTTGCGCGAACATCTCGGCGCGGCGACCGCGCTGATCGACATCTTCGTCGCGCCTGCGCCGCAGGAGCTGGAGATTGTCGCGGGTTTCAGCATCTACCAGACCGCGTGCAACTGGAAGATCATGCACGAGAACGGGCCGGATGCGTATCACGCGCCGGTGGTGCATAACAATTTCGTGCAGGCCGTGAACTATCGCGAGAAGCGCGAGGCCCGCAGCGGCGTCGCCAGGACCGACACAGGCCGGCTCACCGGGCGCATCGAGTCCGCGAGCTACGATCTCGGCAACGGCCACACCGCGTTCTGGCACAAGCGTCCTAATCCCGAGGCGTTCCCGATCTACGCGCAGAAGGACGCGCTGGAGAAAAAGTTCACGCCCGGCCAGGTCGAATGGATTCTCGGGCGCGGCCGCCACATGACGATCTTCCCCAATCTCCTGCTCAACGATCTCGCAAGTACACACCTGCGCTGCTACCGGCCGTTGTCGGTCGACCGCATGGAAACGATGATCTGGTGCATCGCGCCGGCGGGCGAGCCTGCCGAGATGCGGGCGGCGCGGCTGCGCAAGTTCGAGGACTTCTTCCTGCCGAGCGGCATGGCCACGCCCGATGACGTGGCGGTCGCCGAGTCGGCGCAGAAGGCGAGCTTCGCCTTCAACAGCAAGTGGACCAACATGGGCCGCGGCGTCGACTTCAAGATCGACGGCCCCGACGCCGCCGCGCGCGAGCTTGGCATGGCGCCGCAGGCATCGAGCAACAGCTGGGACCACGAGATCGCGATGCAGGGCGTGTACCGGCGCTGGCTCCAGATGATGGAGTGGGGCGAGGGGCATCGCCGTGGCTGAACCCGTCTCGACGGCGGCGGTGGCGGAATTCCTCTACCGCGAAGCCCGCCTACTCGATGCCCGCAAGTTCGGCGAATGGCTCGATCTGTTTTGTGAGGACGCGGTGTTCTGGGCGCCCGCCGTCGGCATGGACGGCGCGCACACCACCGATCCGGAATTGAGCCTCAACTTCATCTACATCGTCGGGAGCGCCGGGTTGGAGGCACGGGTGTTCCGGGTCGAGAGCGGCGGGTCGCTCGCGTCCAATCCGCTGCCGCGGACGCGGCATCTGGTCACCAATGTCATCGTCGACAGCGGTGGGCCGGAGGAGGTGGCGGCCTTTGCCAACACCCAGGTGGTGGCGTTCTGCGAAGCGCGCGGCCAGCAGATCCTCAACGGCTCCTATGAATATGTTCTGCGCAGGGATAATGGCCGGTTGCGCATCGCGCGCAAGAAGATACTGCTGCTCGAATACGTGATCGACGGTTATTTCGATTTTTTCACGATCTGAAGCGTCAACAGTGGGCGGCCGCGCAGGCGAACCAGAAAAAGAACGCTTGGGAGCGCGTGAATGCAGAAAGTCCCCGTTCTGATCGTCGGCGGCGGGCCGGTCGGCCTGGCGCTTGCCGGTGAACTCGGCTGGCGCGGCGTCGCCTGCATGCTGGTCGAGCAGGGCGACGGCACTATCGTCACCCCGAAGATGAACGAGGTGAACGTCCGCACCATGGAGTTCTGCCGCCGCTGGGGCATCGCGGACAAGGTGCACAATTGCCCGTTCCCGCGCGATCACGCCCGCGACGCCGTGTTTGTGACGAGCCTGACCGGCTATGAGCTCGGCCGCATCCCGCGCCCGGCGGTTGTGGGTGCCAGGCCCGAACCCTGGAGCCCGATGCGGTTGCAGACCTGCTCGCAGATGTGGTTCGATCCGATCCTGCGCGACTTCGCGCTGTCCTCGCCGTGCGTGCAGTTGCGCTATCGCACGCGCCTTGAGAGCTTCGAGGATACCGGCACGGGCGTCACCGCCGAGATCGTCGATCTCGAAAGCGGCAGGCGCGAGCGCATCGAGGCGGATTACCTCGTGGGCTGCGACGGCGCCACCAGCGCGATCCGCGGCCAGCTCGGTATCGGTCTCACCGGCCAGGGTGTGCTCGGCCATCCGCTGCATCTGTTCTTCCGCGCGCCGGATTTTCTGGAGCGGTGCGGCAAGGCGGAGGGCACGTTCTTCCTCACCATCGATCGCGACGGGCTGTGGGCGAACATCCGCGTCGTCGATCCGGTCAACGCCATGTGGCGGCTGATGGTTATCGACAGCGACGGCAAGCAGACGCCGGAGAGCATCGATAAGGACGCGCTGATCCGCCGCGCGGTTGGTAGGCCGTTCGAGGTCGAGTGGCTGAGCGCCAGCATCTGGACGCGGCGTAGCGTGGTGGCGGAGCGCTATCACAAGGGCCGGGTGTTCCTCGCCGGCGACTCCGTGCATCAGCTCTCCCCGACCGGAGCCATGGGCATGAACACCGGCATCGGCGACGTGGCCGATCTTGGCTGGAAGCTCGCCGCGGTCGCGCAAGGGTGGGGCGGCCCGAATCTGCTGGCGAGCTATGACAGCGAGCGGCAACCGATCGGACAGCGTGCCATCGACAACACCGCCGGTTTTCATCTTGCGCACGGCCGGTTCGAATCCGGCTTCTCCACGATCGAGGATGACAGCGATGAGGGCCGCGCCTTGCGCGCTCATCTCGGGCCGCAACTGGTGCGCCAGGTCGGCGCCATGTTCCGCACCATCGGATTGCAACTCGGTTATCGCTACGAGGACTCGCCGATCTGCGTTCCGGACGGCACGGAGCCTACGCCGGACGATCCCGAGAACTTCGTCGCCTCCACGCGGCCGGGCTCGCGCGCCCCGCATGTCGCGCTCAAGGACGGCAGCTCGACGCTCGATTTCTATGGACGTGGCTTCGTGCTGGCGCGGCTTGGGGCAAGCGCGCCCGACGGCGCGGAGATCGCAGGCGCCGCTGAAAAGCGCGGCGTGCCGCTGCGGACGGTCACCATCGGCGAGCCCGAGGCGGCGGCAATCTATGAGCGGAAGCTTGTACTGGTGCGCCCCGACGGCCATGTTGCCTGGCGCGGCGACAAGGCGCCGGCCGATGCGCTGGCGATGATCGATCGGGTACGTGGCGCCTAATGCACCGCCGCTGCGTTGCGCGGCATGATTGCGCCGCGGTGGCGGATCTTCTCGCCTGCGAGCCTATGCGCCGCGGCGGCCGCGGCGGCCGGGTTCTCTCCCGAGAGCCGCGCGGCGATGTAGCCCGCGTTGAAACTGTCGCCGGCGGCGGTGGTATCGACCGGCACGACGACCTCCGCGGGCGCGATGAACTCCTGCCGCCCGCCGGCCGAAACCAGCGCGCTGTTCGGGCCGTTCTTCACCACGATCTCGCCCACTCCGAACGCCTGCAGCCGCTCGACCGTCGCCTCCGGGCTCGGGTCGCCCCACAGCACCGCTTCGTCGTCGAAGGTCGGCAGCGCCACGTCGACGCGCTTGAGCGCCTCCATGAACACGGTGCGGGTGCGCGGCAGATCGCCCTTCCAGCCCTGCGGGCGGAAGTTGCCGTCGAAGGCGATCCTGGCGCCCTGCTGGCGCGCCATCTCGATGACGGCGAGCAGCCGGCCCAATCCGGTGTTGGAATAGAGCGACAGGGTGATGCCGGAGAAGAAAATCAGCCGCGCGCCCAGCATGGCCTCGGCGATGCGATTCCAGTCGGGCAGCTCGAACAGTTCGCGCGCCGGCGCCTCGCCGCGCCAGTAGCGGAAGCGGCGCTCGCCCTTCTTGTCGGTCTCGATCATGTAGAGGCCGGGCAACCGGCCGGGCACGCGCAGCATGAGGTCGGTCTTGACGCCCTCTGCCGCGGCCAGCGCGACGATGCCGTCGGAATACGGATCGTCGCCCAGCGCCGTGGCATAGGCCACGTCGATGCCGGCGCGGGCGAGATAGACCGCGGTGTTGAAGGTGTCGCCGCCGCAGGCCGTGCTGAAGCGGCCGTCGTTGCCGCGGGCCATTTCGATCATGACCTCGCCGATGGCGACCACGCGGGTTTTCGGATCGGTCATCCTGAGCTTCCGGCCCATCTGTGCGGCGAACCCCATTCCCGGGGTCAGAATGGCGGGGTGGCCGGGCCTTGGCAATGAGACCCGCCCGCTACGCCCAGAAAAAACCCGCAACATGAAAGGCTTAGGGCATCTGGAACAGGCCGATATGTTATACTATAACATCCCCCATGAGCGACCACGGCCATCACCATCATCATCACCCGGGCCATCTGCATCCGCCGGCCACCTTGAATCCGTCGATCCTGCGGCTGTCGGCGCTGGAGCGGCTCGGCATTGCCGCGGGGCTGATCGCGCTGCTCTGGGCCGCCGCGTTCTGGGCGATGCGGTGACCAGGCGATGACCGAGCAACTGAAATTCCGCAATCTGACGCTGGGCTACGACCGGCATCCGGCCGTGCATCATCTCGACGGCGCGGTGCGGAAAGGCTCGCTGACCGCGGTGATCGGCCCGAACGGCGCCGGCAAGTCCACGCTGTTCAAAGGCGTGGTCGGTGCGATCAAGCCGCTGGCCGGCCGGATCGAGCGCAACGGTGTGCGCCCGCAGGACATCGCCTATCTGCCGCAGGTCGCCGAGATCGACCGCAGTTTCCCGATCGGCGTCTACGACATGGTGGCGATGGGCCTGTGGCGCGGCAAAGGCCTGTTCGGCGGCATCGGCAGGAGGGACCGCGACACGGTGGAAGGCGCGCTCGCGGCCGTAGGCCTCACCGGCTTCGAGCAGCGCCCGATCGGCACGCTGTCCGGCGGGCAGATGCAGCGCATGCTGTTCGCGCGCCTGCTGCTGCAGGATGCGCGCGTGATCGTGCTCGACGAGCCGTTCAATGCGATCGACACCAAGACCTGCGCCGACCTGCTGCTGCTGGTCCGGCGCTGGCATTCGGAACAGCGCACGGTGCTGGCGGCGATGCACGACATGGAATTGGTGAAGGCGAACTTTCCCGAGTCGCTGCTGCTCGCCCGCGAGCCGGTGGCCTGGGGCGCGACCGCCGACGTGCTGACGCCGGAGAACATGTTGAAAGCGCGCCGGATGTGCGAGGCGTTCGACGAGCAGGCGCAGGCCTGCGTGGTGGCGGCGTAGCCTTCTTCTCCCTCCCCCGCTTGCGGGGGAGGGTCGGGGAGGGGGCACTAAACAGATGATGACGAGACGGCGATTGTGATTTCCCCTCCCGACGAGCTTCGCTCGTCGACCTCCCCCGCAAGCGGGGGAGGTGAAGGAAGAAAGAAATGCTCTACGACACATTCATCGCCCCGTTCGCGGAGTTCGAATTCATGCGCCGCGCGCTGGTCGGCACCTTCGCGCTGGCGTTGGGCGCGCCGCCGATCGGCGTGTTCCTGATGCTGCGGCGCATGAGCCTGATCGGCGACGCCATGGCGCACGCCATCCTGCCGGGTGCGGCGATCGGGTTCATGGTCGCGGGACTGAGCCTGTTCGCGATGGCGGGCGGCGGCCTGATCGCGGGCCTCATCGTCGCGCTGGGCGCAGGGCTGATTTCGCGCTCGACGCGGATCAAGGAGGATGCCTCGCTCGCGGCGTTCTTTCTGATTTCGCTCGCGCTCGGCGTCACCATCGTCTCGGTCAAGGGCAGCAACGTCGATCTTCTGCATTTCCTGTTCGGATCGGTGCTGGCGATGGACGATCCGACGCTGATGCTGATCGCCGGCATCGCCAGCGTCTCGCTCCTGGTCCTCGCGCTGATCTGGCGGCCGCTGGTTCTCGAATGCGTCGATCCGGGCTTCCTGCGCTCGGTGAGCCGGGCCGGGGGGCCAGCGCATATCGCTTTCCTGGCGCTGGTGGTGATGAATCTGGTCGGCGGTTTCCAGGCGCTCGGCACCTTGCTCGCGGTCGGCATCATGATGCTGCCGGCGGTGATCTCGCGGTTCTGGGCGCGCGACATCACCGGCATGATCGGGATGGCTATCGGCAGCGCTGCGGTGTCGGGCTATGCGGGCCTGCTCGTGTCCTATCACCTCAACCTTCCGTCCGGCCCCGGCATCATTCTGGTGGCCGGTGCGCTCTATGCGGTCTCGGTCGTGGCCGGGCCAGTCGGCGGGCTGATCTGGCTGGCGCTGCCGCAGCGCCACCTGGAGGCGTGACGCCATGCTGAGCCGCCGGCTTCTGGTTCTCCTTGCGGTGTTGGCCAGCACGCCCGCGCTGGCGCAAGACAAGCTCAACGTGGTTGCCACGTTTTCGATCCTCGGCGATCTCGTCAAGAACGTCGGCGGCGACCGGGTCGAGGTCACGACGCTGGTCGGGCCGAACGGTAACGCCCACATGTTTTCGCCGACGCCGGCCGACGCGCGAAAGCTCGGCGCGGCGAAGGTGGTGTTCGTCAACGGGCTCGGCTTCGAGGGCTGGATGACGCGGCTGGTCAAAGCCTCGGGCACGAAAGCGCCGACGGTGGTCGCCAACGCCGGCATCAAGACGCAAAAGATGGAGGACGATCACCACCCCGGTCGGATGGTGACCGATCCGCACGCCTGGCAGTCGATCGCCAACATCAAAATCTACGCCGCCAACATTCGCGACGGCCTGCGCGCCGCCGATCCGGCCGGCGCGAGCGTCTACGACGCCAACGCCCGGGATTACCTCGCCAGGCTCGACGCTCTGGAGCAGGAGGTGAGGGCGGCGCTCGCCAAAATTCCGGCCGCCCGCCGCAAGGTCATCACCACCCACGACGCTTTCGGCTATTTCGCCTCGGCCTACGGCATGGAGTTCATCGCGCCGGCGGGAGTCTCCGCCGATTCAGAGCCGTCGGCCAGGGACGTGGCCAGGATCATCGCCCAGATCAAGAAGCAGAAAATCCCGGCGGTCTTCATGGAGAACATCTCCGACCCGCGGCTGATGCAGCAGATCGCCCGCGAAACCGGCGCGAAAATCGGCGGCACGCTCTATTCGGACGCGCTATCGGATGCGGGCGGTCCGGCCGCCAGCACCATCGAGATGATGCGCAGCAACGTCCGCGAGCTGACCAAGGCGCTGGCGCCTTGATCGTTGGGGCATGATCTTTTCCGAAAACCGGTTCCCATCCCGGATCACGTCCGGGACATGCTTTTCGGGATCATGCCCTAGTTCTTCACCATCCCGAGCGCGGTGAGCAGCCGCCGCTTGTCGGCCACGTCCTTGGTCAGGTTCGCGGCGAAACCCGCACTGTCCGCCGCGAAATCGCCCGGCTGGAACGTGGTCTTGACGATCCTCTGAAACGCCTCGCTCTGCATCGCCGTCATGCAGGCGCGTTCGAGCTTCTGCTTGACGTCCGCCGGCAGCCCCGCCGGCGCGACCAGCCCGCCGATGCTCAGCGGCGCGACGTCGAAGCCCTGCTCCCTCACGGTCGGCACGTCGGGGATCGACGCGTTCCGCTTCTCGGCGAACAGGCCGGGCATGAAGAGGCCGCTGCCGGCCGCGGCGGTCAGTGGCGCTACGGTGAAGTCGATCTGGCCTGCGATGGCCATCTGGATGGACTCCGCCGGCCCCTTGAACGGAACGTGATTGAACGGGACCTGGGTGATCTGCGAGAGCTCGGCCATCGCCAGGTGCGGAATCGTGCCAAGCCCAGGGCTGCCGTAGTTCAGGCCGCCGGCCTTGGCCTTGCTGGCGGCGATGAGGTCGGCCACGTTCTTGTAGGTGTTCGGCCGCGCCACGATCACCTGGTCGTTCTTGAAGGTCTGGCAGATCGCTTCGAACGACTTGTCCGTGTAGCCGGCCTGCCGCTCCGTCAGCGGTGCGACCGTCACCGACACCGCGGCGCCATGCAGCAGCGTGTATCCGTCGGGCTTGGCCTGCGCCACCTGGGCCGTACCCAGGACGCCGCCTGCGCCCGGCTTGTTCAAGACGACGAAGCGCTGGCCGAACTGCGCCGACATGCTGTCGGCGAGGATCCGGCCCAAGATGTCGGCCGACGCGCCCGGGGTGGATGGGACCACGAATTCGACGATACGGTCCGGATAGGTCTGCGCGGCCGCGCTCCCGGCAAGCCCGAAGGTCGCGGCCGCGATCGCGGCGATGATGGTCCGGCATCTGGTCATCGCGTTCTCCCTATATTTTGTTGGCCCGACGATAGCGGAGGCGGCTTTGGGCTCCTAGCCCCGGCGGGCTGGGACGGGGAGGCCGCGCAAGTTGGATCAAGAGGGTTCTTGCGCGGCTCGGGATCGCCTATATAGCGTCCTCAGTGGAGGTTCCCCTTATGTCGTCCGATCAGGCTTCGTCCGAAAAGCTCCCCGTCACCGTGCTGACCGGCTATCTCGGCGCCGGCAAGACCACCTTGCTCAACCGCATCCTGTCCGAGCCGCACGGCAAGAAATACGCCGTGATCGTCAATGAATTCGGCGAGATCGGCATCGACAACGAGCTCGTGGTCGGCGCCGACGAGGAAGTGTTCGAGATGAACAACGGCTGCATCTGCTGCACCGTGCGCGGCGACCTGATCCGCATCATCGAGGGGCTGATGCGGCGCAAGGGCAAGTTCGACGCCATCATCGTCGAGACCACGGGCCTCGCGGACCCCGCTCCGGTGGCGCAGACCTTCTTCGTCGACGAGAACGTCGGACGGCGGACCAAGCTCGACGCGGTGGTGACCGTGGCCGACGCCAAGTGGCTCAAGGACAGGCTCAAGGACGCGCCCGAGGCCAAGAACCAGATCGCCTTCGCCGACGTCATCCTGCTCAACAAGATCGATCTGGTGACTCCCGCCGAATTGCGCGAGGTCGAGGCGCGCATCCGCGCCATCAACCCCTACGCCAAGCTGCACAAGACCGAGCGTTCGCAGATCGCGCTTAGCGAAATTCTCGGCCGCAACGCCTTCGATCTCGACCGCATCCTCGACATCGAGCCGGAGTTCCTGAACACCGGCGATGGTCACGACCACGATCATGACCACGACCATGGGCACGATCATCACCACCACGATCACGGCGGGTTGAAGCACTATCACGACGAGGACATGCAGTCGGTGTCGCTGAACACCGACAAGCCGCTCAGCCCCGACAAGTTCTTCCCCTGGGTGCAGAAGCTGGTCGCCGAGGACGGCCCGGCCATCCTGCGCTGCAAGGGCATCCTCAATTTCAAGGACGACCCCGACCGCTTCGTGTTCCAGGGCGTGCACATGATCCTGGACGGCGACCACCAGCGGCCCTGGAAGGACGGCGAGAAGCGAAACTCCCGCCTCGTGTTCATCGGCCGCAAGCTGCCGGAAGAGAAAATCCGGACGGGCTTTGAAACCTGCGTTGCCTAGCGCCGGACCTTAATCGGCCCATTCTTCGAGACGCGCCCTTCGGGCGCTCCTCAGGATGAGGGCGGAGATAGATCGTGACTGATACCGGCACAGCTCCCAACACTCCCTCCGTGGTCGAGCGGACCCGCACCATCGCCGCAGGCGCGCCGGTGGTGGCCGTGCACTTCCTCGGCCGCATCGCGGCGCTGGTGCTCGGCGAGGAGGCGGTGCTGCTCGTTCCCGACAAGGGCGACGAGCAGCGGCTCTCGCTTCACGGCGGAGGCATCCTCTCGGCCGCGAGCGACGGCGTCAGCGCCATCACCGGCGGCGACGACGGCAAGGTGTTTTCAACGGATGCCAAGGGCGAAAGCCGGCTGATTGCGACCGATTCGAAGCGCCGCTGGATCGACCAGGTGGCCGCCGGTCCCGACGGCGCTGTGGCCTGGTCGGCCGGCAAGACCGCCTTCGTGCAGGCAGGCAAGGGCGAGCCGAAGTCGCTCGACGTGCCGTCCACGGTCGGGGGCCTGGCCTTCGCGCACAAGGGCGTGCGGGTCGCCATCGCCCACTACAGCGGCGTGACCATGTGGTTCCCGAACGCGCAGGCCGCGCCCGAAGTGCTGGAGTGGAAGGGCTCGCACCATCACGTCGCCTTCAGCCCGAACGGGCAGTTCCTGGTGACCGCGATGCAGGAGTCGGCGCTGCACGGCTGGCGTGTCGTTGATGCCAAGCACATGCGGATGTCCGGCTACTCCGCCCGCGTGCGCTCGTTTGCCTGGACTGCGGGCGGCAAGTGGCTCGCCACCTCCGGCTCCGAGCAGCTCGTGCTCTGGCCGTTCCAGGGCAAGGACGGGCCGATGGGCAAGCAGCCGAAGATGTTCGCGGCCTTCGCGGTGCGCGTCACCGCCGTCGCCTGCCATCCCAAGCAGGAGGTGGTGGCGGTCGGCTACGCCGACGGCACCGTGCTGCTGGTGCGGACCGACGACGGCGCCGAGGTGCTGGGGAAAAAGCCGGGTGAGGGCCCGGTCTCCGCGCTCGGCTGGGATGCGGCGGGCACTCTGCTCGCGTTCGGCACCGAGGCCGGCGAGGCGGGCGTCATCGATCTCGGCTAGTCAGCCTCGTGTCCCGGGCGAGTGGAGCGAAGCGGAACGAGACCCGCGACCCATCCTAAGAATCCCTCAAGTACAAATGAAAACGCCGCCCTTCGGCGGCGTTTCTTTTCTTCTGGGTCCCGGATCGTCGCTCCGACTTCGCCGTTGAGACGTCGTCACCTCACCAGCACGTTCCTGAACTGCCAGGGGTCACTAGTGTCGATATCTTCGGGGAAGAGGCCCGGACGGCCCGCGAGCGGCGTCCAGTCGGTGTAGAACCCCTTCACCGGCCCGAGATAGGGCCGCTGGATTTCCAGAAGGCGATGGAAGTTCATCTCGTCGGCTTCGACGATGCCCTCGTTCGGATGCTCCAGCGCCCAGACCATGCCGCCGAGTACGGCGGAGGTCACCTGCAGGCCCGTTGCGTTCTGGTAAGGCGCGAGGGCCCGCGTCTCCTCGATGGAGAGCTGCGAGCCGAACCAGTAGGCATTCTTGCCATGGCCGTAGAGCAGCACACCGAGTTCGTCGATGCCGTCGACGATTTCGTTCTCGTCGAGGATGTGGTGCTTCTCCTGCATCTTGCCGGAGCCGAACAGCTCGTGCAGCGAAAGCACAGCGTCGTCCGCAGGATGATAGGCATAGTGGCAGGTCGGCCGGTAGATCACCGCGCCCGATGCGTCGCGCGCCGTGAAATAATCGGAGATCGAAATCGACTCGTTGTGGGTGACGAGGAAGCCGTACTGCGCGCCGCGCGTCGGGCACCAGGTGCGCACGCGTGTGTTTGCGCCGGGCTGCATCAGGTAGATTCCCGCGCCGCTGCCGGTCTCATGGGTATGCGCGTTCGCCGGCATCCACTTCTCGTGGCTGCCCCAACCGAGTTCGGCCGGCTGCATGCCTTCCGACAGGAAACCCTCGACCGACCAGGTGTTGACGAAAACCTCCGGCGGCTTCGGCGACTTGGATCGCTGCGTGTCGCGCTCGGCGATGTGGATGCCCTTGACGCCGGCCTGCCGCATCAGGTCCGCCCATTCGGCCTTGGTTTTCGGCTCGGGCACGTTGAGCTTCAGGTCCGCCGCGACATCGAGCAGCGCCTGCTTGGCGAAGAAGGAGACCATGCCGGGGTTGGCGCCGCAGCAGGAGACCGCCGTCGTCGAGCCGGGACGGCGCGCCTTCTTGGCGGCGAGCGTCGTCTCGCGCAGGGCGTAGTTCGAGCGCGCGGCCGCTCCCTTCGAAGAATCGAAGTAGAAGCCGAGCCAGGGCTCGTTGACCGTGTCGATGTAGAGCGCGCCGAGCTCGTTGCAGAGCTCCATGATGTCGACCGAGCCTGTGTCGACCGAAAGGTTAACGCAGAAGCCCTGGCCGCCGCCTTGCGTGAGTAGCGGCGTCAGCACCTCGCGATAATTGTCCTTGGTCAGGCCCTGCTGGATGAAGCGCAAGCCGTGCTTCTCGCACAGCGCCTTGCGGCCCTCGTTCTTGGGATCGAGCACGGTGATGCGCGACTTGTCGTAGTTGAGATGCCGCTCTAGCATCGGCACCATACCTTTGCCGATGGAGCCGAAGCCGATCATCACGATGGGGCCGCTGATGCGGCCATGGACAGGGTAGTTGGCCATGGGTGGCTGCTCCGAAAGTACGGGGAATAGCCGTCAAAGCTGACGGACGGAATACACGCCGCGCGGAATCCCACGCGGCGTCCACGATTTTGTAGCGCTGTGGAGGACTACGCGGCCTTCGGCTCCGCCGGCCGGGCGAGACCGGCAACCGCAGCGGCGAGCGGCGTCCTCGGCTTGCTCGGCGCCCGGATCGCGCCGCGCACGCCATCGAGTGCGCCCAGCACAACCGCCCGGCCGAGCAATCGGTTCCGGTCGGCAAGGCCAGGCAGCCATAGTCTGCCGGTCCGTTCGGCGGAGAAGCCGAAGCGGCCATAGTAGGGGGCATCGCCCACGAGCAGCACGGCGCGGTGGCCGCGCCGGGCGGCAGCCTGCACCGCATGCTGCATCAGCGCCGAGCCGATGCCACGGCGGCGGTGCTGCGGGTCGACGGCGAGCGGCCCGAGCAGGAGCGCCGGGCAGACAGAGCCCGCCGTCACGTCCCACAGCCGCACCGTGCCGACGACGCGGCCGTCCTCAACCGCGATGAAGGACAGCCCGCGCGCCGGCGCGCGTCCGGCACGCAGCCGCTCGGACGGCTTTTCGAAGCGGACCGGCCCGTAGGCGGCGTCAAGCAGCGCCTCGCGGGCGGCGGCGTCAGAGGTTTTCTCAAGACCAATGGCGATCATGGCACTCTCCCAGCATTCCTTTGTCCCGTCCCGGCGAGGGGAAGGGTTGGGGAGGGCGCGCGCTTAACCTCCCCCGCAGGCGGGGGAGGTTAAGCGCGCGCCGATATCAGATGTGAATGGTCTTCAGCGGCGAGAAGCCGTTGAAGGCAATCGACGAGTAGGTCGCCGTATAGGCCCCGGTGCCCTCGATCAGCACCTTGTCGCCGATCTCCAGGCTGACCGGGAGGTCGTAGGGCTGCTTTTCGTAGAGCACGTCGGCACTGTCGCAGGTCGGGCCGGCCAGGACGCAAGGCGCCACCGCGTCCCCGTCTCGCGGCGTGCGGATCGGGTAGCGGATCGACTCGTCCATAGTCTCGGCCAGGCCGCCGAACTTGCCCAGGTCGAGATAGACCCAGCGCACCTCGTCCTCGTTGCTCTTCTTGGAGATGAGAACGACCTCGGACTCGATGATGCCGGCGTTGCCGACCATGCCGCGGCCCGGCTCGATGATGGTTTCCGGGATCCGGTTGCCGAAGTGCTTGCGGAGCGAACGGAAGATCGCCGAGCCGTAGGATTTCACCGTCGGCACGTTCTTCAGGTACTTGGTCGGGAAGCCGCCGCCGAGGTTGACCATCGATAGGTTCATCCCCCGCTCTCCGCACTCGCGGAAGACGGCCGCGGCCGAGGCCAATGCCCGGTCCCAGGCATGGACGTTGTTCTGCTGGGAGCCGACGTGGAACGAGATGCCGTGGGCGACGAGCCCCAGCCTATGGGCGTGCTCCAGCACGTCCGCGGCCATGGAGGGCTCGCAGCCGAACTTGCGCGACAGTGGCCATTCCGCCCCGACGCAGTCGGACAGGATGCGGCAGAACACCAGCGAGCCGGGCGCCACGCGGGCGACCTTCTCGACCTCGGCCTTGCAGTCGACGGCGTAGAGCCGCACGCCGAGGGCGTAGGCCCGGGCGACGTCGCGTTCCTTCTTGATGGTGTTGCCGTAGGAGATGCGGTCAGCCGTGGCACCGGCGGCGAGCACCATCTCGATCTCGGGGACCGAGGCGGTGTCGAAGCAGGAGCCGAGCTTGGCCAGCATGGACAGCACCTCCGGGGCGGGGTTCGCCTTGACGGCGTAGAACACCCGGGTGTCCGGCAGGGCCTTGGCAAAGTTCTGGTAATTGGTCCGAACGACGTCGAGATCGACGACCAAGACCGGTCCTTCGTCCACGCCGCTCTCGCGGCGCTTCTTCAAGTAGTCACGGATGCGCGCAGTCATTTGCGTGCTCTCCCCAATGGCTCAGGCGGACATGCCGCCGAGGTGATGCGGGTTTTCGAGCCGCCGGGGTGTGCGATGGGGACACACTTCCGGTGGGGACTCGCAAAACCGCTTCAGTCTGCCTTGGTTTGGATTGGGGAGACCCCGCACCGCACTGCTGGCAAGGATGGACAAGCCTCTTCGGTTACCCGAGCCGGTGGTGGAGACCGGCAAGACCAGAGAAGCCCGCTCCGTCGTTGCTTTAAGCCGCGTCCCCTGCGGAGAGCAGGGTGTGCTGGTTTCGCCTCCAGCTGCCGATCAGATCTCTTGAAGAGCTTTCGCTCTCCAGGCGGCTGGCCGGCCTCTTGTCCGGCTACCTACCGATCGACACACGGCCACAGGCACGTGCGAAATTGGGCAGTCATCGAAATAATATATCTGTGACGAGAGTCAACACTTTTACGCGCGCAAGGGGTCCTCGATCACAAAATTTAGTGCGCGGGCCTTAAGGAAGTTTTTGGAAACGGTAAACCGGCGGTCGCGAGCGCGCTCGCGTCTCTCCGCGGGGCTGTCAGCCTTCGGTGAAGGGCTCGACGCGGCGGGCGTTCATGACGAAGCGCACCATGACGGCGACGCCGAGGATGAAGAACGTGCCCTGGAGAATGTGGACGCCGTACTCGCCGAGATGGAAGAGGTTAGCGAAGGCCCAGCCGGCGGCGAAGGCGGCGCCGAACACCTCGGCGCCGATCAGGATCGCGGCGCTGAACACGGTCAGCACATTGAGCCAGATGATGCGGCGGCCTTGCGGGTTGGTTGTGGCGTTCATCGGTCGTCCCTAAGCCTGTTGGCGGGCGCAATGTCGTCGATATGGCCCGCGGGATCAAGGCCGCAAGTGGCCGCAAATACGCCGTGAATCCGCGTGTTCAGGCGCCCTTCATGGTCCGGCGCTCGATCTCGACCAGGCGATCGAGGCCGGTCGTGCGGTGCGCGGCCTTCATCTCCTTCTCGGCGCCGCCCGGCCCGAGGAACGGGTCCATAGAGTCGGATGCCAGACACTCGTAGGACTGCCGCACCGCCTTCACCATGGCGGCGAAGGCGGTGCCCGAGGAGGCGGCAAGGCGGTAGCCCATCTTCGCCATCTCCGCCTTGGAGATCGGGAAGGTGGAGAAGCCGTCCGGCGGCGCGAAGGTCATCAGCGGCGCCGGCAGCCGCTCGGCGATGAACCGCATCTCCTCCGGCTTCCTCCCCCAGAGGAACAGCATGTCGGCGCCGGCCTTCTTCATGGACTCGGCCCGCCGCAGCGCGTCGTCCATGCCCTCGACCCGCACCGCATTGGTGCGGCCGACGATCAGCAGGTCCGGGTTGGTGCGGGCGGCGACCGCCTCCCTGATTCGGTCGGCAGCAAGCTGAAGGGGCACCAGATGGTCGATCCCGACGTGGTGCTCGACCCGGCGGGGGAGAAGCTGGTCCTCGATCTCGATGCACTCGACCCCGGCCGCCTCGGACATGGCGATGGTGCGGTGGATGTGGACCGGGTCGCCCCAGCCGCCGCCGGCGTCGAGCACGACGGGGATTCTGCAGACGGTGCGGATGTCCACCACCACCTGGATCATCTCGGTGAGGCTGAGGCCAGCCTCGGTGACGCCCTTGTACCAGCCGAGCGAGCCGCCGCTCAGATACGCCGCCTTGAAGCCCGCCGCGGCCGCCATCTGCGCCATGATCGGGTTGAGTGCGACCGGCGCGACGATGAGGTCGGGTCCCTTGATGAGGTCCTTGAGCTTTTCCACTGACGTCTCCTATCCCACCGCCGTCATGGCCGGGCTTGTCCCGGCCATCCCGATTGAGTGGGCGCTATGCTCTACTAGTCGGGATCGCCGGGACAAGCCCGGCGATGACGGGTTGTTGTGTGGAGGGTCTGTTGGCCAAGCTCAAGGTGATGTGCGCGCGATCTATGCATGTGGCGGTGGGGGCCCTCGGCAAGGCTTTCACGGAAGGCGGAGGCCATGACGTCGAGTTCGACTTCGGCACCGTGGGGGGCCTGCAGGGGAAGCTCGACTTGGGCGAGACCGCCGACGTGGTGATCCTGTCTGTGTCCGGCATCGGCAAGCTGGAGAAGGCGGGGGCGCTCGTTTCCGGTTCGCGGAGGAACGTGGCCAAAACCTACATCGCCGTCTGCATCCGCGAGGGCGCGCCGCGGCCGGACTTTTCCACCGTCGATGCGTTCAAGGCCATGCTGGAGCGCGCCCGCGCCATCGCCACCAGCGACCCGGCGGTCGGCGGCTCGGCGGGCGTGCATCTGGCCAAGGCCTTCGAGCAGGCCGGGTGGGCCGCGATGATGGCGCCGAAGAGCCTGCCGCAGCAGACCGGCGCCGAGGTCGCGCGCCGCGTGGTCGAGGGCACGGCCGAGTTCGGGCTGACGCTCTCGGGCGAGGTGGCTTCGGTCCCGGGCGCTGCGATCGCAGGCTCGCTGCCGCCGCCATTCGGGCAGGACACCACCTATTGCGCGGCGGTGATGGCGGGAAGCGAGGCGAAGGAGGCGGGGGCGGCCTTCATCGCTGCGCTGACCGATCCGGACACGCGGACCACGTGGACCCGGGCGGGGTTCGAGTTGCCGGGATGACGCGCCGATTGCCCCCGAAGGCGATCCTCAATCCACCTGCAGCCCGCTTGCCTTCACCGGCTCGGCCCATTTCTTGACCTCGCTCTCGATATAGGCCCGCAGATACTCCGGGCTGCGGCGCTCCGGCGCGGCCGGAATGAGGCCGATGGCTTCGAGCCGCTCGCGCATCGCCGGATTGTCGAGCGCCTTGCTCACCGCGGCGTTGAACTTCGCCACCATCGCCGGCGTCGCGCTCTTCGGCAGCAGGATCGCGTTCCAGGCCGAGACGTCGAAGTCCTTCAGCCCCTGCTCGCCGGCGGTGGAAAGATCGGGAAACGACGCGCTGCGCGCCCGCGCCAGCGTTGCCAGCACCCGGGCCTGGCCGGACTGCACCGCCGGCACCGCGACGGAGACGTAGTTGCAGGTGTAGTCGATGCGGCCCGCGATCACGTCCTGCAGCGCCGGCCCGCCGCCGCGATAGGGCACGTGCAGGACCTTGGCGCCCATCGTCTGGTTCAGCAGCACGCAGCTGATGTGCGAGGACGTGCCGGTGCCGCCGGAGGCGAACTGCATCTTGTCCCCGTTGGCCTTGGCGTAGGCGGCGAATTCCTTGAGATCGTTGGCCGGAAAATCCTTCCTGACGATCAGCACCAGCGGCGCGTCGGCGACGAAGGCGACCGGCTGGAAGTCGTTGGCCGGGTGGTAGGCCGGCTTCTTGTGCATCGAGTAGCCGATCGCGTGGGTGCCGATCGAGGCCAGCACGAACATGTGGCTGTTGGCGGAGGCCTGCGACACCCGCAGCGAGCCGGTGGTGCCGCCGCCGCCGGGTGAGTTCTCGACGATGATAGACTGGCCCAGGATTTCGCCGAGCGTGGGTTGCAGGATGCGCGCCAGCGAATCCATCGGCCCGCCGGGCGCGAACGGCACCAGCATGGTGATCGGACGGGTCGGCCAGTTTTGTGAATCTTGCGTGGCGGCGCCGGCGGAGAGCACGATAAGCGCCGCGGCGAGCGGCAGCAGCTTGCGATAGTCCATGAAAGCTCCCGGCGGTGCTTGCCGAATGTGCCCCGGCCGTCCGATATTAGCGGCATAGGACGAGAAACGGGCAAGAAACAGGAAGGTGAGGGTCATGACGAAACGACGGCATAGGGTCGCGGCGATCGCGATGCTGCTGGTTGCTTCAGTGGGCTTCGGCCCATCCGCATTCGGCCAGGCGTATCCGGCGCGCACGATCACGATCCTCACTCCGTTCGCCGCGGGCTCGGTCACCGACGCCGCCGCGCGCGTGGTCGCGCTGACGCTGCAGGAGACGCTCGGACAGTCGGTCGTGGTGGAAAACCGCGCCGGCGCCGGTGGCCTGCTCGCGGCCAGCGCCGTCGCGCGCGCCAGCAACGACGGCTACACGCTGCTGCTCACCACCAACTCGACCCATTCGGTGGTCTATGGGCTGTTCAAGAACGTGCCCTACGATCCGATCAAGGACTTCACGCCGATCGCCCGGATCGGCAGCTTCGCGTCCTACGTCGGAGTGACGCCGGACAAGCCGTACCAGTCGATGAAGGCGCTGGTGGACTACGCCCGGGCCAACCCCGGCAAGCTGTCCTACGGCGTCGGCAACAGCACCACCCAGATCGTCATGGAGACGCTGAAGAAGCGCACCGGCACCGACATCGTCCGGGTGCCCTATCGCAGCAACCCGATGGTGATGACCGATCTGCTCGGCGGCCAGATCCAGATCATGGTTGCCGACTTCAACACCGGCCTGCCGCAGCTCAAGGCCGGAAAGGTCAACGCGCTCGCGGTGCTGACGCGGGACCGCAACCCGGCGCTGCCCGACGTGCCGACGCTCTCCGAGACGGTGATGCCGGGCTATCACATCCTGGCCTGGGCCGGGATGTTCGGCCCGGCCGGGATGTCGCCGGAGGCAGTGAAGGTTCTCGCCGACGCAGTGCAGAAGGCGCTGGAGAAGCCCGAGGTGCGGGCGCGCTTCGCCGGCGCGGGCACCGACGTCTACTGGAGCGGCCCGAAAGAGTTCACCGAATTCGTGAAGACCGAGCTGGTGAGCTGGACCGCGATGATCAAGGAGGCCGGGATTGAGCCGGAATGAGCGGGAACCAAGCCCGATCCGGCGCGTTAGACCCCTTGAATCGGCCGCCGGACACCCCATTTACGTTTGGACAGTTCCCACGGCTTCGGCCGTGGCCCCATTCTCAGGTGCCGCTTTACCGCGGATGTACCGGAAGGTTGTGCGCCGGGAGTGGGGAAGCTGATCGAGTGACGCGCCCGCCCGGCTTGCCGAGCGGGCCGTTTGCTTTTTGGGGGTCTGGCCTGACGGATTTTTTGTACCAGCGTGATGGAGAGATTATTGCATTTGCGCGGCCTGATCTAGTGCTGTGATGAACGGGTTCATTGTCTGTGGCGCAGGTGGCCTGTATCCGAGCGAAGAGTGCGGTCGAATGGTGTTGTAGTGCTT
>SHVN01000041.1 GCA_009694215.1 Xanthobacteraceae bacterium
GATAGAGTTTGAACTGTGACCTGTTGAGCGTGTCGAGTTCCGCCGCCGTGGAACTCACCGACTCGGTTCCGATGTCTGACAGCCTTTTAACGAGGCCCGCATCGCTCATGGCCTTTTGGGATGCGGCGGCAACCTTGTCGACCACCGCCTTCGGCGTGTTCTTCGGCGCGTAGAGGGCCGTCCAGAACGGAACTTCGAAGTCGTAGCCCAGCTCCTTTATGGTCGGAATGCTCGGGATCGCGGGCGCTCGCGTCGCAGTTGTGACCGCGACCGCGGTCACAACGCCGCTCTTGATGTTCTGGGCCTGCGGCGGCACGCCGTCGACCATCATGGCGATGCGGCCGGCGAGGAGGTCGGTCATCGCGGCGCCGGTTCCCCGATACGGCACATGCACCATCGTGACGCCCGCGCGCTGAAGGAAGAACTCAGCGGCGAGGTGAATCGCGGAACCTGCGCCCGAGGATGCGAAGCTGTACTTGCCCGGATTGGCCTTTAGCAGCGCGACGAACTCCGACATATTATTCGCGGGAAGCGTCGGCGATATCACCATCACCGGCGCAAACCGCGTGATGATCGATACCGGCACCAGATCGTTCAGCCAGTCGTAGCCCAGGTTGTCCGTGATCGCCGAATGCACGGTGCCCGTGGTCGAGTGATAGAGCAGCGTGTATCCGTCAGGATCGGCCTTGATGACGGCCGCGGTCGCGATCGCGCCACCGGCTCCGCCCTGGTTCTGGACGACGATCTGCTGGCCGAGCGTTTCGCTGATCTTCTCGGCCGCCATTCGCGCGGTGATGTCGATGCCTCCGCCGGCGGCAAACGGGACGACGAATTTCACCGGCTTGGAGGGATATTCGGCCTGCGCCATCGCGGGCGGTGGCGCCGCGGCGCAGATACCAAGTGTGAGCAGCACAGCACGAAAGAGCTTGCTCATCGTTATGACCTCCCGGTTTTGACGAATGACGTCAGGCGCTCGCGAAAGAACGGAGCGGGCGTCAGGATGAGGGTTTCCTGCGTCACGACGAGCGCTCTCGCTTCCTTCAGAAATGAAATCCACTCGGGGTCCTTGAACAGACGCTCGCGCCGTTCGACGCGTTCGTTGAGCGTGGGGTAGAACCACAATGTCATGACCTGATTGAGCGGGCTGATCTCGCTGTAGTAGTAGCCCACCGGCAGTCCGAGATGCCACTCCTGCGGCGCACGGCCTTGCGTCTCATACAATCTGTTGAATTCGGCGCTCTTGCCTGGCGCGAACGTGTAGAGCCTCTGTTCGACAAACATTGTGTCACTCGCGCAATCGGGTCACGGCGGAGAGCGCAGCGCTTTCGGTTCGCGAAAGCAGATCGGGCCGCCGGAGCATCTTGTCACATCGCTCGCGTGGCAAGCACCGCGCGATGATGACGCGCGCATTGTGCGCTGCAGTGCAGCGTCAGTGGGACGACATCGAGTGGGCAGCATGGCTGCGAACTGCGCGGCGCGGTTCTGTTGTCAGCCCGTTGCCGTTGTCACACTATCGCCGGCCTTCAGCTCCAACCGCACGGAAAATGGAACGACGAACATGAAGATGAGCACCGACCGGATATTGACCACGCATGTCGGAAGTCTTCCCCGGCCGGATGACTTGTTCGAGTTGATGCTGGCGCGGATGGACGGCAAGCTGGTCGACGAGAAGGCTTATGCCGAGCGTGTCCGGACGGCGGTTGCGGATTCAGTGCGCCAGCAGGTGGATGCAGGACTTGACGTCGTCAACGACGGGGAGATGGGCAAGCCGAGCTTCATCACCTACGCCTCGTCGCGGCTCGACGGCCTTACCACGGCGGAGGGCACGCGGCCGAGCCCATTCTCGAACACACGCGAAACTCGCGACTTCCCTGAATACTACCAGTCGGCCGTCGCCGAACAGGTGAGCGCACGCCGTCGCCGCGCGCTGATCGTCTGCAACGGCCCGATCAAGTACAAGGGATACGCTGCGCTGAAGTCGGAGCTAGACACGCTGAAAGCGGCGCTGGCAGGCACGGGCGCCACCGAAGCGTTCATGCCCGCGATCGCGCCATCCAACATCGAGACGACCACGCCGAACCGATACTACCCGTCGGACGAAGCCTACGTGTTCGCCATCGCCGAGGCGATGCGCGAGGAATACAAGGCGATCGTCGATGCCGGATTCCTGCTCCAGGTCGACGACCCGTTCCTTGTCACCTACTACATCATGCGGCCGGAACTGAGCATCGCCGAGTGCCGCAAGTGGGGCGAGGTGCGCGTCGAGGCGCTCAACGAGGCCTTGAAGGGAATTCCCGCGGACCGCGTGCGCTTCCACACCTGCTACAGCGTGAACATGGGTCCGCGCGTCCATGACATGCAGCTCAAGGATATCGTCGACCTCATCCTCAAGGTGAATGCCGGAGCGTACACGTTCGAGGCGGCTAATCCGCGCCACGAGCACGAATGGGAAGACTGGAAGCGCGCCAAGGTTCCAGACGACAAGGTTCTCCTTCCGGGCGTCATCACGCAATCGACGGTGCTGGTCGAGCATCCCGAGCTGGTGGCACAACGACTCGAGCGCTTTGCCAGCGTGGTCGGGCGCGAGCGTGTGATTGCCAGCGCCGACTGCGGTTTTGCGTCCTTTGCAGGCTCGAACGAGGTCCACCCCTCAATCGTGTGGGCGAAGCTCAACGCGATGGTCGAGGGCTCGCGGATAGCCTCGGCGAAGCTCTGGAAGAAGTGACGGCCAGGCCGCAGGGTCAGCCTTCGCCGATCTCCTTCAGAATTTCCGCGGTGTGCTCGCCGAGCTGCGGGGCAGGACGCTCCGACGCCATCGGCTGGCCGTCGACCACGATCGGGGTGCGGATGCCGGGGATCGTGCCGCCCTTGGCGAAGGCGCTCGGCAGGTCGAGCTTCATGCCGCGATGCTTCACATGCGGATCGTCGAACACCTGGTCGAGATTGTTGATCGGGCCGGCCGGAACGGCGACCGCTTCGAGCTTGTCGGCCAGGTCCTGCATCTTGAACTTCACGGTCAGTGCGGTGAGCTTGCCGATCAGCTCGGCGCGGTTGGCGAGCCGCGCCTTGTTGTCGATGTAGCTCGGGTGCTTCGCCAGCTCGGGCGCGCCGAGCACGCCGCAGAGCTTGACGTACTGGCTGTCGTTGCCGGTGGCGATGATGATGTAGCCGTCGGCGACCGTGAACACCTGATAGGGCGCGATGTTGGGATGCGCGTTGCCGATGCGCTGCGGCACCTTTCCGGAGGCGAGATAGTTCAGGCCCTGGTTGGCCAGTACCCCGACAGTGGAATCAACGAGCGCGGTGTCGACAAAGCAGCCCTTGCCGGTGCGCTCGCGCTGGGCCAGCGCCGCGAGAATGCCTATCACCGAATAGACGCCGGTGAAAATATCGGAGACCGGCACGCCGCCGCGGGTGGGCTCTCCATCCGCCGTGCCGGTGAGGCTCATGAAGCCGCCCATGCCCTGCGCCATCAGGTCGTAGCCGGCGCGCGTCGCATAGGGGCCGTCCTGACCGAAACCGGTGATCGAGCAATAGATCAGGCGCGGGCACTCCGGCGCGAGGCTCTTGTAGTCCAGCCCGAACTTGGCGAGCCCGCCGACCTTGAAGTTCTCGATCAGCACGTCGGAGCGCGCCGCGAGCTTTTTGACGATGCGCTTGCCGTCTTCGCTCTCGAAATCGGCCTCGATCGAGCGCTTGCCTCGGTTGGTCGCGTGGAAGTAGGCGGCGCCGAGATGGTTGCCGTCCTTGCCCTCGATGAAGGGGGGGCCCCAGGCGCGGGTGTCGTCGCCGGACTTGCTGCGTTCGACCTTGACCACGTCGGCGCCGAGATCGGCCAGCACCTGTCCGGCCCAGGGGCCGGCCAGGATGCGGGCGAGCTCCAGCACACGAACACCAGCCAACGGACCCGACATGATGACCCCTTGAGCAGTAATGATCCTGAAATCCCGGGGAACCTCTGGCGTGCTAGCGCGATTTTGTCCAGAGGATGGGTGGGCCCCCTTGAACAGTCGTCATACCTTCAACATTTCCCGTAAGATCGGGACTCGAGAGGTGGGGTTTCCTGCGCCTATGAACACGTCCTTCTTCGGCGAAATGCTCAACAGCATCACCGAGCGCGGCCGGGCGCTGCTCGACCGCACCCGCGACCGCCGGGGCGACGCCGCTGCGCGTTCCGAAAGCCTGGCGGATTTGTGCGAGGAGCTGCTGAGCGGCCGCGGCGAGGCGTCCGGTGTGGTGCTGGCCGAGGAGATCCTCGCCAAATATGCCGAGCTGACCATCGGCCCGCGCATCGCATTCTTCGAGGCGCTGGCCAACCGTTTCGGCCCCGACCGGGAGAAGCTCGAAGCCGCCATCGCCGCCTGGCAGGCCGCGCAGTCCGACAAGACCGCGGCACAGATTCATGCCGCCGCCGAGGCGCGCCGGCAGGAGTTGCTGCGGCGGCTCAATCTGGCGCCGGGCGGCACCGCCGTGCTGGTGCGCATGCGCGAGCAGCTGCTCGACGCGCTCGATCATCGCGAGGATCTCAAGGCGGTCGATGACGATTTCGTTCATCTGTTCTCGTCGTGGTTCAACCGCGGCTTCCTGGTGCTGCGCCGGATCGACTGGTCGACGCCGGCGATGATTCTGGAGAAAATCATCCGCTACGAGGCGGTGCACCGCATCCGGAGCTGGGAGGATCTGCGCCGCCGCATCGATCCGCCGGACCGCCGCTGCTATGCCTTTTTCCATCCTGCGCTGCTGGACGAGCCGCTGATCTTTGTCGAGATCGCGCTGTCGCGTGAGATTCCGGACGCAATCGCGCCGATCCTGTCGGTGCAGCGCGATGGTGTCCGGCCGGACAAGGTCACCACCGCCACGTTCTATTCGATCTCCAACTGCCAGCGCGGGTTGGCCGGGGTTTCGTTCGGCAATTTCCTCATCAAGCAGGTTGTGCAGGAGATCTCGCGGGAGAATCCGCGGCTCAAGACCTTCGTCACGCTGTCGCCGGCGCCCGACTTCGCCCGCTGGCTCGACCGCGAGCGCAAAGCCGAAAGCTCCCAAGCGCTGACGCCGGAGGACCGCGCCGCGCTCGAAGGCCTCGACCGGCAGGGCTGGTGGCAGTTGCCGCAGGCGCGCAAGCCGATGCAGGAGGCGCTGTTGCGCGCGGCGGCGTATTATTACGTGCGGGCGAAGAACCGCCGCGGCCTGCCGCAGGACGCCGTGGCGCGTTTTCACCTCGGCAACGGCGCGCGGCTCGAGCGCCTCAATTGGCTCGCCGACGGCAGCGACAACGGCATCACCCAGTCGCACGGGCTGATGGTGAACTACCTCTACGATCTCGACGACATCGAGAAGAACCACGAGGCCTATGCCGAAGGGCGCCGGGTTGTCGCTTCGAGCGCGGTCCGCCGGCTGCTGCGCGGGGCCGCGGCCGACCTCGTGCCGGTGGCGGGATAATTCAGGCTTCCCTTCGACCGGTCGTGGCCTCATTCTGAGCGCCGTCATCGAACGATTGGAGCCGCCCATGACCGACAAGCCGATCATCCCCGACGCCGCGCTCGACCGGCTCTGGCGCACGGCGCGCAGCTTCGACGACTACACGGCGCAGCCGGTGACCGATGCGGAGCTGCGCGCGCTCTACGATCTGGCGAAATGGGGGCCGACCACGGCAAACTCGCAGCCGCAGCGCGTTGTGTTCATCCGCAGCGCCGAGGTCAAGGAAAAGCTTTCGCCGGCGCTGTCGTCGCAGAACAAGAAGAAGGCGCTGAGCGCGCCGGTGGTGGCGATCCTCGCCTACGACATGCGCTTCTTCGAGCACCTGCCGAAGCTGTTCCACAATCCGGCGGCGCGGAGCTGGTACGAGACCACGCCGGAGGCGATCCGCACCACGGCGCTGCGCAACGCCACCTTGCAGGGCGCCTATCTGATGCTGGCGGCCCGCGCGGTCGGGCTCGACTGCGGCCCGATGTCGGGCTTCAAGAACGACGTGGTGGATGCGGCGTTCTTCCCCGACGGCCGCTTCAAGTCGAACTTTTTGTGCTGTCTCGGCCACGGCGATCCCTCGACCTTGCCGAAGCAGGACTATCGCTTCGGCTTCGACGAGGTCTGCACGATTCTTTAGCCGCGCCCGCGCTTGGCGCGGGTCGGCAGCACCTGGTACTCGAGCCAGTTTGCGACCTCGCCGGTGCGAAGCTTCTTGTCCAGTATGTTTCTGCTGATGCCGTAGCGCCAGGACAGCCGCTTCTCGGCGGGGTTGGTGTCGAGCGCGACGAGATCGCCGGCGAAGGTCGCAATCTCCTTGGTGTCGAGAAAGAAGCCCTCGTCGATCAGGCGCAGCCCGATGCGGCGCACGATCGCCGCGATCTCGCGCAGCGGATACTCGGGGTGGTACTGCACGCCCCAGGCGACCGAGCCGTTGACGCGGATCTCGGCGCTCTGGACGTTGGATACCTCGTTGGTGGCGAGCACGGTGGTGCCGGGGGCCACGGTCTCGACCTCGTCGAGATGTACGGTCGGCGCGTTAAACACTTCAGGCTTGCCCACATACATCGGATGCTTGCGGCCGGGGTCGGTCAGCTTGATGCGCCGGCCGAAGCCGATCTCGCGGCCCCTCGGATTCTTCCGCACGACGCCGCCGGCGGCGACGGTGAGCACCTGCAGACCCCAGCAACTGCCGAACACAGGCGTGCCGGAGCCGAGCACGGCGCGCGCAAGCTCGATCTGCCGCGTGACCGCCGGCGCGTCGTCATAGACGTGCAGGCCCGATCCGGTGATGGCGACGCCGTCGTAGCCTTCGAGCGCCTGTCCGTCGGGCAGGTTCGTGCCCTCATCGCCGGGAAAGCAGACGTCGACGACGGCGCCCGGCAGGAGTTCCTGCAACAACTCGGAGTAACCCTTGCTCGCGACCGTGCCGCCGGCCGCCACGTGCTGGGCGCGGGTCTCCGGCGAATTTCCTTCCATCACGAGCAAGCGGGGAGCGGGCATGTCGCCTGAATATATATGGTGATGGGCGGCAAAGGGCAGAGGTTTGACGATGGCGGGCGGGTGGGTTGCGGCGCTATAGTTCGCGGAACCCATGAGGTCGGTCATGCGCAGCGCCCGTCGCGCCGGCTCCTGCTTTCGTCGGCTCCTTCTGATCGCGATCTTCGCGCTTGCGGCAGGCTTGCCTGCGCCCGCCTGCGCCGCGACTCTCGACGAACTCGTTTCGGCGATCGTCCGCATCAAGACCTTCATCAATCCCGACGGCACCTCGGTGCAGAACCTCGGCCGCGAGCGCGAGGGCGCGGGCATCGTCATCGACGAGAGCGGCCTGGTGCTGACCATCGGCTATCTGATGGTCGAGGCGCACGCCGCGGAGGTCATCACCAGTTCCGGCCGGACACTCGCCGCGAGTGTCGTCGGCTACGACCACGAGACCGGCTTCGGTCTCTTGCGCACCCTGGAGCCGCCGAAGATCAAGCCGGCGTCCATCGGCCAGTCGGCGGACCTCAAGGAACAGGACCCGGCGCTGGTGATGAGTTTCGGCGGCATCGGCGCCGTGCTGCCGGTGCATGTGGTCAGCCGCCGCGAGTTCACCGGAAGCTGGGAGTATCTGGTGGAGGGCGCGATCTTCACCAGCCCGCCGCATCCGGCCTGGAGCGGAGCGGCACTGGTCAACCGCGAGGGCAAGCTCGTCGGCGTTGGCTCTCTCATCGTCGGCAACGCTAAGGGCGAAGACGAACCGAGCCCCGGTAACATGTTCGTGCCGATCGATTTGCTCAGCCCGATCCTCGGCGATTTGCTCGCCAAGGGCCGCGTGGCCGGGCCGGGCAAGCCCTGGCTCGGCGTCAACGCGCAGGCGGTGCAGGGGCAGCTGCTGGTCGGCCGCGTCGCGCCGGGCAGCCCCGCGGCGCAGGCCGGGATGAAACGCGGCGACATCATCGTCGGCGTCAACGGCGAAAAGATCCGAACGCTGTCGGAACTCTATCGCAAGGTCTGGGCGATCGGCGCGGCCGGCGTTATGGTGCCGCTCGACGTGGTGTCGAACCGCGAGCCGCGCCGCTTCGAGCTGGAGTCGGTCAACCGGCTCGACACGCTCAAGCTGCAATCGACGTTCTAGGCGGCCGCCACCGATCCGCGCTGGTCTGGCCTTGCCGCGACCGGCACACTGGCCGTCTAAGAGAGGACAAGGCGATGGCCTTCACGCTCTACAACGCGCCGCAATCGACCTGCTCGCAGCGGGTGCGCTTCGTGCTCAACGCCAAGGGCCTGCCGTTCGCGGAGAAGAAGCTCGACCTGCTGGAAGGCGACCAGCTCAAGCCCGAATATCTCGCGCTCAACCCCAACGGCGTGGTGCCGACGCTCGACCACGACGGCCAGATCGTCATCGATTCCACGGTCATCATCGAATATCTCGACGAGGTCGCCCCGCAGGCGACGAACTTCACGCCGCGCGATCCGGTGAAGCGCGCGGCGATGCGCTCGGTGATGCGCTTCATCGACGAGGTGCCGGCGGCGGCCGTCCGCGTGCCGACCTTCAACCTCGCGTTCCTGCCGCGCTTCGCGGCGATGAGCGAGGCGGAGTTTCTGGCCTTCGCGGAGTCAAAGCCGCTGCGCAAGGAATTCATGCTGGCGATGGGCCGCACCGGATTCCCGCAGAAGGAGATGGACGGCGCGCTCGGCCGGCTGCGGCGCACCTACGAGCGCATGGACCAGTCGATCAAGGACGCAGGCGGGCCGTGGCTGCTCGGTCAGGACATCACGCTGGCTGACGTTTCGGTGATGCCGGCGATGGTGCGGATGGCGGACCTCAATCGCGAGGGCGACTGGGCCGACCTGCCGAGCGTCGCCAGATGGTTCGAACTCATCCGCGCGCAGACGGCGTTCAAGCCGACTTATTATCCGGGGAGTTTGCTGACGGAGCGGTTTCCGCATTTGCGAAAGCAGTAGAGCGCTTGCCGAATCGTCAGCGCGGGCCGACCGAGCCGATCAGCGCCGCGATCGGATAGCCCAGGGTTCGGTCGAGAGCGATAACCGTGCTGCGCAGGAACGCGGGAGCCTGGTCGCTGTAGCCGAACGCCAGCACGGCAAAAGTCACCGGCAGCGCGATCGCGATCCAGAACAGCGTGGCGATCAACCGCGCGCGGTCCTCCGCCGCCTGCTTGGGAGATACGTATTTTGGGACGCGAGGCGGCATCGATCTGCTGTCTCCAGCGGCGAGGTTCCACGGTTCGCCGCGACGGCCCTTGCCCGCGCGCCCCGGCGGCAACACAATAGCACAGCCGCGCCGGCCGTCGCCGCGCGCCGCAACACGAAGGCAGAACTTTGCTCACCGCCGCTCGCAACGAACTCCTGACCCGCGTCGGCCCCGGCACGCCGATGGGCGATCTGCTGCGCCGCTACTGGCAGCCGATCGGCGGCGCGAGCGAGCTTGAGAAGAATCCGGTCAAGCCGATCCGGCTGATGGGCGAAGACCTCGTGCTCTACAAGGACCTGAGCGGGACGTTCGGTCTCGTCGACCGGCATTGCCCGCATCGCCGCGCCGACATGTCCTACGGCTGGGTCGAGGCGAGCGGCATCCGCTGCAGCTATCACGGCTGGCGCTACGACGAGAGCGGGGCCTGCATCGAGCAGCCCTACGAGGACACGGTCAACCCCAAGCCGTCGAAGGCCGGCTGCGAGATCAAGGCCTATCCGGTGCGCGAGTGCGCGGGCCTGTTGTGGGCCTACATGGGCCCGCTGCCGGCGCCCGCATTGCCGGTGTGGGAGCCGTTCAACTGGCAGAACGGCTTCCGCGAGATCGTGCTGGCGGACGTGCCGTGCAACTGGTTCCAGGCCCAGGAAAACTCCATCGACCCGGTGCACTTCGAATGGATGCACGACAACTGGTCGAACCGCATGAAGGGCGACGACCGGAACGCGCCGAAGCATCTCAAGCTCAAGTTCGAGGAGTTCGAGCACGGCTTCACCTACAAGCGCGTGCGCGAGGGCCAGAGCACGGAGGACCGCTACTGGACCGTCGGGCGCGTGGCGCTGTGGCCGAATGGATTCTATCTCGGCCGCCACTTCGAATGGCGCGTGCCGGTGGACGACGAGAACACGCTGTCGGTGGCGTGGTTCTTCGTGCGCGTGCCGAAGGGCCGCGAGCCCTACGTGCAGAATTCCGTGCCGACCTGGAAAAGCCCGATCCGGGACGACGACGGCCGCTGGATCACCAGTCATGTCATCAACCAGGACATCGTCGCCTGGGTCGGGCAGGGCGCGATCGCCGACCGCACGAAGGAGCATCTGCGGTCGAGCGACATCGGCATCACAATGATGCGCAACCGCTTCTTCGAGGAGATGGAGGCGATCAGGCAGGGCCGCGAGCCGAAGGGCGTGATCCGCGATCCGGGCAAGGCGCGGGCGGTCGATCTGCCCGACATGGCGCGCGAGCTGAACACCGAGGGCATCGCGCTTTCGGAATTCCAGAACGATCCGCTGCTGCGCCAGCGGCTCCGCGAATTCCGCCACCACTACGGCCAGCCGCCTGAGGTGCGGGCGGCCTTCGCCGAGGCGATGGGGATTGCCGGATCGTAGGCGGCTAGCGGTTGCCGGCGGGAATGAGCCCGCCGCCCAGCGCGGCGCGATCTTTCTTCGCCTGTTCGAAGCCGTGCATTCCGAAGGCCCACTGCAGGCCGACGATGGCGCCCTTCACCGGCTGCAGCAAGGCAAGCGTCAGCACGACGACGGCAGCAGGCCACAGCGTCATGCCGACCCAGAACGGCGGTGCGAGGTGGGTCTCGACCAGCAGAACCAGCGGCACCAGGATGTGGCCGACGATCACGATCACCACATAGGCCGGAAAGTCGTCGGCGCGGTGATGGTGAAGCTCCTCGCCGCAGGCCGGGCACTTATCGGCGACCTTGAGGAAGGCGCGGAACATGCGGCCCTTGCCGCAATGGGGGCAACGGCCGAAGAAGCCGCGCTTCATGGCCTCCATATTGGCCACCGCGCCGCCCGCGTCATTGGATTGAGTCGGTTCGGCCTGCACCGTCGGTTTCTTGCATGCGCCGCCGGACGGCAGCGCTTCCGCGCCCAGAGATAGGCGCGGACCGGCGCGGATGCCAGCCCTGGTGCTTTTACTTGGCCATTGCGGCCGTCAGGATTGGCGTGAGCCGCGCCATCTCGCTCTTCACCAGTGCCAGGAGCGGCTTCGGTCCGCGATCCTTCTTCTCGGTGATCTCGGCGCCAAGGTCGACCAGCCTCTTGCGGACGGTCTCGTCGTCGAGGCCCTTGTCGAGCGCGGCCGAGAGCTTGTCGACAATGTCCTGCGGCGTGCCCTTGGGCGCGAACATCGCGTAGAACGGCGCGGCCTGGAAGTTCGGCAAGCCGCCTTCCGCCGAGGTCGGAACGTCCGGCAGCGCCGGGTGACGCTTGGCGGTGCCGATCGCCATCGCCTTCAGCGTGCCGGCGCGAACATGCGGCAGGGGTCCCAGGATCGGGTCGCAGACGTAGTCCACCTGGTCGCCGAGCATGGCGTTGAGCGCGGGCGCGGTGCCGGTGAACGGCACGAGCGTCGGCTTGATGCCGATCTCGTGATTGAGCAGCAGGCAGAAGGTGTGGGACACGGAGCCGACGCCGGCGTGCGCCATGTTCAGTTTGGATTCGTTGGCCTTGGCGTAGGCTACGAACTCCCGCAGGTTGTTTGCGGGAAACGCCTTGCGGGTGGTGAGGATCACCGGCTGCGTCGCGACCAGCCCGATCGGCTCGAAATCGACGTCGGGCTTGTAGGCGAGGTTCGGGATCAGCGCGACCGCGGCGGCGTGGGTGCCGACGTGGCCGAGCCCGATGGTGTAGCCGTCCGGATTGGCGCGCGCGACGCGCGTCGTGCCGGTCGCGCCGCCGGCGCCGCCGACGTTCTCAACCACGAACTGCTGGCCGAGCGCCCTGGTGAAGATGTCGGCGACGATCCGGCCGGTGATGTCGGCGGGCCCACCCGCGGCGAACGGCACGATCACCGTGGCCGAGCGCGTCGGGTAGCCTTGCGCCTGCGCGCCGATGTAGGTGAGTGCGAAACAAGCCAACGCGAGCGAAAGCACAAGCCGCTTCATTTCATTCCTCCCTCTGGACCGACGCGAGACGCCTGCGCGTTCGCGCGGCTACTTTTTCTTTCGTGCCGTCTTTTTCGGCTTCGCGGTCTTCTTCGCAACCTTCTTTCGCGCCGCGGCGCGCTTCGTCGCCGGCACGAGCCCGCCCTTGGCGTTCTTCACCTTGCCCCTGGTGAGCTGCCAGCCCTTCCAGTTGATGTCGAAGACGATGCCGTCCGGGTCCCTGAACTTGCGCTCGAAGCCTTCGTCCTCGGGCTCACCGAGATCGAAGAAGAACTTGCCGCCGGCCTTCTCGATCTGCTTCTGCTGCGCGGGCAGGTCGTCGCACTGGAAGCCGAAGTGGTGGATGCCGGTCCAGCCCGGGGCCACGCCGGAGCCGACCTCGCTCTTGTATTGCAGTAGCGCCAGATTCACCTCGCCGTCGCTCATGTAGATGCTCCAGGCGGTCTTGCCCTCGTGCTTCTTGGTGCGCGAGAGGCCGAACGCCTTTTCGTAAAAGTCGGCGGTGGCGTCGATGTCCTTCACACAAAGCGCGATGTGGCGGATGCGGGCTGCCATGGAATGTCTCCGTCGTTGCAAGGCGTTGCCGGGGAGTGTGCCAGCTTCGCGGCGGATATTCCATAGTCCATCCGGGTGCGGCATGATTGAAGCGCTTTTCCTGGGGAGGGAGCGATGATCTCATTCCGGGACTTCGAGCACGCCGGCTGGTCCGACAATTCGGTCGCGCAGTCGTACCATCAGCATCTGGGACACGTCACCGTCGGGTGCATTCTCGATCTTCTCGATGCTGCCCGTTTCAAGCGCGACGACAGAGTTCTCGATGTGGCTTGCGGCGCGGGATACGTCGCCGCGGCGGCGCATGACCGGGGCGCCGAAGCGGTCGGCGTCGATCTTTCCGCCTCCCAGGTCCGGCTGGCGGAGCAAACCTATCCGAGCATCCGGTTCATCGAGGGCGACGCCGAAGCGCTGCCGTTCGCGGATGGTGAGTTCGCCGCCGTGCTGAATGCGTTCGGCCTGCCGCACATTTCCAACGCCGACAAGGCCGCGGCAGAGGCGCACCGCGTACTCAAGCCCGGCGGCCGGTTCGCATACGCCTCCTGGTGCGTGGCTTCCGCGTGCATCGGCTTCTCGATGGTCTATGACGCCGTCCGCGCCCACGGGTCGCTCGACGTGGGTCTGCCGCCCGGTCCGATTTTTTTCGGCTATGGCGACCCGGATTACGCGCGGGAGATGCTCGGGCGCGCCGGATTTTCTGAGGTCTCGGTCAAGGAGGTTCCGCTGGTCTGGCGGGCGGCCGATCCGGACGCGGTCATCGAAGGAATATCCCGCGGCACGGCGCGCGCGGCGGCCGTCTTCAACCGGCAGAGCCCGAACAACCTCGTCAAGATCAAGCAACACATGCGGGATCGGATTTCTCAGTTCCGGGAAAACGGCGCTTATGCGGTGCCGTCGCCGGCGGTGGTGGTCGCGGGCCGCAAGCCGGGCTGACGGTATTCGAGCGCGGTTGTTCAGATCGCGGCCTTCACCCCGGCGTGTCGGATGCACCATCCCGGAACGTTGTCTTCGTCGAAGCAGCGGAGTTTAATCCCCGCCCGAGCCTCCCGACCCTTGGCTCGGGCCGATCCCTCACACGGAAATTTTCATGTCCTTGACCGAAGAGCGTCAACGCCGCATTCTCACCACCCACGTCGGCAGCCTGCCGCGTCCGCAATCGTTGTCGGCCAAGCTCTTCGCGCGCATGTCCGGCCAGAGCCACGATCCGAAGGCGCTGGCCGACGAACTGCATCGGGCGGTGGGCGACATCGTCAAGAAGCAGGCTGAGCTTGGCGTCGATGTCGTCAGCGACGGCGAACTGTCGAAGACGAGCTTTCAATACTACGTCACCGACCGGCTGAGCGGGCTCGAGCGGTTCACGCCGAAGCCGGGCGTGCGGGCGACGCGGGAGAACCGCGCATTTCCCGCCTTCTACAAGGACGGATCGCATTCGGGCACCCAGCCGACGCGTTATGCCTGCACCGGCCCGCTCAAATATGCAGGGCACAAGCAGCTCGAAGCGGACATCGCCAACCTGAAGGCCGGGCTGAAGGGCGCGTCCTGCGTCGACATGTTCATGCCGTCGGTTTCGCCGTCGAGCTGCGTCGGCCTGATGGAAAATCGTCATTACCGCGACGACGACGAGCATCTCTATGCCGTCGCCGACGCGCTGCGCGAGGAATACCAGGCGATCGTCGCGGCGGGCTTCATCGTCCAGATCGACGACCCGCGGCTGGTGATGAACTACATGCTCAATCCCGAGACTACGGTCGAGCAGCACCGCGCCTGGGCGGGCAAGCGGATCGCGGCGCTCAATCATGCGCTGCGCGGCATCCCGTCGGACCGCGTGCGGCATCACACCTGCTACGGCATCAACATGGGCCCGCGAACCAGCGACTTCGAGCTCAAGCATCTCGCCGATCTGATCGTCACCATCAATGCCGGCTACTACTCGTTTGAGATGGCAAACCCGCGCCACGAGCACGAATGGAAGGTCTGGGAGAACGTGAAGCTGCCGGACGGCAAGGTCCTGATGCCTGGCTGCATCACGCATGCGTCGGTGATTGTCGAGCATCCGGAGCTGGTGGCTGAGCGCGTGCTCCGCTTGGCGCGGATCGTCGGCCGCGAGCGGGTGATGGCGAGCTCTGACTGCGGCTTCGCCTCGACAATCAATGTCGATGAGCCGCCCGAGATCGAGCCCGAGATCGTCTGGGCCAAGTTCCACAGCCTGGCCGAGGGCGCACGTCTTGCGAGCCGCGCGCTGTGGAACGCCTGACCGCCGTAATTCTGTCCGACGGAGACATCCGATGCTGACCTTGCCCAAGCACAACCGCTACGACTACTCCGTGATCGGCGAGCGCAAGGATTACTCCTGGCCGGGCGGCAAGCGGCTGGCGTTCTGCACCACCACCAACATCGAGGTCTATGCCTATCGCAAAGGCACGGGCTGGGACCCGGCCAAGAAGGGCGAGCCGCAGCAGCAGCGCAACTACTCCTGGCGCGACTACGGCAATCGCGTCGGCATTTGGCGGCTGTTCGACCTGTTCGAGCAGTTCAAGCTGCCGGCGTCGCACAACATCAACTCGATGCTGTACGAGTACCATCCGCAGATCACCGACAGGATCAGGGCGCGGGGCGACGAGGTGGTCGGGCACGGCCGCACCAACGCCGAGCGCCAGAACGATCTCTGGGAACTCGACGAGAAGCGGTTGATCGACGACGTGACGGCGGAAATTCTAAAGCGCGAGGGCAAGCTGCCGAAGGGCTGGATGGGCCCGGCCGCGGCCGAGAGCAACGTCACGATCGATCTGCTAAAAGAGGCGGGCTATAAATATGTGATGGACTGGCCAGCCGACGACCAGCCGTTCTGGCTGAAGACGCGCTCGGGGCCGATCCTGTCGGTGCCCTATCCAGCGGAATTGAATGACTCCGCCTCGATCATCCACCGCGAGAACACGCCGCAACAGTTCGCCGACATGATCGTCGACGGGTTCGACGAGATGGTCGAGCAATGCGTGGCGAACCCGCTGGTGATGACGCTGTCGCTGCATCCCTTCGTGGTCGGCCAGCCGTTCCGGCTGCCGGCGCTGCGCAAGGCGCTCAAGCATTGCGTCGAGCATCCCAAGCGCGACCGGGTGTGGTGGACGCGGCCCGGCGAGGTGGCGGATTATTGTTACTCGCTGCCGCCTGGGACAATCCCGGGCGAGGGGTCGAAATAATCGCGTTTTGCGTCTGGCCTTCGGCCGGTCTATCGTCCCGGAAAAATACCATCAGGAGGACACCAATGGCCCTATCATTGCCCCAGCGCGCAATCGGCAAGTCTGGAATCAACGCATCCGCCATCGGGCTGGGCTGCATGTCGTTTTCCGGCGTCTATGGGGCGAGCGACGACGCGGCGGCGACGGCGCTGATCTACGAGGCGCTGGACCAGGGCATCACGCTGCTGGACTCCTCCGACGCCTACGGCAAGGGCCACAACGAGACGCTGCTCGGCCAGGCGCTCAAGGGCCGGCGCTCGGGCGTGGTGCTCGCCACCAAGTTCGGCAATCTCGGCGGCGCCGGGGGAAAATTCGCCGACGGCCGGCCGGAGTTCGTGGTGAGTTCCTGCGAGGCGAGCCTGAAGCGCCTCGGCGTCGAGACGATCGATCTCTACTACGCCCACCGCATCGACCCCACCGTGCCGATCGAGGACACCGTCGGCGCCATGTCGAGGCTCGTGCAGCAAGGCAAGGTGCGGGCGCTGGGGCTCAGCGAAGCGTCGCCCAAGACGATTGCGCGCGCCCACAAGGTGCATCCGATCGCCGCGTTACAAAACGAATACTCGCTGCTCTACCGCGAGCAGGCCGACGACACGCACAAGACCACGCGCGAACTCGGCATTTCGTTCGTGGCCTATGCGCCGCTCGGGCGGGGGCTGCTCACCTCGGACATCGCCGATCCGGCGACCCTGGCGGAGGGCGATACCCGCAAGCGCCAGCCGCGCTACGCTGGCGACAATCTCGCGCACAACCGGGCGCTCGCGCAGAAGGTCGAGGCGATCGCCAAGCGCAAGGGCTGCACGCCGGCGCAGCTCGCGCTCGCCTGGGTGCTGGCGCAGGGAACGGACGTCATTCCGATCCCGGGCACCAAGCAGAAGAAGCGTTTGCTGGAAAACATCGGCGCGCTGAACGTGAAGCTCTCCGAGAGCGAGCTTGCGGAGATCTCGAGCGCGGTGCCGGCCGGCGCCGTCAAGGGCACGCGCTATCCGGAAGGGCAAATGGCGAGCCTGTATATCTAGCTCGCCATTCGGGTGGTCTTGGAGCGCCGCGCGCTCGCGCGGCGGCGATCAGTTCTCGATCACGGCCCGCTTCAGCGGATAGGCCGCGCTGTCGTAAAGGAAGCGGATTTCCTGCACGCCGAACCGCGCCTCCTCGACCTCGAGATAGGCGCCGAGCAGAACCGCGGAGGGAATCTGCTCGATGGCGAATTGCAGCGCCTCGGCGGCGGTGTCGAAACGCTTATAGGTTACGCGGCCCCGGCCCTTCTTGATGCGGCTCGGATACAGTTCCGCGGGAGCGTTGTAGTTGAACCCGTTGAGGTCGCGCACCTGCTTTTGCGCCTGGTCGCGCACGCGGTTCAGCGACTGTGTTTCGTGTGACATCCGTTGCTCCTCAATGGCGTGACGCCAAAGATTTGGCGCCAAGATCTTGGCGCCGGGATTTGGCGCGCGAAACCGCTCGAACAATTCGTCAAATAGAGACGAAATATAATATGAACAGAAATCATGCGAATTACCTCCACTATATAGTGCGGAATGACCTCAAAACCAGAGGTTCTTTCGATAATTCTGGCGCTTTCGGGCGGTGTACGATCCGGCGTCCTTGTGTTCAGGGGCCGATAGGCCGATAATACGATTTAACAGCCGTGAAATTCGGACATGAGGGACCCGCGAAGCAAACGCTCGTGGGCAAGACCCTGCTCTCCCATCCTCCTAGCTTCATCGTTCGCCGGCTGAGGAATGTTCATGACCAACAAATATCTCGCGGCGCTGATTGTGCTGCTGGCGCGCTTTGCGACGGCGGCGGCCCGCACCAAGGCAACAAAGCCGGTCTAGCGAAAAGGATATCGAACGTGCACAAGTTCACCGTCGGCCAATCCGTCGATCTCCTGACGACCGTGCTCCGTTCTTCGGCGGCGGGCGCCTATGAAATCCGGCACCTCGTGCCCGCGCCGGACGGCAGCCCGGAAAATCCGCGCTACCGCATCAAGAACATCGCCGAAAAGCACGAGCGCCTGGCTTCCGAAAGCGAGCTGACGCTGTCGCGGCACGCCGAGTTGATGTTTTCCTGACACTGAACGCCGCTGCCGAAGGCAGGTCGCACATGTCGTTGAACTTCCCCAATCTCAGCCGCAGCTACGATTCGACGCGGCATGCCGTCCGGTTCTGGGGCTACGACAGCGCGATGGAAACCTCGTTCTTCGTCATGGCGGATGCCTTGCGGCATCTTCAGCCGGGAATCCGGCCCGACGAGGAAAGCCTGTTGCAGGCGTTCGATACCAATCGCGAGCTGATCTGCGCCGCCGCCACGAAAGTCTACAAGCGCGGCAACAAGGGCTCCTACGATCTGGGCCCCACCCACTTTTGACGCGCTTGCCGGTTGCGGCCCCAGAGCCCGGCCGTAAGATATCCCGAGTGAATTGACCGGCGTCGATCCCAGCTTTATTCGTGGGTGTGGCCGTGTTGCTGTTGCGATTCATGCGGTTGCTGCCGGCGCTCGCGGCATTGCTCCTGCCGGCGGTGCTGTCGGGCGCCGCGCCCTCCGATCCCGCCGAAACGCCGAAGCACGCTTCGCTGGCCAGTCAGTTCCTGATCGCCGCGTCTGCGATGCGCTATCCGCGATTCCAGAATACGGTCGTGGTGATGGTCCGGCACGATCGGGACGGCGCGATGGGCATCGTCATCAACCGGCTCGCGGGAGAGCAGCTGATCGCGCGCCTGCTCGAGGCGCTCGGAGCCAACGCCAACGGCGCGACCGGCACCGGGCCGGTTTTCGTGGGCGGCCCGGTCCAGCTCGAACTGGGCTTTGTCCTGCACAGCACTGACTATCGCCGGCCCGAGACGGTCGACGTCGGCCGCGACGTCGCCCTGACCGCCACGCCGGAGATTTTCCGCGACATCGCGGCCATGACCGGGCCGCAGAAGAGCCTGCTCGTCTTCGGTTATGCCGGCTGGGGGGCCGGGGCAGCTCGAGAACGAGCTTGCGCGCAATGCCTGGTACACGGCGACGCTCGATTCGAAACTGGTCTTCGACGCGGATCGTGACAAGGTCTGGGAACTCGCCGTCGAGCGCCGCACGCGCGACCTGTGACGGAAATAACGGCCCTGTCGGCTTGAGCCCGCCGCGCCGTCCGCGCATTCTCCGGTGCGACCGAATCATCAGGCGCGCATCGTTCATCTCATGGCCGACTACGACCTCGCCATCATCGGTGGTGGCATCAACGGCACCGGCATCGCGCGCGACGCGGCGGGCCGTGGGTTGCGCGTGCTGCTGCTCGAACAAAACGACCTCGGCTCGGGCACGTCGTCGGCCTCGACCAAGCTGGTCCACGGCGGCCTGCGCTATCTGGAGCACGGCGCGCTGCGGCTCGTGCGCGAGGCGCTGTCGGAGCGCGAGGTGCTGCTGCGGATGGCGCCGCACCTCATCCGGCCGATGCGCTTCGTGCTGCCGGCTGTCCCGGGGCCGCGCTCGCCGCTGATGCTGCGGCTCGGGCTGTTTCTCTATGACTGGCTCGGCGCCCGCAATATCCTGCCGGGCGCGCGTGGCATCGACCTCACCCATCACATCGCCGGCCAGCCGCTACTGCGGAAATTCCGCTATGGCTTCGAATATTCCGACTGTTGGGTAGACGATGCCCGGCTTGTTGCGCTCAACGCGCTAGACGCGGCCGAGCGCGGCGCCGCGATCCGCACGCGCACGCGCGTCACCCGCGCCGAGCGCGAGGACGTCTGGAAGCTCATTCTGAACGTGCAGGGCCTGCGCGAAGCCGTCACCGCCCGAGCCCTGGTCAACGCCACCGGCCCCTGGGTCGGCATCGTGTCCGAGACCGTGCTGCGCATGCAGGGGCGGCCGCCGGTGCGGCTCGCCAAGGGCAGCCATATCGTGGTGCGCAAGCTGTTCGACCATGACCGCGGCTACATCTTCCAGAACGCCGACAAGCGCATTGTGTTCGCCCTGCCGTTCGCGGAGGATTTCACGCTGATCGGAACGACTGACCAGAATTTCTCCAGCGCGCTCGACGCCGTGGCGCCGAGCGGCGAGGAGGTGATCTATCTCTGCCGCGCGGTGAGCGAGTTTTTCCGCGAGCCGGTCGAGCCGGAGCAGGTGGTCTGGGCGTTCGCGGGCGTGCGCGCGCTCTACGACATGAGCAAGGGCAGGGACGCGCCCGAGGACGTCACCCGCGACTATCACCTCGATCTCGAGGAGAAGTTCGGCGCTGCGCCGGTGCTGACGGTCTATGGCGGCAAGATCACCACCTATCGGCGGCTCGCGGAGGATGCGCTCGGCAAGCTTTCGCATTTCTTTCAGCTGCACCGGCGCTGGACCGCGGCCACGCCGCTGCCGGGCGGCGATTTTCTCTGGGATGCGATCGAGACGCGGCTGGCGCAGACGCAGCGCGCCTGGCCGTTCCTGAGCGAGCCTGAGGCGTGGCGGCTCGTGCGGGCCTACGGCACGCGGGTCGACCGCGTCATGGGTAAGGCCAAGACGCGCGACGACATCGCGCCGTTCTTCGGCCCACTCAGCGCCGCTGAGGTGCGCTATCTGATGGCGCATGAGTGGGCGCAGCAGCCCGACGACGTGCTCTGGCGGCGGAGCAAGCTCGGCTTGCGGCTTACCGTGGCGGAAAAAGAAGCGCTGGCCCGGTTCATGGCGGCACCCCCACCCTCATGACCCGCCTCATCGCCATCGATCAGGGTACCACCTCGACACGGGCGATCGTGTTCGACGAAAAGCTCACGCCTATCGCGGTGGCGCAGCAGGAGCTGCGGCAGATCTATCCTAAGCCCGGATGGGTCGAGCACGATCCGGAGGAAATCTGGGCGGCCGTGGTCGCGACCGTGCGCGATGCGATGGCGAAGGCTAAGGTCGGCGCGAAGGACGTGGCCGGCATCGGCATCACCAACCAGCGCGAGACAACGATCGTCTGGGACCGGGTGAACGGCAAGCCTATTCACAACGCGATTGTCTGGCAGGACCGCCGCACCGCGGAGGCCTGCGCGGCGCTGCGCGCTGCCGGCCATGAACCGGCCGTCACGGAAAAGACCGGGCTGCTGCTCGACCCGTATTTCTCAGCGACCAAGATCGGCTGGCTGCTCGACCATGGGCATGACCGAACGCGCGCGGCCGCGGCGCAGGGGCGCCTTGCATTCGGCACGGTGGATTCGTTCCTGCTCTGGCGCCTCACCGGCGGCAAGGTCCACGCCACGGACGCCACCAATGCTTCGCGCACGCTCCTGTTCGACATCGCCCGCGGACAATGGGACGAGACGCTGGCCGACCTGTTTGCGGTGCCGACGGCGTTGTTGCCGGAGGTGCGCGACTGCGCAGACAATTTCGGCGAGACGCGGCCCGATCTGTTCGGCGGCGCGATCCGTATCCTGGGGATCGCCGGCGACCAGCAGGCGGCGACCGTGGGGCAAGGCTGCTTCATGCCCGGCATGATGAAATCGACCTACGGCACTGGCTGTTTCGCGCTGCTCAACACCGGCGCGGAGCGGGTGGCGTCGCGCCACCGCCTGCTCACCACCATCGCCTATCAGCTCGATGGGAAGCGGACCTATGCGCTCGAAGGCGCGATCTTCATCGCCGGCGCCGCGGTGCAGTGGCTGCGCGACGGGCTGCATCTGATCAAGCATGTGTCGGAGGTCAACGCGCTCGCGCAAAAGGCCGATCCGGCCGAGCAGGTCTATCTCGTGCCGGCCTTCGTCGGCCTCGGCGCGCCCTACTGGGACGCGGACGCGCGCGGGGCGATCCTCGGGCTGACGCGCAACTCAGGCCCCGCGGAGATAGCGCAAGCGGCGATTGAGGCAGTCGGCTATCAGACCCGTGGCCTCCTCGAAGCCATGCACGCCGATTGGCCGGCGGCGGCCGGCACCGTGCTCCGCGTCGACGGCGGCATGACCGCGAGCGACGTCACCATGCAGTTACTGGCCGACATCCTGGGCGCTCCTGTGGACCGCCCGGCGGTGATGGAAACCACGGCGCTGGGCGCCGCCTATCTCGCGGGATTTCAGGCCGGCGTGTACCCGGACCCGGTCGGCTTCGCGGCGACCTGGCAACTCGACCGCCGCTTCGCGCCCGCGATGGATGCCCCGACTCGCGCCCGCAAATGGGCCGGCTGGCAGGCCGCCATCGCCCGCGTCCGCACGCCGCAAGCGTGACAGGGTAAACGAGCCGTTGACGCGGCCGGGCGGTTTGCGCGGGGGATTTTACGCAATCGCAATGAAAAAATGCTCCAATCAATGGCGTAATAGCCGGGCGCGTGAAGCCCGAGGATTGGGCCATGGAAACAGGTCTGGGCAAACTGCTGCAGCCGCGCATCGCCGCCCTCAGGGTCCTAGTGGTCGATGACGACCACTACATGCGCAAGGTAGTGCGCACGATGCTGATGGCGATCGGCGTGAAGGCGGTATACGAGGCCCCCGATGGGATCGCGGGCCTTGAGGCGATCCGCCGGGAAAATCCCGATCTCGTCATCGTCGACTGGGAAATGCCGATGATCGACGGCGCGCAGTTTGCGCGCATGGTGCGCTCGCCCGGCGAATTCCCGATTCCGGATGTGCCGATCATCATGCTGAGCGGACATGGCGACCGCTGGCGCGTGGTCGAGGCGGCCCGCATCGGCGCGCACGAATATCTGCTCAAGCCGGTGTCCACCCAGTCGCTGCTTGACCGCATCGTGGCCATCATCGGGCAGCCGCGCCCGACCGTTACGATGAAAGGCTACTATGGGCCGGCGCCGCGCAAGCTGGTGGTGCTCGAGGACAACAGGGCCTTCGACTAGCTTGGCGCCGCCGTGCTTGTGAATTGAAGGCGCCGCTCCTCCCGAATTGAAACTCGCTTGTTGAGCCGTTTGCCCGGCGCGTTTAGCGTGTGCGGCATGGCGGAGCGCAATCCAGGCAATAAGGGTTCGGCCGGCGAACCGCCGGGCGCCGCGGCGCTGCCCGGCTCCTGGGACGAACTACTCGCCCGCCCGCCGCTGGTGCGGTTTGAGGCGGTCATCGGCATGTACTTCGTCCGGATGTTCGCAATCACCGGATTCCTGCACCGCTACTTCGCGCACAAGACCTACTCCACCTCGCGCGCCTTCCAGTTCGTGATGGCCGTCTGGGCCGCCCTGGCCGTCCAGCGCGGCGCGCTCTGGTGGGCCTGCACGCACCGTCACCACCACAAGCATTCCGACGAGGAAGACGACAAGCACTCCCCAGTAGTCGACGGCTTCTGGTGGTCGCACATCGGTTGGATCACCGCGAAACGGAATTTCCCAACCGACTACTCGAAAATCGCCGACCTCGCGAAATACCCCGAGCT
>SHVN01000042.1 GCA_009694215.1 Xanthobacteraceae bacterium
GAGAACGCTCCGGGGAACGCCGCGAACCGATGTTCGACGTGCCCTCTGCGTCCGATCCGGCCACGGAATCAAAAGTCCCCCGCCGCCCCAGGCGCAAGCGCCGCGGTGGCGGCAAGCACGGCGGCGGGCGGTGGACCACCGGGCGTGTGGCCTACTGGGGCGCCGTCGTAGGCCTCTGGCTGGTGATCGCCACAATTGGCGGAGCGGTGTGGGTCGGCGCCCATCTGCCGCCGATCCAGTCGCTGGAAATCCCCAAGCGCCCGCCCTCCATCAAGATCGTCGACCTGCAAGGCCGGCTACTCGCCACCCGCGGCGACATGGGCGGGGCCGCGGTGCCGCTGAAAGACCTGCCGCGCTACGTGCCACAGGCGTTCGTGGCGATCGAAGACCGGCGCTTCTATTCGCACCACGGCATCGATCCCATCGGCATCGCCCGCGCCGTCGTCGCCAACATCGTCCATCGCGGCGTGTCGCAGGGCGGATCGACGCTGACCCAGCAACTCGCCAAGAACCTGTTCCTGACGCAGGAGCGCACCCTCTCCCGCAAGGTGCAGGAGCTGGCGCTGGCGTTCTGGCTGGAGCGCAAATTCAGCAAGACCCAGATCCTCGACCTGTATCTCAACCGCGTCTACTTCGGCGCCGGCGCCTACGGCATCGAGGCGGCGGCGCAGCGCTATTTCTCCAAGCCCGCGACAAAACTGACGGTGGCGGAGGCGGCGACGCTCGCAGGCCTCGTTCGCTCGCCATCGCGGCTCGCACCGACCCGCAATCCCGACGGCGCCGAGAAACGCGCCCAGATCGTGCTGGCGGCCATGATGGACATGAAGTTCATCAGCGACGACATGGCCAAGGTGGCGCTGATGCAGCCGGCGCAGGCGATCAAGGCCGCGGGCGCAGGCTCTGTCGGCTATGTCGCCGACTGGGTGATGGACGTGCTCGACGACCTGATCGGCCGGGTCGAACAGGACATCGTGGTCGAGACCTCGGTCGACCCCGTCGTGCAGGCAGCAGCCGAGAAGGCGCTGGTCGACGAACTTGCGAAAAGCGGCGACAAGGCCGGAGTGCATCAGGGCGCGGTGGTGGCGATCTCGCCGGATGGCGCGGTTCGCGCGCTGGTAGGCGGGCGCAACTACGCCGCGAGCCAGTTCAACCGCGCGATCGCAGCCAAGCGCCAGCCAGGCTCGGCGTTCAAGCCGTTCGTCTATCTCACCGCGCTCGAACGCGGGCTGACGCCGGAGACGGTGCGCGAGGACAAGCCGATCGCGGTCAAGAGCTGGAAGCCGGAGAACTACAGCCACGAATATTTCGGGCCGGTTCCGCTCAGCCGGGCGCTGGCGCTGTCGCTCAACACCGTGTCGGTCAGGCTGACGATGGAGTTCGGGCCGACCGCCGTGATACGAACGGCGCACCGGCTCGGCATCGCCTCAAAGCTCGAGCCCAACGCCTCGATCGCGCTCGGCACGTCCGAAGTCTCCGTGCTCGAACTGGTCGGCGCCTACGCCTCCTTCGCCAACGGCGGCAACGCGGTGTCGCCGCATGTGGTCGAGCGCGTGCACACGGCGGGCGGCAAGCTCCTATACCAGCGCACGACGGAGAACCTCGGCCGCATCATCGAGGCGCGCTACGCCGGGATGATGAACGCGATGATGCAGGAAACGCTGCTCACCGGCACCGCACGCAAGGCCGAACTTGCCGGCTGGCCCGCCGCCGGCAAGACCGGCACCTCGCAGGATTTCCGCGACGCCTGGTTCGTCGGCTACACCGGCCATCTCGTCGCCGGCGTCTGGCTCGGCAATGACGACTCTTCGCCCACGAAGAAAATCACCGGCGGCGGGATGCCGGTCGATATCTGGAGCAAGTTCATGAAGGCGGCGCACCAGGGCGTGCCGGTGGTCGGCCTGCCCGGCACATCGAGCACGCCGCTGACCGCCGGCTTGTCGCCATTCGGCCGGATGTCGCCGCCCGCGCAGATGTCCGATGCGGAAGGGCCGATCCGCTCGGCCAACGCCGACGGCGGCATCGACAACTGGCTGATCAACCGGCTGTTCGGCCGGCGCTAGCCGTCAGGCTACTGCGGGCTGATGCCTGCCGCCTTGATGATCTCGCCGAACTGCTCGATGCCCTCCTTTTGCAGGACCGCAAACTCTGCCGGCGTGTCGGCGATGATCGTCAGGTCGCTGTCTTCGAGCTTAGCCCGCACTTCGGGGGCGGTAATCGCCTTGCGCATCTCGGCATTGAGCCGGTTAACGATCTCCGGCGGCATGTTTGCCGGGCCAAAGAATCCGAACCAGGTCGACGGCTTGCGGAAAGCCGGAAGGGTCTCGCTTATCGAGGGAACGTTCGGCAGCTTGCCGTAGCGCGTGGGCTCCAGGATCGCGATGACCCTGGCCTTCCCCGACGCCAGCGCGCCTCGCGCGCTCGACAACGAGATGTGCAGCAACTGGATATGCCCGGCGGCCACGTCCTGCATGGGCTGCGAGACGCCACGATACGGAACGTGAGTGATATTGACGTCGGCTATGCGGTTGAACAGCTCGCCAGTCAAATGGAACACCGAGCCGATCCCGGAGCTGCCATAGGAAAGCTTGCCCGGATTGGCCTTGGCGTATGCGATCAGTTCCTGCACCGAGTTGACCGGCAGCTCGGCATTGACAATCAGTGCGGTCGCTGGCTCGACCGCCGCCATGAGCGGCGTAAAGTCCTTCACAGGATCGAACGGCAGATTCTTCATGAGATGGACGGCGGTCACGTGGGAGGCCGGCGTTGCGGCCAGCAGCGTGTAGCCGTCGGGCGCGGCGTGCGCGACCAAAGCCGACCCGATCGTGCCATTGGCGCCGCTGCGGTTGTCCACGATCACCGTCTGGCCGAGCGCTTCGCTAAGCTTGGGAGCGACCAGCCGCGCTATCATGTCGACCGATGGTCCCGGCGGAACCGGCACGACGATGGTGATCGGCTTGGCCGCCGGCCAAGACTGCGCCGAAGCGGATCCTTGCACGGCGAGGGCGCACAGCCCGAAAAGAATCGTAGCGATCACGCGAAAAGCCCTCATGACCGTCCCGGCTCTCTCAATTCCGCACGGCTCTGCGGTTGGAACCAGCATACCATCGCCGACGCGGCGATCAAAAAACCAGCCAGATTTGGCGTGCAGACATGTTTGTGAATCCACGCGCTATCGCGTCGTACCGCCGCGCGCGCGAGCATTTCGGCTGAGTGTCCACAGCAGCAGCGACAAGCCTCCCGCTGACACCATCGCGATGGCGAGCGGCCATGCCGTCAGGCCGAGCGTGTGGCCGAGGATAGCGCCGACAATCGCGGATACGGTCTGCGTGGTGAAGCCGAGCAGCGAGGACGCGGCCCCCGCGCGATCCGGAAACGGCAGCAGTGCGCCCGCCTGCGCCTGGGCCAAGGTCATGCCCATTCCGATCAGGTAGAGCCCGACCGCCGCGATCACGCCGACCGCTCCGTGCGGCGTGAAGGCCAGTTGAACGATCATCGTAAGCCCGCCGAGCGCCATGCAGGCGGCGCCAAAGCCCATCGTCTTTCCGCTGCCCCAGCGCATGACAAAGCGCGCCGCGATCATGGTGCCCACCATGTAGCCCGACGAGCCGACCGCGAACGCCAGCCCGAACGCCAGCGCGGACAAGCCGTAGATGTCCTGGATGACGAAGGCCGCGCTGGAGATCCAGGCGAACAGCCCGCTGAGACAGCAGGTCGCGATGCCGAGATGGATCACGAAGCCCTTGTCGGCGAGAAAGCGGCGATAGGACCGCAGCGTCGAGCCGATCGACACCGGCTCCGGCGCGCGCTGGCGCAGCGTCTCCGGCAGCAGGAACCACACCATCACCCAGGCGGCCGCGCCGAAGCAGAACAGCACCACGAAATTTGAGCGCCAGCCGAACGCGGTTTCCAGCACGCCGCCGATCAGCGGCGCCACCAGCGGCGCCAGCGCCATGATCGCCGCCATACGGGCGAGCTCGCGGCCGATGCGGCTGCCTTCGTACATGTCGCGCACGATGGCGCGCGCCAGGACGCTGGCGCCGGAGCCGCCCACCGCCTGGAAGCAACGCGCCGCGATCAGCGTTTCGATGGAAGGGGCCAGCGCGCAGGCGAGCGTCGCCAGAAGATAGATGCCGAGCGTCGCGAGCAGCAGCGGCCGCCGGCCGTGGCGGTCCGACAGCGGCCCGTGGAAAATCTGCGAGATGGCAAACCCGATCAGATAGGCCGAGATCGTCAACTGCACCTGCGAGGTGGGCGCGTCGAGCAGACGGCCGATCGACGGCAGCGACGCCAGATACATGTCCATCGACAGCGGCCCAATGCCGGTCAGCATGGACAGCAGCAGCGTCAGCGCGAGGGAGCCGGGGCGAAGCATCGGTTAGGGTCAATCTCAGCTGTCATCGTCCGCCACCGGGTCCGGCCTTTGGCCGGCCCGATGACAGGCTCCGGCGGACGATCCAGTAACCTATGCCAGCGGAAGAGTCCCAGAGGCCAGCGATTACCGGATGCCCCGCATGCGTGGGGCATGGCATCGGTGGTTTTGATGGCCGCTAGATCAGCCGGTGCCTGGCGCCGCGCCTTCGCCCGACATGCCGAAACGGTGCAGGTCGGTGCCGTGGATGTCGAGCCAGAGCTTCGCCCGGCTGGAGTCCGAGCAGATGCCGCTGACCAGCTTCCAGAACCGCGGCGAATGGTTCATCTCGATCAGATGCGCAACCTCATGGACGGCAAGATAGTCCAGCACGAACGGCGGCGCGAGGATGAGGCGCCAGGAGTACGACAGCACGCCGGTGGTCGAGCACGAGCCCCAGCGGCTGGACTGGTCGCGCACCGAGATTCGTCGGATCGCGACGCCGAGCTGCTCGGCGGCGCGGCGGCTGGCGACCTCAAGATCGCGCAGCGCCTCGCGGCGGAGGAAATCGCTGACGCGGCGGTCGATGTGCGGGGCCGCGCCCGCGACGCAGAGCAGCGCCTCGCCGTTTTCGGCGGCCTCGGACCAGACCGTGCCGCGCAAGCCCGGCCGGTGCACGATGCGGTGCTGGACGCCGCGCAGCGGCAGGACCGTCCCGTCGGCGAAGGGAGCCGCTTCCGGCAGGCGGCGCAGCCGCGCCGCGATCCAGCCGCCGTGCTTCTGCGCGAACTCCTTGGCCTCACGGACGCTGCCGCGCGGCGGCATGGTGAGGATGACCTCGCGGGTCGCAGCGTGAATGCGCAGCGTATAGCGGCGCGCCTGACGGTGGCGGCGGATGCGAACCGGATAGATCGCCTGATCGAAGACGATCTGGATCGTCTGCGGTTCGCTTGGCCGACGATAAAGCAGCGCGCGCAGGGACGTCATCGAAAGCCCATCCCGAATCCAATGCTGCAGAGTAGCAGATCGGTTGCCGGTTAACAGGCTTTGCTGGCGTGCGGGAATGACGGCCGGGCTTTCGGCGGGCTAGCCGACGACCTTGAGCGGCGTCCGGCGCACCGCCGCCTTGGCCGGGGTCTGGATGCTGAGGATGAAATCGGAAATGCGCGGCGCCACCTCGGAGCGGAAGCGCGAGCCGTTGAACACGCCGTAATGGCCGACGCCGAGCTGCAGGTAATGCGCCTTGCGCTCCGGCGGAATGTTGACGCAGAGCTTGTGCGCCGCTTCGGTCTGGCCGACGCCGGAGATGTCGTCGTGCTCGCCCTCGACGGTCAGCAGCCCGGTGTTGCGGATCTTGCTTGGATCGACCCTGCGGCCGCGATAGGTCATCTCGCCCTTGGGCAAGGCGTGGCGGATGAAGACGGTGTCGACGGTCTGCAGGTAATATTCCGCGGCTAGGTCCATGACGGCGAGATACTCGTCGTAGAACTCGCGGTGCTTCTGCGCCGAGTCGCCGTCACCCTTGACCAGATGGAAGAACAGATTGCTGTGCGCGTCCACATGCCGGTCGAGGTTCATGCTGACGAAGCCCTGGAGCTGCAGGAAGCCCGGATAGACGTCGCGAGTCACTCCGGGATGCGGGAACGGCACCCGGGTGATGACGTTGCGGCGGAACCAGTCGCTGCCACGCTCCTCGGCGAGCTTGTTAACGGCGGTGGGATTGCTGCGGGTGTCGATCGGTCCGCCCATCAGCGTGATCGAGCGCGGCGCGTAGGGGTCGTTGTCCGCCTCCATCAGCGCGGTTGCCGCCAGCACCGGCACCGACGGCTGGCACACCGCGATGACATGGGTGTCGCCGCCGAGGAAGTGCAGCATGCTGATGACATAGTCGATGTAATCGTCGAGGTCGAAGCGGCCCTCCGACACCGGCACCATGCGCGCGTCGACCCAGTCGGTGATGTAGACGTCGTGGTTGGGCAGGAAGGCCTCGACCGTGCCGCGCAAGAGCGTGGCGTAGTGACCCGACATCGGCGCGACGATCAAAAGCTTCGGCTGCTGCGGCCGCCGCGGCATGTGACAGAACATGCGCTCAAAATGAATGAGCCGGCAGAACGGCCGCTCCCAGACGGTCGTGATGTGAATGGGCGCCCGCTCGCCGCCTACCATGACGGAATTGAGATTCCAGTCCGGCTTGCCGTAGCGCCGGGTCGAGCGCTCGAACAGCTCCGCCGCGGCGACCATGGTCTTGCCGTAGGTGAAATGCGCGAACGGGTTGAGCGAATTCTTGAAATAGAGCTTGGTGACGTCGGCGAGGGCGCGCGCCGGCTGAAGCGCCGCATGACCCGTCTCGTAAAACCAGTAAAGCCCGTTCGAAATAACCGGACCGCCAGAAGCAGGCGCGCCGCCAAATTCCCCGATGGCCATGTCTATGGTGGGCTCCCGGCCCTTTTACTGCACCGCAGCATAATGACTCTTCCGTGACATCGTCAACATATAGGAAAATCTTTTGCCTTCCGTTACCCCGCAAAAACCCAGGGATTTTCTGCGTTTGCCGCCAAATCCGCTCAGTCGCCGCCCTGCAGCAGGGTGCCTTCGCGCCGAGCGCTTTTCAGGAACAGAAGGAAGCCGGCCACGCCGCCGGCGAACAGGACGGCGTTGAGGGCGAACGCCTGCAGCATCAAGTCGGCGCGGAACACCTGCTGGATCAAGAGCGCCCGCATGCCCTCGAACACATAGGTCGGCGGCAGCATCCAGGCGAAGATCTGCAGCCACGAGGGCAGCACCTCCACCGGATAATAGACGCAGGTCACCGGCAGAAGCAGGAACATGAAGCTCCAGGCCATGTTCTCCGCGCCGAGACCGTGACGCAGCAGGATGCCCGCGACCAGGATGCCGATCGCCCAGCTGGTGAGCAGCAGGTTCATGAAGAACACGGCGAGCGCCAGCCCCATGCCCCACAGGTTGAAGCCGAAGAACGCGATCGCCAGCAGCGACACCGGCACCATGCCGATCGCGAGGCGAATGACGCTCTGGATCATCAGCGCGACCACGAACTCCGCCGGGCGCAGCGGGCTCATCATCAGGTTGCCGAGGTTGCGGGCGTACATCTCTTCGAGGAACGAGATCGAAAATCCGAGCTGGCCGCGGAACAGGATGTCCCACAGCATCACGGCGCCGATGAAGGTGCCCGCGGCCTGCGCGAAGAAACCGGAGTTCTGCGAAATGTATGTCTGCAGGAAGCCCCACATCAGCATCTGCACGGCGGGCCAGTAGATCAGGTCGAGCACCCGCGGCCACGAGGAGCTCAGCAGGTACCAGTGCCGCAGCACCATCGCACCGACGCGGCGTGGCGAGAACGCAACATGGGCGGGCGATTGCACGCTCATCGTGTTGTCTCTCGCGCCTCGCCCGTGCCGCGGGCGATATCGAGGAACACCTCCTCCAGATTGCTGCGGCCGTAGCGGGCGATCAGGCGCGCGGGCGTATCGTCGTCCTCGATGCGCCCGGTCTTGAGCATGATGACGCGGTCGCACAACCGCTCGACCTCGCCCATGTTGTGCGAGGCGAGCAGCACGGTCGCGCCGCGCTCCCGGCGATAGCGTTCGAGGCGGCCGCGCACCCAGTCGGCGGTGTCGGGATCGAGCGAGGCGGTCGGCTCGTCGAGCAGCAGAATCTCCGGCTCGTTGATCAGCGATTTTGCGAGAGCGACGCGCGTCTTCTGCCCCGACGACAGCTTGCCTGTCTGGCGATCGAGGAATTCGTGGAGATCGAGCTGGTCCGCCAGCGCGCGGATGCGACCGGCGACGTCCGCGCAGCCGTAGAGCATGCCGAACACATTCATGTTCTGCCGCACCGTGAGCCGCATCGGCATGTTCACGTAGGGGCTCTCGAAGTTCATCCGGTGCAGCACCCGGTGGCGCTGGCGCGGCATCGCGGCGCCGAGCACCGTGACCCGGCCTTCGGTCGGCTCGACCAGCCCCATAATGGTCGAGATCGTGGTGGTTTTGCCGGCGCCGTTGCCGCCAAGCAGCGCCACGCAGGAGCCGGATTCGAGGGAAAACGAGATGCCGTCCACCGCTTTCACGGTCTTGTAGAGCTTGACCAGGCGGTCGACGACAATGGGGGATTCGGTCGCGGCGGGGGCGAGCATGGCCCCGCAGATGTGACGCGGCGTGCGGCCCGGCGCAAGCCCCCAAGGCGCCGGCGGCCAGCCCCTGCGTCGTTCGCAACATTGTGAACAACGCCCGGCACACTAAGATGCGCCCATGCTCGACGACACCGCGGATCTGTTGCACCTGCCGCAGCGGCGGAACGTGCGCCTCCACACGCTGCTGCGGCTGCGCTGGCTGGCGATCATCGGCCAGACCACCGCCGTCCTGGTGGTCTATTACGCGATCGAGTTTCCGCTGCCGATCTGGGCGTGCCTTGCGGTAATCGCGCTGTCGGCCTGGCTGAACGTGGCGCTTCGGATGCGGTTCAGCCTGACGCAGCGGCTCGAGCCCGAGCGGGCGGCCTGGCTGCTCGCCTTCGACATCGCCGAGCTTGCGGTACTCTTGTTCCTCACCGGCGGCCTGGAGAATCCGTTCGCCTTCCTGTTCCTCGCCCCCGTGCTGCTGTCGGCGACCGCGCTACCGCCGCGCATCACGCTCATTCTCGGAATCTTTGCGGTGGTGTGCGCGACCGTGCTGGTGTTCGCGCACTATCCGCTGCCGTGGGACGCCGATAATCCGCTAGAATTGCCCTGGATCTATCTCATCGGCGTCTGGTTCTCGATCCTGCTCGCCATCGGCTTCATCAGCGTCTATACGTGGCAGATCACCGAGGAGAGCCGGCAGATCGCCGAGGCGCTGGCCGCGACCGAGCTGGTGCTGGCGCGCGAGCAGCATCTGTCGCAGCTCGACGGGCTCGCAGCCGCCGCAGCCCACGAGCTCGGCACGCCGCTCTCGACCATTTTGGTTGTGATCAAGGAACTGGAGCGCACGCTCGAACCGGACTCGCCGCATCTCGACGACGTGCGGTTGTTGCGCGAGCAGTCGCAGCGCTGCCGCGACATCCTGGCCAAGCTGACCGAACTGTCCACCGGTGAGCCATTCGACCGGGTGCCGCTGTCGGCGCTGATCGAAGAGGTGGTGGCGCCGCACCGCAACTTCGGCATCGCCATCGACGTGGCGCTGGCGCACGACCCGGCGCCGCCGACGGGCGCGCGGAACCCGGCCATCCTCTATGGCCTGGGGAACCTGCTGGAGAACGCGGTCGATTTCGCGCATGGCCGCGTCGAGGTCACCGCAGACTGGAGCGACGAGGACGTCGCCGTCGCCATCAGCGACGACGGCCCGGGCTTCGCGCCCGAGATCATGAGCCGGATCGGCGAGCCTTATGTCCGGTCGAGCAAGCGCCGCCGCATGAACGCCGGCAGCGAGACCATCGGCCTGGGCCTTGGGTTCTTCATCGCCAAGACATTGCTGGAACGCTCAGGCGCCACCGTCGAATTCGAGAATCGGGCCTTTCCCGACCGCGGCGCGGTCATCCGGGTCCGCTGGTTGCGCAGCGATTTCGAGCGGCCGCTGGGGTTCGGCCACACTTGAGGTACGGAGCGAGGTTCCTTAAGGTTGTACAAGAATGAGCCTGGCAATGATCGATATCCCGCACGAGTACGCGCAGATCGAGCGCACGCTGCTGATCGTGGAGAACGACAAGTCCTTCCTGCAGCGGCTGGCGCGCGCCATGGAGGCCCGCGGCTTTGAGGTGGGGACGGCGGAGTCGGTCAGCGAAGGGCTGCAGCAGGTGGAGAAATCCGCGCCGGCCTTCGCGGTGGTCGACATGCGGCTCGGCGACGGCAACGGGCTCGACGTGATCGTGGCGCTCAAGCAGCGCCGCCCCGAGGCCCGCGCCATCATCCTCACCGGCTACGGCAACATCGCCACCGCGGTGAACGCCGTGAAGATCGGCGCCGTGGACTATCTCTCCAAGCCCGCCGACGCCGACGATGTCGTCGCGGCCCTGCTCGCGCTGGAGGGCCGTAAGGCCGACCCGCCGAAGCATCCGATGTCGGCCGACCGTGTGCGCTGGGAGCACATCCAGCGCATCTATGAACTGTGCGGGCGCAACGTGTCGGAGACGGCGCGCCGCCTCAACATGCACCGCCGCACCTTGCAGCGCATTCTCGCCAAGCGCGCGCCGCGCTGACCGTTCTGAAATAAAAAATCCGGGAGGAATTCATGGCACACCGTTGGCTGATCGCCGGCGCCATGCTACTGGCGAGCGCTTGCGGCGCATCGGCGCAAAGCTGGCCGTCGAAGCCGCTGCGCATCATCGTGCCGGTGACCGCCGGCAGCGCGACCGACGTCGCCGCGCGGGTGATCGCCGAACATCTGTCGACGCAATTGGGCCAGACCGTCGTGGTCGAGAACCGCACCGGCGCCGGCGGCACGACCGGCATGGGCTACGTCGCCAAGCAGGTCGAGCCCGACGGCTACACCATCCTGGTCCATTCGGCGGCCTTCGCGATCCAGCCGGCCACGTTTCCCAACCTCGGCTATGACGCCGGCAAGGATTTTTCGGGCGTGACGCTGGTCGGCCACGCGCCGCTGGTAATGATCGCCTCGCCCGCCAAGTACAAGACGCTGAAGCAGCTGGTGGACGCCGCGAAGGCGAAGCCGAACTCAGTGAACTACTCCAGCGTCGGTTACGGCGCGGCGGCGCACCTCGCCGCGGAGCGGCTGCGGCTGGCGGCCGGATTCGAGGCGCAGCAGATTCCATTCCGCGGCGCGCCCGAGGCGGTCAACGAGGTTCTGGGGCAGCGGGTGGATTTCTTCTTCTCGCCGACGCTCGCCGCAGTGCCGCTCATCCGCGACGGCAAACTTTCGGCGCTGGCGGTGTCCGGCTCCAAGCGCGCGCTGTCGCTGCCCGAGGTGCCGACCACGATCGAGGCCGGCTATCCCAACTCCGACTATAACTTCTGGATCGGCATGTGGGTGCCGGTGAAGACACCGCGCCACGTCGTCGACAAGCTCTACCAGGAGACGCGCAAGATTCTGGACATCCCGAGCTTGCAGGAGAAGCTGACGGCGCTTGGCAGCGAGCCGGCCCGCATGACTCCGGCAGAGTTCGACAAGTTCTTCCAGGACGATATCGCGCTGAACCACGAACTGGTGAAGGCCGCCGGGATCAAGCCGAATCCGTGATTGCGCCGACCTCTCTCCGCCTCATCCTGAGGAGACCGCGAAGCGGTCGTCTCGAAGGATGGGGCGGCACCATGCTTCGAGACGCGCCCTTCGGGCGCTCCTCAGCATGAGGCCGAGAGAGGATCGCGCCTGGAGCAGCCAAGAAACCGGTCACTTGATCAGATTGCTGACCCGCTCGACGATCGCCTTCGGCGTCGCATAAATCTTGTCGATCAGCGCGGCGAGGTGCGCACCGTCCTCAGGCTCGAGGTCGAACTTGTTGCGCTTGACGTCGGCTGCGAACTCCGGGTCCTTCATGGTCGCGTCGAAGGCGCCGCGCAGCATCTTCAGCCGCTCCGGCGGCAGGTCGGGAGGCGCCACGAACGGCCGGCCAATGTTCTGCCCGGCGTAGAGATACTCCAGCACCTGCTTTTCGCCGTCGTTGCGCGCCAGCGTCATCACGTTCGGCACGCCCTTCAATTCGGGATGGGTCTCGGCGCCGGCCTGCAGCAGCACATGAACGGTCTTGTTCGCGATCCAGTCGGGCTTGCGCTGGTTGACGCTGTCGAGGCTTTCGCAGATGCCTTCGACCTCGCCGCGCTCCATCGCCAGGAATACGTCCGCCGACGAGCGGAAGCCGGACACGAGCTTGAACCTGTAGCCGAGCAGGTCGTTGAGCACCTTCGGATAGGAGCGCGTGCCTGTGCCGGGCCCGGTGTCGCCCAGGATCAGCTCCTGGTCGCGCAGCTCGTTCGCCGTCTTCACCTTCGCGGTGTGATAGGCGATGCAGACGTTGTGCTCCTTGGTCGGGCTGCCGAGCCAGGACAACTTCGTGGCATCAAAACGCGCGCCCGGCGCATTGCTCAAGGGACCCAGCGCCGCGTCGCGGGCGATGATCGCGAACACGGTGCCGTCTTTTGGCGCGGCGCCGTAGATGTGGCTCGCGGCGACATAGCTGCCGGCGCCGGGCATGTTCTGCGGCACCACCGTGGGCTTGCCGGGCAGGTGCTTGCCGATGTGGCGGGCGACGGTGCGGCCCCACAGGTCGTAGCCGCCGCCCGGGCCGAAGCCGATGATCAGCGACACGGTCTTGCCGGCCAGGGGCTCCTGCGCGTTCGCCGCGGCGGCGCCGGGAAGCGACCCCGCCATCAGCATGAGACCGAGGCGGGCGATGCGTCGCGTCGCCATTCTACAGCTCTCCCGCATAGGGCCCGGCCGGATCGATCAGCGACTGCAGCCGCAGCGCGGCGGCGCGGGCGACGCTCAGCATCATGCTCTTGCGGGTCGAGGCGTGCAGCCGATGCTCCGGCGCCTCGCAGACGATCTGCGCACCGAAGGCGTTGGCGACGATCAGGCCGGTGTCGGAGGGAAAGATCTCGCAAGGCACCTCAACCGAGGTCGCAAAGAACAGCCGGTCGCAGTGCATCCGGTAGTCCATCCATTTCTGGTCGGCGCGGAAATCGGCAACCGAGGATTTTATTTCGACGATCCAGATTTCGCCGTCACGGCCCAGCGCCACGAGATCGGCGCGCCGGCCCGAGGCGAACGGCAACTCGCTCACCACGCAATAGCCGTGCGCATGCAGAAGCCGCGCGGTGCCGCGCGCTACCTTGAGCGCAGTCTCCGACTGCCGGCCGTCGACGGGAATCTCCAATATCTTTCCGGACTGGAAGCTCATTGTCCCTTGCCCAGTTCCATGACCATGCGGGTGACGCGATAGAACCGCGGCACCATGCTGTCGACCAGGGCATATTCCCGGTCGATGTGGGCGTTGCCGCCAATGAGGTTCAGGCCGTCAAGCGTCGGCTTGAACACGCCGGCGGAGAGGCTGGAATCCGCGGCCCCGCCGCTGCCGCCGAGCGTCAGTGTCCTGCCGAGCTCACCATAGATGCTCTGCGCCATCGCCGCCAGCGTATCGGTCTGCGCGTTCTGCGTCATAGCCGGAAAGGTCCGGAGCGGGCTGATTTTCACCTCGGTGTCGGGGATAAGCTTGTTCTGCGACACCACCGCCATTTCACGCTCGACGCGGTCAAACTCCTCCGACACCAGCGCGCGCACGTCGGCATCGGCTTCGGCGAAGTCCGGGATGACGTTCTTGCGGTCGCCGCCCTTGATGACCGTGAAGTTGATGGTGGTGCCTTTTTCGGCATTGGCGAGCTTGCTGAGCTGGAACATCTGGTGCGCCAGCTTCATCACCGCGTTGCGGCCGAGCTCGGGCGCGCCGCCCGCGTGCGAGGCGCGGCCGCGCACCTCGACCTTCATGGTGCCGGAGCCCTTCCGCCAGATCGTGATGCCATCGCCGATGCGGCCGCCTTCGAGATTGAGGGTGACGTCGTGCTCGCGGGCGAGCTTCTCGATCAGCGCCCGCGAGCCGCGCGAGTTGGTTTCCTCGTTGGTGTTGAGCATCAGCGTGATGCGCGCGTAGTCCTTGAATTTCAACTCGTCGAGGATTTTCAGAACCGCCAGCGCAACGACGATCCCGGCCTTGTCGTCGGACACGCCTGGGCCGTAGGCGCGCCCGTCCTCGATGCGGAACGGCCGCGCCGTCGCCGTCCCCTTGGCAAACACCGTGTCCATATGGGCGATCAGCAGAACCTTTCCCTTGCCCGACCCGGACACGCTCGCAACGATATTGTCGCCGGCCGCAGGCGCGGCGGAGACGGTCTCGACAGCCGTGCCGAGCCGCTTCAGCTCCTCGATCGCGATGGCGCCCAAGGCGGCCACACCTTCCGCATCGCCGGTACCGGAATCGATGTTGACCAGCCGCTCCCACAGCCCGATCGCCGCGGGCTTGTGGCGCTCGGCGCTGTCGAGGACAGGCTTGCTCGCCTCGGCGGCGGTTGCGATGCCGGTCGCGCCCAGCATCAGCGCCGCAACCGCCAGCGCGCGCAACGATCCGATCATCGCCCGCCTCCCGCGCGCTCCGGGAACGCCGCGCGCAAGCCTTCGCGCGAGGCCTTGAGCACGCCGCGCTCGGTGATGAGCCCCGTCACCAGCCGCGCGGGCGTCACGTCGAACCCGTAATTCGCCACCGGAGAACCGTCCGGCACGATCTGCACCGTCTCGATCCGGCCGTCGGCGGTGCGGCCGGTCATGGTCGACTGCTCCTCGCCGCCGCGCTGCTCGATCGGTATTTCCGTCATGCCATCCGAGATCGTGAAGTCGATGGTCGGCGACGGCAGCGCCACATAGAACGGCACGTTGTTGTCTCGGGCGGCCAGCGCCTTGAGATAGGTGCCGATCTTGTTGCACACGTCGCCCTGCGCGGTGACGCGGTCGGTGCCGACGACGACCAGGTCCACCATGCCGTGCTGCATCAGATGGCCGCCGGTGTTGTCGGCGATCACCGTGTGTGGCACGCCGTGCTTGCCGAGCTCCCAGGCGGTGAGCGAGGCGCCCTGGTTGCGCGGCCGGGTCTCGTCCACCCAGACATGGATGGGAATGCCCTTGTCGTGCGCGGTGTAGATCGGGCCGGTCGCGGTGCCGACGTCGACCGTGGCAAGCCAGCCGGCATTGCAGTGCGTGAGCACGTTGACCGGCCGGCCGGGCTTCCGCACCGCGACCGCATCGATCAGCTTCACGCCGTGCCGCCCGATCGCCTGGTTGATCGCGACATCCTCGTCGGCGATTTCCGCCGCGCGGCGGTAGGCCGCGGCGACACGGGCTTCACGCGGCTGGTTTCGCACCGCCGCCGTCATCTCATCGAGCGCCCATTTCAGATTGATCGCGGTCGGCCGCGTCGCGAGCAGCGTTGAATAGCCGCGCTCCAGGCTTTCGTCGGAGGCGTCGGCGCGCAGCGCGAGGCAGACGCCGTAAGCGGCCGCGGCGCCGATCAGCGGCGCGCCGCGCACCTGCATGGTATTGATGGCGCGCGCCATGTCGTCGAGCGTCGCAAGCCGCAGCCTGCTAAAGCGGTGCGGCAAGGCCGTCTGGTCGACGATGCCGACCGACCAGCCGTCGGCTTCGAGCCAGATCGTGCGGGTGGGCGTGCCGTCAACCTTCATGATCCTCTCATAAACCCGCGCCGCAATCGGGACAACATCGGCCCCGGATTTCCGCAGCGCCGGATCGAGCCCCTGCGCCACGGTCAAAATCCGCCCGCAATTGGCCGGTGCCCGGCCGCAATCCCGGCCACGGCCCGCCGGGAATCCTGGGAATCATATCCGCGTCGGAAATGATTCAGGAGGGTGACATCATGCTTTCGAACCTTGCGCGAGCCCTGATGCCCGCCTGTTTCGCTGCCGTGCTTGCCGTCTCGCCAGGCTTTGCTTCGCCCGAGGAGCCTTCGTCCAGGGCCCGCCCCAAACTGATCGTCGAAGTTGCCTTCGTACTCGACACCACCGGCTCGATGGGCCCGCTGATCGAAGGCGCCAAGCGCAAGATCTGGTCGATCGCCACCGCCATCGTCGATGCCAATCCCAACGCGGAAATCCGCATGGGCCTCGTCGCCTATCGCGACATCGGCGACGAATACGTCACCAAGACATTCAATCTCACCACCGACATCCAGGACCTCTACGCCAACCTGCTGGAATTGAAGGCCCGCGGCGGCGGCGACTGGCCCGAGAGCGTCAACGAGGCGTTCGACGTCGGCGTCACCAAACTCACGTGGACGCAAGGCGCGGAGATCTGCCGCATCCTGTTCCTAGTGGGCGACGCGCCACCGCACATGGACTACACGCAGGACACCAAATATCCGGAGGTGCTGCGCATGGCGCGCGACCGCGGCATCGTCGTCAACGCGGTGCAAGCCGGAGCTGCCCGCGACACCGAGCGGGTGTGGCGCGACATCGCCCAGCGCGGCGACGGCCGCTACATCCCGATCCCGCAGGACGGCGGCCAGGTGCTGATCATCGAGACGCCGTGGGACACCGAGATCATCGAGTTGCAGGGCCGCATCAACGGCACGGTCATTCCCTATGGGCCCCGGGCGCAACGCTCCAGCGTGGAGCAGAAGACCTCCCAGGTCGCGGCCGCGCCGCGCGCGGTCGCCTCGGAAATGGCCGGCTACCTGAGCAAAAGCGGAGCGTCTTCCGGCGCCGCCGTGACCGGACGCGGCGATCTCGTGACCGACGTGACCACCGGCCAGCAGAGGCTCGACAGCGTCAAGGACGAGGATCTGCCGGACACGCTGCGGGCGATGAAACCGCAGGAGCGCCAGGCGGCGATCGACAAGAACATGGCTGAGCGCAAAGGGCTCAACGCACGCATGGCCGCGCTGGTCCGGAAGCGCGACCAGTATGTCCTGGAGCAGCGCAAGAACGCGCCGGCCAAGCCCGCGGATTCGTTCGACCGCGCGGTGGTGGAAACGCTGAAGGCGCAGATCAAGCGGTAGCTGCTCTCCACACCGCGCAGCGCTGCTTGCTCCACCTCTCCCCGCTTGCGGGGAGAGGTCGGATCGCGAAGCGATCCGGGTGAGGGGGCGTATCGGCGAGTCTGAGCTTATGGAAATGCCCCCTCACCCCAACCCTCTCCCCGCAAGCGGGGAGAGGGAGCCCGTCTTGCCCGCGTCGCCGCCATGCTTCACTCTCCAATCGAAAGCGGAGGAGAGTTGCGATGGCGGCCATCGACTGGGAGGTTGAGTACAACAACCGCGCGCGGGTGCCCGAGCATCCGGAAATCTTCGCGCGCTGGACGCGCGATGGCTCGGCCTACCGCGACGAGGCCGGGAAGGAAGGCCGCGCCGAGATCGGGCTGAAATACGGCCCGTCGCCGCGGCAAACCATCGATCTTTTCAAGCCGCGCGGCGGCCAAAAGGACAATGACGGCCCGCTCGCCCTGTTCATTCACGGCGGCTACTGGCGCTCGCTGGAGCCTTCAAGCTTCAGCCAGATGGCGCGCGGCATGAACGCGCATGGCGTCACGGTCGCGGTGTCGGGCTACGACCTCGCCCCCCAGGTTTCCATCGGCCGGATCGTCGAGCAGACGCAACAGGCCTGCCTGTTCCTCTGGAAGCGGTTCGGCAAACGCATCATGGCGAGCGGCCATTCCGCCGGCGGACATCTCGCCGCCTGCATGGTGGCGACCGACTGGACCAAGCTCGATCCCGGCGCGCCGGCCAATCTCGTGCCAGCGGGCTACGCGATCTCCGGCCTGTACGACCTCGCGCCGCTCCTGCACCTCGCCACCAACGCCGATTTCAAACTCGACGAGGCCGAGGCGCGGCGCATCTCGCCGCTGTTCTGGCCGGTCGCCAAGGGCCGCGTGCTCGACGCCGTGGTCGGCGGGGCGGAATCCTCGGAGTTCCTGCGGCAAAGCCGGATCGTCGCCGACGGCTGGCGCGACAAGGGCGTCGAGACCCGCTACGAGGCAATCCCCGGCATGAACCACTTCACGATCTGCGATCCGATGCCCGATCCCGACAGCGCGATGACGAAGCGGCTCGTGGAATTGGCAAAGCGAATCTAGAACCAGTATTTCCAGGCGAACACCGCGGTCAGCGCCGCGCCGACCACCACGATCACCACCCGCATCGCCTCCTGCGGGACGCGGCGCGCCAGGTGCGCGCCGCAGAACGCGCCGATCAGGCAGCCCGCCCCCATCACCAGCGTGTGCGGCCAGCTCACCGCGCCGTTGGCGATGAACCACACCGAAGCCGCAGTGGTGTTGAGGCTCGACACCAGATTCTTCGCCACGTTGGCGCGGCGATAGTCGCCCTCGGTCGCGATCATCAGCACGCCCAGCAGAAGCGTCCCGGCGCCGGCGCCGAAATACCCGCCATAGATCGAGATCGGCAGCACCAGGGGGATGCTGGTCACGCCGATCTTCCATTCGCTGCCGCGTGCAGTTGCCCGCGCGCGCAGCCATTGCGTGATACGGCCGGCGAAGGCGAACAGCACGGTGGCGAAGCCGAGCAGCAGCGGAATCAGGAACTCGAACAGACGAACGGGCGTCGCCAGCAGCAGAACCGCGCCGAGCAGTGCGCCCAGCACCGAGGCCAGGATAAGGCCAGTGAAGGCACGGTTGAACGGCGGAAGCTGGTGACGATCGGTCACCGCCGCAAGAAAATTTCCGGCGCTGACCGCAACGAGATTGGAGGCGGTGGCGACGACCGGCGGCAGGCCGAGAGCCAGCAGCGCCGGGAACGTAACGACCGACGCGCCGCCGACCAGCGACGCCATCAGGCCGCCGATCGCGCCGGTGCCGATCAGAATCAGGACGGTGGGAAAATCCATGCGTCTTAAAAGAACGCCTGAATCCCCGTCTGCGCGCGGCCGAGGATCAACGCGTGGATGTCGTGCGTGCCCTCGTAGGTGTTGACGGTTTCCAGGTTGCACATCACGCGCATGACGTGGAACTCGTCGGAGATGCCGTTGCCGCCGTGCATGTCGCGGGCGACGCGAGCGATATCCAGCGCCTTGCCGGTGTTGTTGCGCTTCATCAGCGAAATGGACGGCGGCGCGGCCCGGCCCGCCTCCAGCATCCGGCCAAGCGCCAGCGCGCCGCGCAAGCCCAGCGCGATCTCGGTCTGCATGTCGGCCAGCTTCTTCTGCACCAGCTGGTTGGCGGCGAGCGGCCGATTGAACTGCTTTCTGTCGAGCACATACTGCCGCGCCGCGTGCCAGCAGAATTCGGCGGCGCCCATCGCGCCCCAGCAGATGCCGTAGCGCGCCATGTTGAGGCAGCCGAACGGGCCGGCGAGGCCCGACACGTTCGGCAGGAGGTTGTCCTCGGGGATCACGGCATCCTCGAGCACGATCTCACCAGTGACCGAAGTGCGCAAGCTGAGCTTGCCGTCGACCTTCGGCGTGGAGAAGCCCTTGGTGCCGCGCTCGACGATGAAGCCCCGGATTTTTCCTTCGAGCTTGGCCCAGACGATGGCGAGATCAGCGATGGGCGCGTTGGAGATCCACATCTTGGCGCCGTTGAGCTTGAAGCCGCCCGCCACCTTCACGGCGTGCGTCACCATCGAGCCCGGATCGGAGCCGAAGTCCGGCTCGGTCAGGCCGAAGCAGCCGATCAGCTCGGCCTTGGCAAGCTTGGGCAGATACTTCTTCTTCTGCGCCTCGGTGCCGTAGGCGTAGATCGGGTGCATCACCAGCGACGACTGCACCGACAGGGTCGAGCGGTAGCCGGAATCGACGCGCTCCAGTTCGCGCGCAATGAGGCCATAGGCGACATAGCCCAGGCCTGCGCCGCCGTATTCCTCCGGAATGGTCGGGCCGAGAAGGCCGAGCGCGCCCATCTCGGGCAGGAGCTCCTTGTCGACCTTCTCCTCGCGCCAAGCGAGCCGCACCCGCGGCATCAGCTTGTCCTGCGAAAAGGCGCGGGTGCTGTCGCGCACCATGCGCTCTTCCTCGGTCAGTTCGGCGTCGAGGCCGAGCGGATCCTCCCAGTTGAATTCGGAATCCTTCAGCACCGGGGCGGGCTTGGGGGACGGCTTCTGGGACGCGGCGCTCGACATGGCGGACTCCGGATTTCGGGCTGGTTCCAGCGTGAGTTATAGCATTTGCCGGACGGCCAAGCGCCATCGTTCTCGCGGCGCATATGCGCCCGAGCGATGCCGGCCGGTGCGCCTGCGGAAACAAGTCCGAGGGCGTGCGGGACGCCGGGAGTCCGACGGACCCACGGGCTCAGACCTCTCGCGAAGCCTGAGCGGAACTGCCCGACGTGAAAAAGCAGCTCGACGGCGGCGGCATGACCGGCACCTATCTCGTGATCAACGATGCAACCGCCGGTTTTGCGGCTGGCGCCGACGGCGTCGTCAGGCTGCAGAATGCCGCGCATGTGCAGGCGACGGATTTCATCGTCTGACTTCGAGAAGCGCCGCCAGGCCAAGGCCCGCGGCGGCGGCCCGGTTCCCGATCCCGATGGCCCGGCCGGCCGGGAGCGGGCATTTCCCTCTTCTACGGATGCGCGACGTGGCATAAGGGCGCCGCAACTTTTTTCGGTCCCGTGGGCACATGATTCGTCTCGACAACATTAGCAAGCAGAACGGCCATCAGATCCTCTTCATCGAGGCCTCGGCAGCGCTCAACCGGGGCGAGAAGGTCGGCCTCGTCGGCCCCAACGGCGCCGGCAAGACGACGCTGTTCCGGATGATCACGGACCAGGAGCAGCCCGACGAGGGCCAGGTGTCGGTCGATCGGGGCGTGACCATCGGCTACTTCAGCCAGGACGTGGGCGAGATGTCGGGCAGGAGCGCCATATCCGAGGTGATGGATGGCGCGGGCCCGGTGAGCACGGTGGCTGCCGAGCTGAAGGAGCTGGAGCACGCCATGGCCGACCCAGAGCGGGCCGGCTACATGGAGAGCATCGTCGCGCGCTACGGCGAGGTGCAGGCGCGCTTCGAGGAGCTGGACGGCTACGCGCTCGAAGGCCGGGCGCGCGAGGTCCTGAGCGGCTTAAGCTTCAGCCAGGAGATGATGGACGGCGACGTAGGCAGCCTGTCGGGCGGCTGGAAGATGCGCGTGGCGCTGGCCCGCATCCTGCTCATGCGCCCCGACGCCATGCTGCTCGACGAGCCGAGCAACCATCTGGACCTGGAGAGCCTGATCTGGCTGGAGCAGTTCCTAAAGGGCTATGAGGGCCTGCTGTTCATGACCTCGCACGACCGCGAGTTCATGAACCGCATCGTCACCAAGATCGTGGAGATCGACGGCGGTACGCTCACCTCCTATTCGGGCAACTACGAGTTCTACGAGCAGCAGCGCGCGCTGAGCGAGAAGCAGCAGCAGGCCCAGTTCGAGCGCCAGCAGGCGATGCTCGCCAAGGAAATCAAGTTCATCGAACGCTTCAAGGCGCGCGCCTCGCACGCCGCCCAGGTGCAGAGCCGGGTGAAGAAGCTCGACAAGATCGAACGGGTGGAGCCGCCCAAGCGCCGCCAGACGGTGTCGTTCGAGTTTCAGCCGGCGCCGCGCTCCGGCGACGACGTGGTGAACCTGAAGAACGTGCACAAGGGCTATGGCAGCCGGAGCATCTACGACGGGCTCGACTTCACGGTGCGCCGCAAGGAGCGCTGGTGCGTCATGGGCGTCAACGGCGCCGGCAAGTCGACGCTGCTGAAGCTCGTCGCCGGCGCCACCGAGCCGGACGACGGGACGGTGGCGGTGGGCGGCAGCGTGAAGATGGGCTATTTCGCGCAGCACGCCATGGAGCTGCTGGACGGCGACGACACGGTATTCGAATCGCTGGAGCACTCATTCCCCCAGGCGGGGCAGGGCTCGCTGCGCGCGCTCGCCGGCTGCTTCGGGTTCTCCGAGGACGAGGTGGAGAAAAAATGCCGGGTGCTGTCGGGCGGCGAGAAGACGCGGCTGGTCATGGCCAAGATGCTCTACGACCCGCCGAATTTCCTGGTGCTGGACGAGCCCACGAACCACCTAGACATGGCGACCAAGGAGATGCTCATCGCGGCGCTGTCGCAGTACGAGGGCACCATGCTGTTCGTCTCGCACGACCGGCACTTCCTGGCCGCGCTGTCCAACCGGGTGCTGGAATTGACGCCCGAGGGCATTCACCAGTACGGCGGCGGCTACACGGAATACGTGGCGCGCACCGGCCACGAGGCGCCGGGATTGCGGAGTTGAGCCGGCACGGCGGAGCGCCCGTTGCCGCCTTGCGCCCCGTGCGCTATCAAGAAGGCACGCGCCCGTAGCTCAGCTGGATAGAGCGCTGCCCTCCGAAGGCAGAGGTCAGAGGTTCGAATCCTCTCGGGCGCGCCACTTTCTCACGTTTGCTTTCGGCACTGTCCGCAGAATGTCCGCGTAATACATTCTCCCGGCGTTCCCGTGCTTCGATGCGGGGCGCGCCATCAAGCTACTCCCCGCACCGTCCGCGACGGCTGAGCTTGGCTTGTTCAGAGCCGAGCCCACCTACTTGATCACACCTATCGCAGCCGAGTTGCACGCGCACTTTGAGCGCGGCGGATCGCCAGCCGAAGGCGTGCCGCTTGTCACCATGCTTGAGCGCGCGGGCACTCGCGCAGCCAAGCCGCGGCCGAAGGAACCGGCCAGGCACGGATCGCGTCTGTCGCCTAACTGGCAACCGTCACATTCGGAAACGGCGTTCGCCCTTGATCGCGGCATGCCGCAGTCCCGCGTGAAAGCTGAGGCGGAAAAGTTCCGAAACTACTGGACCGCGAAGAGCGGTGCCGGCGCGACCCGCGAAATTGCAGCGTCAGCCGGCGGTCGAAATCGAGCTTGAGAACACCGTCTTTTGATTCACCCGCCGGGTGCGCCATGCCCGCCTCGCTCGATCCAGGATAAGGTACTGATGCCTATATCTGAATCGGCGTGAGCGTTACGGAAATCAGAGCGTGATCCGGTGAATGCGGGTTAAGGGCTCTACTTCGCACAACGGCAGATCATTTAGAACTGCAACGCATAAGGGCCATTATGGAATTTTTCCAACTGGGTCGACTAACAAGGAAAGATCTCAGTCACACCACGTCTTGCCAAGTAAGGTCGTGGCTTCGGAACGGTGTCGAGCGGATTCGCTTGCCGGTCGCATAGTAAATCGCGTTGGC
>SHVN01000043.1 GCA_009694215.1 Xanthobacteraceae bacterium
GCCTCGCGCTCCGCGAACATCGAGGCCATGCCCTGGGCGGGGGCTTCAGTCATGCGGCGCGCCGGCCGTCGCGAACCAACGGCATGGCGCGCGAGGCAATGGCGCGGGCCTCGAATACCAATTCTATAATGCCGAGCATTTTGTACCCATGGCCAGCCCCCGAAACAAAATTATGCTGTTAAGTCAATGATTTGGTGGAGTTTTGTTTTCGGCCTCGGATGCCGCGCCGGTCGGACGAAGGAGACGCGTCCTCTTACCGCGCTCGCTCTCGTGTCTTCTTCTCCTTAATTCACATTGATTGTGCGTTCAACATCGCTGTAATATTTAATAATCAAGACGGCGCCCTCGAGCGCACCTCTGCGGTCGGCCGATCCGCGTTTCGCGACGCCGGAGGTTGCCGCATCTACGAACGGACAATGTCCGCCGGCTGCAGGCTTCTGTATGCCTCGGAAATAACGACGACCGGCTCAGCCCACGGTGGGCAATGAGACCGGCAGGGAAAAGGAAACGACCATGAAATCACTGAATATGGGCGCCCTCGGCGCCGCTTTGTTGTTGTGTGGGGCCGCGCTCAGCCCCGGGCATGCGGCGTGGGAGCCGAGCCGGCCGGTGGAGTTCATCATCCCCGCGGGTCCGGGCGGCGGCGCCGACATCATGGCGCGCACGATCCAGGGCATCGTGACCAAGCATAATCTGATGAAGCAGCCGATGGTCGTCATCAACAAGGCGGGCGGCGCCGGCGGCGAAGGCTTCCTCGACGTCAAGAACTCGAAGGGCAACCCGCACAAGATCGTCATCACCCTGTCCAACCTGTTCACCACGCCGATGGCGACGGGCATCCCGTTCAGCTGGAAGGACCTGACGCCGGTCGCGATGCTGGCGCTCGACGAATTCGTGCTTTGGGTCAATGCGGAGAAGCCCTACAAGAGCGTCAAGGAGTTCATCGACGCCGCCAAGGCTGCCGGCGGCACCTTCAAGATGGGCGGCACCGGCTCCAAGCAGGAAGACCAGATCATCACCGAGGCGATCCAGAAGGCCACCGGTGTGAAGCTCATTTACATCCCGCAGGCCGGCGGCGGCGCCGTGGCGGTGCAACTCGTCGGCAACCACGTCGACTCCACCGTCAACAACCCGAACGAGGCGATCGCGCACTGGCGCGCCGGCAAGCTCAGGCCGCTGTGCGTGTTCGACTCAAAGAAACTCGACTACAAGGACAAGATCGCCGGCGACGCTGGCTGGGACAGCATCCCGACCTGCAAGTCGTCGGGCCTCGACATCGAGTACCTGATGCTGCGCGGCATCTTCATGACGCCGGGCGCGACCCCGGACCAGGTCGCCTACTACGTCGAACTGTTCCAGAAGGTTCGGCAGACCGACGAGTGGAAGAAGTTGATGAGCGATGGCGCCTTCAACCAGACATTCATGACCGGCGCCGAATACACCAAGTGGGTGACGATCGAAGAAAAGCGCCACGAAGACCTGATGAAGGCCGCTGGCTGGCTCGTCAAGTAGTTAGCACCAATCGGAACCGCCGGCGGGGCCTTCCGCCGGCGGCTGTATCTTGTTGCCTCCGGAGTGATTTTCAATGAGTGACAATGCGCATGGTGCCGGCGCAGGCCCTTCGCACCGCGCGGTCGAGACCGGCGTCGCGATCGCGATCGCGATCTTTGCCGCGGTCGTCATCGGCGGCAGCATCCAGGCCGGTATCGGCTGGGGGGTCGAAGGCCCGAAGGCGGGCTTCTTTCCGTTCTACGTCGGGCTGGCCATTCTGGGCTCCAGCGTCGTCAATCTGGTGAACGTACGCGCCGAAGTGGCGCCGGAAAAGGTTTTTGCGGATTGGGGCCAGCTGCGGCAGGTGCTTGCTGTTGTGATTCCGACCGCGGTCTATGTGGCGGTCATGCCGTGGGTCGGCATCTATATCTCTTCGGCGGTCTTGATCGCCTTCTTCATGAAGCGTCTCGGCAACTACGGCTGGCCTCTGATCGCGTCGATCGCGATCGGAATCCCGCTCGTCACCTTCGTGGTGTTCGAGCGATGGTTCCTGGTGCCGCTGCCGAAGGGGCCGGTCGAGTACTGGTTGGGGTTCTAGAAGCAGCCGCGCCGCGGAAGCGCAGGGTCGGGGAGTAAGGCGTCGTTACATGGAAGAGCTTGGCAATCTGTTTCACGGCTTCGCGGTTGCGTTGCAGCCCTTCAACATCGGCGTGATGCTGCTCGGCATCGTGTTGGGCGTGCTGATCGGCGTGTTGCCGGGACTGGGCGGCGCCAACGGCGTGGCCATCCTGCTGCCGCTCACGTTCTCGATGTCGCCGACCTCGGCGATCATCATGCTGTCGTGCATCTATTGGGGGGCGCTGTTCGGCGGTGCGATCACCTCCATTCTGTTCAACATTCCGGGCGAACCGTGGTCGGTGGCGACCACATTCGACGGCCACCCGATGGCCCAGCAGGGCAGGGCCGGCGAGGCGCTCACCGCGGCCTTCACCTCCTCTTTCGTCGGCGCGCTGTTCGCGGTGATCATGATCACGCTGGTGGCGCCGCTGGTTGCGAGGTTCGCGCTCAAGTTCGGCCCGGCCGAGCAGTTCTCGGTATATTTCCTGGCGTTCTGCAGCTTCGTCGGCATGAGCAAGGAGCCGCCATTCAAGACCATCGCGGCGATGTTCATCGGCTTTGCGCTCGCCGCCGTGGGCCTCGACCAGGTCACCGGCCAGCTTCGCCTCACCTTCGGCTCGGAGACGCTGCTCACCGGCTTCGACTTCCTGATCGCGGTGATCGGGCTGTTCGGCATCGGCGAGATTCTGCTTTCGATCGAGGAGGGCCTGCAGTTCAAGGGCGGCAAGGCCGGCATAAACGCCAAGGTGGTATGGCAGACCTGGAAGGAACTGCCGCGCTATTGGATGACGTCGCTGCGCTCCTGCATCATCGGCTGTTGGATGGGCATCAGCCCGGCCGGCGCCACGCCGGCCTCGTTCATGAGCTACGGCATCGCCAAGCGCGCGTCGAAGAACGGCAAGAATTTCGGCAAGGGCGAGATCGAGGGAGTGGTCGCGCCGGAGACCGCGGCGCATGCCGCGGGCACCGCGGCGCTGCTGCCGATGCTGTCGCTCGGCGTGCCCGGCTCGCCGACCGCGGCCGTGCTGCTCGGCGGCCTGCTGATCTGGGGCCTGCAGCCCGGACCGCTGCTGTTCGTGGAGCAGAAGGAGTTCGTCTGGGGCCTGATCGCCTCGATGTATCTCGGCAACATCTTCGGCCTCCTGGTGGTGCTCACCTGCGTGCCGCTGTTCGCGGCGATCCTGCGCATCCCGTTCGCCATCATCGCGCCGGTCATTCTGGTGATCTGCGCCATCGGCGCTTACACCGTCCACAACTCGACCTTCGACGTGGTGATGATGCTGGTGTTCGGCGTGATGGGTTACGTGCTCAAGAAGTGCAATTACCCGCTCGCGCCCATGGTCCTGGCCATCGTGCTGGGCGACAAAGCCGAGGTGAACTTCCGGCAGTCGCTGCTCGCCTCGCAGGGCAGTCTCGATATCTTCTGGTCCAACGGGCTTGTGGGCAGCATCATGGCGCTCGGTCTGCTGGCGCTGTTCTGGCCGATGATCTCGACCGGCTGGAGCAAGTTGCGGATGCGGCCCGCGGTCTGAGCCGCGGGGCCTGTCTATAAGGGTGTGCCCGTGACCGCGTACCCATGACGGTCAATGCTTTGCGATTGTTGCGCCATTTTATCACGTGGAATAATGTATATCAGTCATGAGTGAATCCCCGACCATGCGTCCCGCCAAGCCTCGGACCCCTGTGGGGGATCAGGCATCGACCCGGCTGGCGATCGAGCCGATCGACACCTCGTTCAGCTTCAAGAACAGGGCCTATGCCGCCCTGAAGAACGTCATCGTGTCGATGGACGTCTATCGCAGCCGCCAGGACATCCGCCTCGACGAGCGCCAGCTCGCGCAGGACTTCGGCGTCAGCCGGACCCCGGTGCGCGAGGCGATGGCGCAGCTCGAGCGCGAGGGCTTCGTGCGCTCGGTGCCGCGCCGCGGCATCTACGTCGTGCGCAAGACCAAGACCGAGGTGGTCGAGATGATCACCGCCTGGGCGGCGCTGGAAAGCATGGCCGCGCGCCTGATCACCGAACACGCCAGCACGGACGATATCGCTGCGCTGCGCAAGATGTTCGCCACCTTCGAGGACGGCGCATTGCGCGCCCATCTCGACGAATATTCCGAAGCCAACATCGAGTTCCACCAGACCATCATCCGCCTGAGCGGCAACAGCGTGCTGATCGCGCTCGCTGAGAACCTGTTCACCCACATGCGGATGATCCGGCGCAAGACCATCGTCGAGAAGGATCGCGTCGAGAAATCGATCCGCGACCACATGAACATCATCGAGGCCCTTGAAGCGCGCGACACCGCGCGCGCCGAGGAACTCGTCCGCAACCACGCGCTCGGTCTCGCCGAGCATGTGGCGAAATACGCCGACTATCTGGACTGATCGGATTGAAACGACATCGCGCGGGGGAAAACGCGCGCGTTTGTGAGGATTACGGGAGAACACCATGTCTGATGTAGCAGTGAAGCCGAAGCCTGCAGCCGCGGAAGTAGAGCAGGAGCTGACCGATGGCTTCCACCTCATCATCGATGCGTTGAAGCTGAACGGCCTCAACACGATCTACGGCGTGCCCGGCATCCCGATCACCGATTTCGGCCGCATGGCGCAGGCGGAAGGCATCCGCGTCATCTCGTTCCGGCACGAACAGAACGCCGGTTATGCGGCGTCAATCGCCGGCTTCCTCACCAAGAAGCCCGGCGTCTGCCTGACGGTGTCGGCGCCAGGCTTCCTCAACGGCCTGACCGCGCTCGCCCACGCCACGACCAACTGCTTTCCGATGATCCTGATCTCCGGCTCGTCTGAGCGTGAGATCGTCGACCTGCAGCAGGGCGACTACGAAGAGATGGACCAGCTCGCCATCGCCAAGCCGCTCTGCAAGGCGGCGTTCCGCGTGCTGCACGCAGCCGACATCGGCATCGGCGTGGCACGCGCGATCCGCGCAGCGGCGTCCGGTCGTCCCGGTGGCGTCTATCTCGATCTGCCGGCCAAGCTGTTCGGGCAGGTCATGAACGCGGAGGCTGGAAAGAAGTCGCTGGTGAAAGTGATCGACGCGGCGCCGGCGCAGATTCCGGCGCCCGAAGCGGTCAAGCGCGCGCTCGACGTATTGAAGGGCGCCAAGCGCCCGCTGATCATCCTTGGCAAGGGCGCGGCCTACGCGCAGACCGACGACGCCATCCGCAGTTTCGTCGAGAAGAGCGGCGCCCCCTTCCTGCCGATGAGCATGGGCAAGGGTCTGTTGCCCGACACGCATCCGCAGTGCGCGGGCGCCGCGCGCTCGACCGTGCTGGCGCAGTCCGACGTTGTCATGCTGATCGGCGCGCGCCTCAACTGGCTGCTCTCGCACGGCAAGGGCAAGACCTGGGGCACCGAGCCGAAGAAATTTATCCAGATCGACATCGAGCCGAAGGAAATGGACTCCAACGTCGAGATCGTGGCGCCGGTGGTCGGCGACATCGGCTCGTGCGTCAACGCAATGCTCGCGGCGATGGGCTCCTGGCCCGCGGCGCCGGCCGATTGGATGAAGACGGTGACCACGAAGCGCGACGAGAACGTCGCCAAGATGGCGCCGCGCCTGATGAACAACAACGTGCCGATGGACTATCACGGCGCGCTCGGCGTTCTCCGCACCATCGTCAAGGAGCGGCCCGATGCAATTCTCGTGAACGAAGGCGCCAACACGCTCGATCTCGCGCGCGGCATCATCGACGTATACCAGCCGCGCAAGCGCATCGACGTCGGCACCTGGGGCATCATGGGCATCGGCATGGGCTATTCGATCGCGGCTGCGATCGAGACCGGAAAGCCGGTGCTGGCGATCGAGGGCGACAGTGCCTTCGGCTTCTCCGGAATGGAGGTCGAGACGATCTGCCGGTACAAGCTCCCGGTCTGCATCGTCATCTTCAACAACGACGGCATTTATCGCGGCACCGACGTCAATTCCGTGAGTTCGGACCCCGCGCCGACCGTGTTCGTGAAGGGCTCGCGCTACGACAAGATGATGGAGGCCTTCGGCGGCGTCGGCGTCAATGCGACGTCTCCGGACGAGCTCAAGCGCGCCGTCAACGCTGCGATGGACTCCGGCAAGCCGACCCTCATCAACGCGGTGCTCGACCCGGCAGCCGGCAGCGAGAGTGGCCGCATCGGCAACCTCAATCCGCAAAGCGTGCTGAAGAAGAAATGAAGGAGCGCGCAATGAACAATGAAAGCACCGGCAAGCTCCGCTGTCGTCCCCGCGAAAGCGGGGACCCAGTAAACACCAACACTTATTGAATACTGGATGCCCGCCTTCGCGGGCACGACAGCCCGGAATAAGGTGTGACAGCCGAGAGATAGAGGGAACGACAATGGCAATCCGCAAGAAAGCCAAAAAGGCGAAAGCCAAATCCAAACACGCTTCGAAAAAAGTCGTGAAGCTGAAGTCGAAGAAGCCGGCGGCCAAGGCAGGCAACGGCCTGCCGCGCCCGTCGTCCAAGCCTTACGGAGCGGCCGGCAAGGCGCTCGATGGCATCAAGATCCTCGACTTCACCCACGTCCAGTCCGGCCCGACCTGCACGCAGCTTCTCGCCTACATGGGCGCCGACTGCATCAAGGTTGAGCGGCCGGGCGTGGGCGACATCACCCGCGGCCAGTTGCGCGACGTGAAGGGCGCGGACTCGCTCTACTTCACGATGCTCAACGGCAACAAGCGCTCGATCACGATCGATTCCAAGCACCCCAAGGGCAAGGAAATCCTCGAGCGGCTGATCAAGCACTGCGACGTGCTGGTGGAGAACTTCGCTCCCGGCGCGCTCGATCGCATGGGGCTCACCTGGGACTACATCCACAAGACCAACCCGCGCATGATCGTGGCGTCGGTCAAGGGCTTCGGCCCCGGCCCCTACGAGGACTGCAAGGTTTACGAGAACGTCGCGCAATGCACCGGCGGGGCTGCTTCCACCACCGGCTTTCGCGAAGGCCCGCCGCTCGTTACCGGCGCGCAGATCGGCGACAGCGGCACCGGCCTGCATCTGGCCTTCGGCATTTGCGCCGCGCTCTACCAGCGCACCCGCACCGGCCGCGGCCAGAAGGTGTTCACCGCCATGCAGGACGGCGTGCTCAACCTCGCCCGCGTGAAATTGCGCGACCAGCAGCGTCTCGCCCACGGCCCACTCACCGAATACAGCCAGTACGGCGAGGGCGTTGCCTTCGGCAAGGCGGTACCGCGCGCCGGCAACGACTCCGGCGGCGGCCAGCCCGGCTGGATTCTCAAGTGCAAGGGCTGGGAGACCGATCCCGACGCCTACATCTATTTCATCACCCAGGCGCCGGTGTGGGAGGCGATCTGCGACCTCATCGGCAAGCCGGAGTGGAAGACCGATCCGGACTACGCCAAGCCCCCGGCGCGGCTGCCGCGGCTTAAAGCTATCTTCGCCACCATCGAAGAGTGGACCATGACCAAGACCAAGTTCGAGGTCATGGACCTTTGCAACGCTGTCGATATTCCGGTCGGGCCGATCCTGTCGATGAAGGAGATTGCCGAAGAGAAGTCGTTGCGCGACACCGGCACGGTGGTCGAGGTCGATCATCCGACGCGGGGCAAGTATCTCACTGTCGGCAATCCGGTGAAGATGTCGGACTCGATCACCGAGGTGAAGCGCTCGCCGCTGTTGGGCGAGCACACCGACGAGATTCTGAGCAAGGTGCTGGGCTATTCGGCAAAGGACGTCGAAGCGATCAAGGCCTCGGGCGCGATCACTCCGCCGGACAAGCCGGCGAAGGCCGAGGCGGCGTAGTTTTCCTCTCGCTGCACGCGCAGAGGGGTAAGAGAGTTCGGGAGGAGTTGTTTCGATGCGTATCGTGGTTCACGGCCAGCAGGCTTTTGGAAAGGCCGTGCTGGAGGCGCTCATCAAGCGCGGCGAGAACGTTGTCGCCGTCCATGTCGCGCCGGAGAAGGAGGGCGCCCGCGCCGACCCGCTCAAGGAAGCGGCGGTCGCGGCGAAGCTTCCGATCTTTCAGCCGTCATCTTATAAAGATCCGAAAGTCTGGGACGAGTTCAAGGCGCTCAAGCCCGACCTGCAGGTGATGGCCTTCGTCACGCTGTTCGTCCCCGAGGAATTCCTCAACATCCCGACCCACGGCTCGATCCAGTATCACCCGTCGCTGCTGCCCCTTTATCGCGGCGCCAGCGCGATCAACTGGCCGATCATCAAGGGCGAGACCGAAACCGGGCTATCGATCTTCTGGCCGGACAACGGTCTCGACACCGGCGACGTGCTCCTGCAGAAGAAAACTCCGATCGGCCCCACCGACACGCTCGGCACCGTTTATTTCGACCGGCTGTTCCCGCAGGGCGTCGAGGCCATGATGGAGTCGGTAGACCTCGTGAAGGCCGGCAAGGCGCCGCGCATCAAGCAGGATGAGTCCAAGGCCACCTACGAAAGCCGCTGCGGCACCGACCACGCCCACATCGACTGGGGCCGCCCCTGGGATCAGATCGACCGGCTCATCCGCGGCTGCAATCCCGCGCCCGGCGCCTGGTCCGGCCTCGACGGCACGGTGCTGAAAATATTCGACGCCAAGCCGCTGCCCGCGAAGGATCCCAAGGGCATCGCCGGTAAGATGGGCGAGATCGTCGCCATCGACGAAGAGGGCTTTACGGTGGTCTGCGCCGACGGCCGCTTCAAGGTCACCCGCGTGCAGCCCGCCGACGGCAAGAAGATGGGCGCCGGCGAATGGGCCAAGTCCGCAAACCTTGCCGTCAAGGTGAGGTTCACGTGATCGCTTTCACCTCCACGAACTCATAGTCATCACCCGCATACTGGAACGTTCCCCATGCCCGCCTCGCAGCATCAATCGCCGAAGTCCGACATCGAAATCTCCCAGTCCGCCACCAAGCGGCGAATTCTCGACATCGCCAAGGAAAAGCTCGGCATCGCGGCCGAGAACCTCGACCCCTACGGCCACTACAAGGCCAAGGTGTCGATGGACTTCGTCAAATCGCTCAAGGACAAGAAGAACGGCAAGCTGATACTGGTCACCGCGATCTCGCCGACGCCTGCGGGCGAGGGCAAGACCACAACGACCGTCGGCCTCACCGATGCGCTCAACTACATCGGCAAGAAGGCGATGCTGTGCCTGCGCGAGCCTTCGCTCGGGCCCTCGTTCGGCGTCAAGGGCGGCGCCGCGGGTGGTGGCTACGCCCAGGTGATCCCGATGGAGGACATCAACCTCCACTTCACCGGCGACTTCCACGCCATCACCTCGGCGCATAATCTGCTCTCGGCGTTGATCGACAACCACATCTACTGGGGCAACGGGCTCGGCCTCGATTCCCGCCGCATCGCCTGGCGCCGCGTCATGGACATGAACGACCGCGCGCTCCGCGAGATAGTCTGTTCGCTCGGCGGCGTCGCCAACGGCTATCCGCGCGAAGCCGGCTTCGACATTACCGTGGCGTCGGAGGTCATGGCGATCTTCTGCCTCGCCACCGATCTGGAAGACCTCAAGAAGCGCCTCGGCAACATCATCGTCGGCTACACGCGCGAGCGTAAGCCGGTGCGCGCCAGCGAGTTGAAAGCCCACGGCGCCATGGCGGCGCTGCTCAAGGACGCGATCGCGCCGAACCTTGTGCAGACCCTCGAAGGCACGCCCGCGTTCATTCACGGCGGCCCCTTCGCCAACATAGCCCACGGCTGCAACTCGGTGTCGGCGACGGCAACCGCGCTCAAGCTCGCCGATTACGTGGTGACGGAAGCAGGCTTCGGCGCTGACCTTGGTGCCGAAAAATTCCTCGACATCAAGTGCCGCAAGGCCGGTCTCAAGCCCGACTGCGTCGTCATCGTCGCCACCATCCGCGCGCTGAAGATGCACGGCGGCGTCAAGAAAGAGGATCTGAAGAAGGAAAACCTTACGGCGCTCGCAGCCGGCATGTCCAACCTGCAGCGCCATGTCGAGAACATCAAGAAGTTCAACCTGCCGGCGGTGGTCTCGATCAACCGCTTCTCCGCAGACACCGAAGCCGAGATCAATCTCGTCAAGAAGAAGTGCAAGGCGCTCGGCGTCGAGGCGCTGATGGCCGATCACTGGGCGAAGGGCGGCGAGGGCGCGGCCGACGTCGCCAAGGCGGTGGTCAAGATCATCGACCAGGGCAAGGCGGACCTCAAGCTGCTCTATCCCGACGACATGCTGCTGTTCGAGAAGATCCGCACCATCGCCAAGGAGATCTACCGCGCCGATGACGCCACCGCCGACAAGGCGGTGAAGGACCAGCTCAAGACCTGGGAGGAGATGGGCTTCGGTAAATTGCCGGTGTGCATCGCCAAGACCCAGTACTCGTTCTCGACCAACCCGGACGCCAAGGGTGCGCCGACCGGGTTCAGCATCCCGGTGCGGGAGGTTCGCCTGTCGGCGGGCGCCGAATTTGTCGTCGCCATCTGCGGCGAGATCATGACCATGCCGGGCCTGCCGAAAGTGCCGTCGGCCGACTCGATCGATGTCGGCGTTGATGGCAAGATCGTGGGCTTGTTCTAGTTCGGGGTCGCCCACATCTAAGTTCGTGCCTTAACAACGAAGGATCAAACCATGTTGAAGTTCTATTACTCCGCCGCTCCGAACCCGACCAAGGTCGCGCTCTTTCTCGAAGAGACCGGGCTTCCCCACGAAGCGATCCCGGTCGACACCCGCAAGGGCGACCAGCATAAGCCGGAATATCTGGCGATCAACCCGAACGCCAAGGTGCCGGCCATCGTCGATGGCGACGCGGTGGTGTTCGATTCGAGCGCGATCCTGCTCTATCTCGCCGAGAAGACCGGAAAATTCCTGCCGGCCAAGACCGACAAGGCGCGCGGCGAGTTGCTGTCGTGGATGTTCTTCGTGTCGTCCGGTGTCGGCCCGTACTCCGGCCAGTCGGTGCATTTCCGCAACTACGCGCCGGAGAAGCTGCCCTACGCAATCAACCGCTACGCCTTCGAGGCGCAGCGTCATTTCGGCATTCTGGACAAGCGCCTGGCCACGCGGAAGTACATGCTGGGCGACACCTACACCGTCGTCGACATGAACGTCTGGGGCTGGGCTCGCCTCATTCCGAACGTGCTGGGCGAGGGCGGCTGGGCCAAGTTCCCGAATCTCAAGCGGCTGGTCGATGAGATCAGCGCGCGGCCGGCGGCGCAGCGGGCGTTGACGCTTAAGGACAAGCACAAGTTCAAGTCCGAGATGGACGCCGAGGCGCTCAACGCGATGTTCCCGCACCTGAAGGAAAAGGTGGCATAACGCGCCTACTCGCACTTACCTCTCTCCGCCCTCACCCTGAGGAGCGCCCGAAGGGCGCGTCTCGAAGGGCGAGGGCGGCCCCATCCTTCGAGACGCGGGCTTCGCCCGCTCCTCAGGATGAGGCCGAGAGAGGTAATCGCTCCCGGTCGCTATTTCGCCGGCTCCGCCGCCTTCAGCACCGGCGCCCAACGCGCTATCTCCGCTTTCACGTAAGCCTCGAACGCTGTGGGGCTGCGCTCCGCCTTGACCGGGATCGAGCCGCCCAAGGCGTTGATGCGCGACTTGACGCCTGCGTCGTCGAGCGTCTTGTCGAGCGCGCCGGACAGCTTCGCCACGACCGCGGGCGGCGTATCCTTGGGCGCGAATATGCCGGCCCAGATGCTCATATCGTATTTGATGCCGGCCTCCTTGGCGGTCGGCACCTCCGGCAGGGAGGCGAGCCGCTCGTCCGCCGACACCGCATAGGCTTTGATGGCGCCGGACTTGATCTGCTCGGTCACGCTGACGGATTGCTCGCAGAAGAAGTCGACGTGGCCGCCGATCAGATCGTTCATCGCAGGTCCCGTTCCGCGATAGGCGACCAGGGTGGGCTTGGCTCCGGTCTCGGTGGTGAACAGTAGGCACGCCATGTGCGACGACGAGCCGATGCCGCCGTGCGCTTGCTTGAAGCCGTTGCCCTTCTCCTTGAGGTCGGCGACGAACTCGCGGAGGTCCTTGGCCGGAAAATCCTTGCGCGCGACGATGACAGCGGGGGAATGCGCGGTCGGGCCGATCGGCAGGAAATCCTTGGCCGGATCGTACTTTAGGTTGGGGGTGAGCACCGGCGCGGCCACATGTGAGCCCATCGAGCCCGCCAGCAGCGTGTAGCCGTCGGGCGCGGCCGCCGCGACCCGGCCGCTGCCGAGCGTGCCGCCCGCGCCGCCGACGTTCTCGATCACCAGCGTCTGGCCGAGCGTGCGCCCCATGTGCTCGGTCACGATCCGCGCGACCACGTCGCTCGGGCCGCCCGCGGGGAACGGCACCACCACCGTGATGGACCGATTGGGGAAGTCCTGCGCGGTGGCGGGGACCGACCACGCAACCGCCAGGCCGATGGCGCATGCCGTCGAAAGCTGTCTTGCTGAGTACATCGCGCTCCTCCCGTTATTTTATAGGACCCCGCCTCGTTCGGATGGGTGTCTCGCTGTTCAGTCGTTCTGCAAAACCTCCGCCACCTCGACCCTCCGTCCTTCGCGCGCCGAAAGAATCCCCGCGCGGACCACCGCGAGGGACACCGTCGCATAGTCGCCTCCCACCTCGGGCTTGCCAATGCCGCGGACGGCCGCGGCGAACTCCTCCAGCTCTTCCACGAACGTGTCGTTCTTCCCGGCCGGCACGGGCGTGGGTCTGTCCTCGCCGCGCTTGAGCAGGCGCAACCCGTTGTGCATGTCGTAATAGGCCGTGGCATCCTTGCCGTAGATGTTCATCAGGTAATATTCCGACGCCGAGGCGTAGCTTGCGTTGAGCGTCGACAGCGCGCCGCTCTCGTGCTCCAGGATCAGGCTCGACACGTCGGGATTGTCGCCGGGCAGCACGAGCTGCGCGAACTGCCCGCGCACCGCCTTCACCGGCCCCATCAGATAGGTCAGCACGTCGGTGTAGTGAATGCCGATCTGCAGCATCACGCCGCCCGGCATGCCGGATGCCTGATAGCGCCAGGAGTTGAGATCGATCTTGCCGAGCCGATCGCGGCTGATGTTGGCCTCGGCGTTGACGAGCCTGCCGAACACGCCCTGGTCGATCTGCTGCCTGATCCAGCGGAAATAGCTCTCGCGGCGGCGCTGATAGCCCATCCCCAGCACCACGCCGGCCTTAGCGCAGATCTCGGTGATGGCGCGGCCCTCGGTGACGTTGTTGGCAATAGGCTTGTCGAGGAAGACATGCTTGCCCGCCTCCGCCGCCTGCCGGGTGGTCGGCAGATGGGCGTCGTTTGGCGTGGTGTTGACGATCGCCTCGATCTCGGGATCGGCCAGCACCTCCTCGAAGCTCTCGGCCGGCCGGCAGTCGTATCGTCCGGCGAAGGCCAGGCGCTTGTCCTCGGAGCGCGTGTAGCAGGCGACGATCTTGATCTTGTCCGATCGCTTCATCGCGTCGGCCAGCACATCCGACCACCAACCCATGCCGATGCAGGCGACGCGCAGCGGTTCAAAGGCCATCGTCTATTTCCCGGTCAATTTCCGAGTCTATTTCCAGCTCGCGCCAATCGACTCGACCGCGGCCTGGGCGATCCGCAGATCAGTCTGCCAGTCGCCGCCGCTCACGCCGATGCCGCCGATGCACTGGCCGTCCACCAGCACCGGCGCGCCACCCTCCATGGCGGTCCAGCGGTCGGGGCCGGCGGCGAGCGCAAGGCCCAGCGCATGCATCACGTCGAGCTCCTGCCCGACCGCGCCCATCGCCGAGGTGATGCGCCGGTTCGACGCCGCGCAGACCGCCTTGGTGGTGCAGGAATGCAGCGTATGGAAACGCCCGCCGTCCATGCGCTCCAGGATGATGACGTGCCCGCCCGCGTCGACGATGCAGCACGAGATCGCGATCCCGGTCTTGCGGGCCGCCTCGATGGCGACGGCCATCATCTTGGTCGCGCCCTCGTGGGTCAGGCGCTTGGCGTCGGCGATGTGCATGGAGGGGGCGAATCCCTGTGTTGGAGCGGAATTGTGGGCCAGCCGGGATGCGGCGGCAAGGGCGTGGGCGCGGTCCTACTCGCGGTCGAGTGACGCGGCCACGTGCCTGGCCTCATCCATCAGCGCGGCGGTGTTCGGCATCATCGGCTCGCGCGCCGGAACCACCAGGCCGATGGTCTGCACCGCCTCGGGCTCGGTAATCGGGATGGCGCGGAGCGTGTCGGTGAGGCCCAGCGTCTCGGCGAGCTTGGCCGGCATGACGCTCGCCCAGCGTCCGGTGCGCACATGCGAGAACAGCAGGATCATCGAATCCGATTCCAGCGTCGGGCGCGACTCGCCGCCCGCCTGCTTGAGCAGCCCATCGATGATGCGGCGGTTCTGCATGTCGGGGGTGAGCAGGCAGAGCGGCACCTGGGCCACCTCGGCCCAGGTCACCGTATCGCGGTTGCCGAGCGGCGCGTCGGCCGAGGTCAAGAGCCGGTAGTGTTCGTGATAGAGCGGCAGCGCGGTGACCCGTCCCAGCGGCTCGTTGCCGAGATAGGTGATGCCGGCGTCGATCTCGAGGTTGTCGAGCAGGTCGAGAATTTCGATCGAGGTCCGCGAGTAGATGGTGAACCGCACGTTGGGGTGCCGCTCGCGATAGGGCGTGGTGAGCGCCGCGACCATGGCAAGCGCGGTCGGGATCGCGGCAATGCGCAGCTGCCCGGACAGGCCGTGGCGCAGCGAATTGATCTCCTCGCGCATTGAGCGGGTGTCGCCGACGATGCGCCGCGCCCATTCGAGCACGCGCTCGCCTTCGGCGGTGAAGCTCTGGAAGCGCGAGCCGCGGTTCACCAGCAACACGCCCATCTGCTCTTCGAGGTGCTTCACCCCGGCCGACAGCGTCGGCTGGGTGACCCCACAGGCCTCGGCGGCGCGGCCGAAATGCTTCTCGCGGGCCAGCGCCAGGATGAAATCGAGCTTGTCGATCATGTGATAGTCATTTTATTTCAATGGCTTAAAATAAATTCATAATACCATTATACTCGATTATTTCAACGCAATGACATCACAGTTGATAGTTATTCTCTATCGATCAATGGACATGACGGGATTGTCTGACAACCTGGAAGGGTTCAATTGTGAGCCTTCGGAGCCACTAATGAACATCCAGAATCCGCCGCGCCCCACCGGCAACGGCGCCGAACCTCGCCGAAAAAAAGCCCGCCGCACGCCCAAGGGCCGCCAGATCGACCCGCAGGCGCTCGACGAGGTCTTGGCGCTTCTCGGCGACCGTTCGCGCCGGCGCGACCTGCTGATCGAGCACCTGCATCTCATCCAGGACAGGTACGGATACATCTCCGGCGCGCATATGGCGGCGCTCGCGGCCGAGATGAAGCTGTCGCAGACCGAGGTCTATGAGGTTGCGACCTTCTACGCGCATTTCGACGTGGTGAAGGAGGGCGAAACGCCGCCGCCGCCGGTCACCGTGCGCGTCTGCGATTCCCTTTCATGCGCGATGGCCGGCGCCGATCGTCTCCTGAAGGATCTGCCGAAGATGCTGGGGCCCAACGTGCGCGTCGTGCGCGCGCCCTGCATGGGCGCCTGCGACCGCGCGCCGGTTTGCGCCGTCGGCCATGTGCAGGTGATGAAGGCAAACGAGTCGTCGGTGAAGAACATCGCCCATCCGGCGACGCACGCGCACGCCATTCAGCCCGGCACCGACTTCGAGCACTACATGGCGGCCGGCGGCTATCGCCTGCTCGGCGAGGTGTTCACTGGCAAGCGCACCCGTGACGAGCTGATCAAGGTCGTCAGCGACGCGGGGCTTCGCGGCCTCGGCGGCGCGGGCTTCCCCACCGGACGCAAGTGGTCGCTGGTTCGCGCCGAGGCCGGTCCCCGGCTGATGGCGGTGAACGCCGACGAGGGCGAGCCCGGCACCTTCAAGGACCGCTACTACATCGCGCTCGATCCGCACCGCCTCCTGGAAGGCATGCTGCTCGCGGCCTGGGTGGTCGAGGCGGCCGAGGTTTACATCTACATCCGCGACGAGTATCCCGAGCTTCGCCTGATGCTGCAGGACGAGATCGCCAAGCTCGAACGCGCGGGCCTGGACAAGTTCACGAAGATTCATCTCCGGCGTGGCGCAGGCGCCTACATCTGCGGCGAAGAATCCGCGATGATCGAGTCGATCGAGGGCAAGCGCGGGCTGCCGCGCCACCGCCCGCCCTACGTCGCCCAGGTCGGTCTGTTCGGGCGGCCCACGCTCGAACAGAACGTCGAGACGCTCTATTGGGTCCGCGACATCGTCGAGAAGGGTGCCGCGTGGGTGACCTCGCAAGGCCGCCGCGAGCGCAAGGGCTTCCGTAGTTTTTCGGTGTCTGGCCGCGTGAAGAGGCCCGGCGTGGTGCTGGCCCCCGCCGGCGTCACCGCGCGCGAGCTGATCGAGGAATACTGCGGCGGCATGGTCGATGGCGAAGTGTTCAAGGCCTATCTCCCCGGCGGCGCGTCCGGCGGCATCCTGCCGGCCGCGATGGCCGACGAGCCGCTCGACTTCGGCACCTTGGAAAAATACGGCTGCTTTGTCGGCTCCCACGCCGTTGTGATCCTGTCCGGGAAGGACGACATGAAGGCCGTGGCGCTCAACCTGATGAAGTTCTTCGAGGACGAGAGCTGCGGCCAGTGTACGCCCTGCCGCGTCGGCAGCGAGAAGGCGGTCAAGCTGATGGAGCGCGGTCCGTGGGACCCAGCTCTTCTGACCGAGCTGTCCGACCTGATGCGCGACGCCTCGATCTGCGGCCTCGGCCAGGCCGCGCCGAACCCGCTGCTGTGCGTTCTGAAATATTTCCCCGATGAACTCACCAAGCCCATGGGGCGTTGGTCATGATGAAGCTGCAACAAATTTTCGGCGTCGTCCCCGCGAAAGCGGGGACCCAGTACTCCGAAGACTATCGAGACGACACGGCATACTGGGTCCCGGCTCTCGTTTTACTCGGCCGGGACGACAGGCTACGAGGAATTCGGCGATGAGCGACACACCGGCACCTAAACCCAACACCTTCTTCATGGACGGCAAGGAGATTGACATCCGCCCGGGTGAGACGATCTTCCGCGCCGGACGCCGCCACGACATCAAGCTGCCGCACCTGTGCTATTCGCCGAAGCCTGGCTACCGGCCGGACGGCAACTGCCGCGTCTGCATGGTCGAGATCGAGGGCGAGCGCGTGCTCGCCGCAAGCTGCCTGCGCACGCCGTCGCCGGGCATGAAGGTCCAGACCCAGACCGATCGCGCCAAGACCGCGCGCCGCATGGTCGCGGAACTCCTCATGACCGACCAGCCGGACCTAGCGCATGCGCACGATCCGGATTCCGAGCTGTGGAAGATCGCCAAGCGCCAGAAGATCGAAGTGGGCCGCTTCCCTAAACGCGAGGCAATCGAGGTGCCCGCGCCCGACCGCAGCCATGTGGCGATGGCGGTCAATCTCGACGCCTGTATCCAGTGCAATCTCTGCGTCCGCGCCTGCCGCGAGGTCCAGGTCAATGACGTCATCGGCATGGCCGGCCGCGGCCATCTGGAAAAAATCGTGTTCGACTTCGGCGACCCGATGGGCGCCTCGACGTGCGTCGCCTGCGGCGAATGCGTGCAGCTCTGCCCGACCGGCGCGCTGATGCCGGCAACGATGGTCGACGAGAACAACGTCTATCTCGGCAAACCGGACCGCAAGGTGGATAGCGTCTGCCCCTATTGTGGTGTCGGCTGCCAGCTCACCTATCAGATCAAGGACGACAAGATCGTCGCCGTGGAAGGTAAGAACGGCCCGGCCAACCAGAACCGGCTCTGCGTGAAGGGCCGGTTCGGCTTCGACTACGTCGCCAATCCGCAGCGCTTGATGAAGCCGATGATCCGCAAGGACGGCGTGCCGAAGGTGCCGCACGAGTTCATCGACCCGTCGAATCCGTGGACGCATTTCCGCGAGGCGACGTGGGAGGAGGCGCTCGACCGCGCCGCCAACGGCCTGAAGAAAATCCGTGACCGCGACGGCCCGGACGCGCTGGCGGGCTTCGGCTCGGCCAAGGGCTCCAACGAGGAGGCCTATCTGTTCCAGAAGCTCGTCCGCACCGGCTTCGGCACCAACAACGTCGATCATTGCACGCGGCTCTGCCATGCCTCGTCGGTGTCGGCGCTGCTCGAAGGCGTCGGCTCCGCCGCCGTCACCGCGACCTTCAACGAGTGCAAGAACTCCGAATTGATTATTGTTATCGGCGCCAACCCGGCCGAGAACCACCCGGTCGCCGCGACCTTCTTCAAGCAGGCCGCCAAGCGCGGCGCTAAGCTCGTCATCATGGACCCGCGCGGCACCGCGATGAAGCGCCACGCCTGGAAGATGATGCAGTTCAAGAACGGCACCGACGTGGCGATGCTCAACGCTATGCTCAACGTCATCGTTACCGAGAAGCTCTACGACCAGCAATACATCCAGACCTACGTCGAGGGCTTCGACGCTTGGAAGGAAAACATCAAGGACTTCACGCCCGAGGAGATGGCGCCGATCTGCGGCATCGATGCCGACACCCTGCGTGAGGTCGCGCGCGCCTATGCCCGCGCCGAAAGCTCGATCATCTTCTGGGGCATGGGCGTCTCGCAGCACACCCACGGCACCGACAACGCGCGCTGCCTGATTGCGCTGGCGCTGATCACCGGCCAGGTCGGCCGCCCCGGCACGGGGCTGCATCCGCTGCGCGGCCAGAACAACGTGCAGGGCGCCTCCGACGCGGGCCTGATCCCGATGTTCTTCCCCGACTACAAGTCGGTCGAGAACCCGGAAATCCGCGGCCAGTACGAGAAGGCGTGGGGCGTCAAGCTTCCGCCCAAGCGCGGCAAAACCGTGGTCGAGATCATGGACGCGGTCCATGCCGACGAGATCAAGGGCATGTACATCGAGGGCGAAAACCCGGCGATGTCCGACCCGGATTTGAATCACGCCCGCGTGGCGCTGGCGCATCTCGATCATCTCGTCGTGCAGGACCTGTTCCTCACCGAGACCGCCGTTTACGCCGACGTCGTGCTGCCGGCCTCCGGCTGGCCGGAGAAGGACGGCACCGTCACCAACACCAACCGCCAGGTGCAGATGGGCCGCCAGGCGCTGCCGCTGCCCGGCAACACGCGCCACGACCTGTGGATCATCACGGAAATCGCCAACCGCATGGGCTGCGGCTGGAATTATAAGCACGTCGGCGAGGTTTTCAACGAGATGGCGTCGATGATGCCGGCGCTCAATAACATCACCTGGGAGCGCGTCGACCGCGAGTACGCCGTCACCTATCCGACAGATGGGCCGGACATTCCGGGCCGTGACGTCGTGTTCGATAAGGGCTTCCCGCGTCCAGGCGGCTTCGCCAAGCTGGTCGCGACCAAACTCCAGCCGCCGGACGAAGTGCCGGACGCGGAGTATCCGTTTATCCTCTCCACCGGCCGCCAACTCGAGCACTGGCACACCGGCTCGATGACGCGCCGCGCCAAGGTGCTCGATTCGCTGGAGCCGACCGCGAGCGCGCAGCTCTCGCGCGGCACCATCGAGAAGCTCGGTATCAAGCCGGGCGATCCGGTGCGCGTCTCCACCCGCCGCGGCACGGTCGAACTCGCTTCTCGACAGGACGATGCGATCCCCGACGGCGTGGTGTTCATCCCGTTCGCCTATGTCGAGGCGGCGGCGAACCTTCTGACCAACCCTAAGCTCGATCCGTTCGGCAAGATCCCCGAGTTCAAATTCTGCGCCGCCAAGGTCGAGGCGGTCGATCCGATGACGCGGGTGGCGGCGGAGTAGGGCGCCTACTTCTTATCGCCTACCGGGCCACAGCGATCCCTCCCCCTTGTGGGGAGGGTGGCCGTGCGAAGCACGGCCGGGTGGGGTGGGCCTTTGCTTCGAGACTCAGTCCCCACCCGGCTCGCGCTCGGCTTCGCCTCCGCGCTATCCACCCTCCCCACAAGGGGGAGGGAGACTCGCGGCTCGTGCCTCGTCACCGCACCCAGCGCGCGTCGGGATGGTCCTCCGGAACATGAACCATCGTCAGCGCGACGCTCGCGTCGCCGTCGATCGTGATCGGCTTGGGCAATGCGATGTGCGCGGTGCGCCAGAGCTGAAGCTGATACTCGCCCTTGCAGACGCGCAGCTCCGCTTGTCCCGTCTTGTCGGTGCGGGCGTGGAATGGGCCGAGCCGGATTTCGACGCCTTCGAGCGCCGCCGCCGTGCTTTGCTCCGCGACCTTGACGGTCAGGCTGTGCTCTGGCTTTGGCGCGGCCGCGACGCTGAACCGCGACGTTGACGTGTCGTCACCCGCAAATCGCACCGTATATTCGGCGATCTGCTCCTTCACCGGAGCGGGCATGTCGAGTGCCACCCAATAAAGCGCCTCGGTGCCGGCCCACGGCGCATCGCCGAGCATTGCCGACGCCAACACCTTGCCGGACATGTCGCTCACCTCGACGCGGCCTCCTGCCAGTGCGCGGCCGGACGCGGATTTCACGCCAACCTTGATCGAAAACGTCTCGCCCGCGACCACCGGCATCGGCACATCCCAGACTGCGAGACTCGTTGTGTTGCCCACGATGTGCCCCTCACGAATTTCGTTGCGCCGCGTGGCGGCCGGCGATGCGGCCAAATACCAGGCAGCGTCCGAGCCCGTGCTGGGCGAAACCGCCTTGCGATTCGCCGGCGCAATAGAGCCCCGGGATCGCCTCGCCGCGGATGTCGATTACCTGCGCATGGGTGTCGGTGCGCAGGCCGGTTAGCGAGTCATGCAGGATCGGCGTCGACCACGCTGCATGGAACGGCGGCTTCGCGATCTTGTGCAGCGGCACGGGCTTGTTGAAGTCGCTGTCGACGCCCGCGGTGACGAACGAATTGTACCGGTTCACCGTCTCCTGCAGCACGTGGCCTGAGATCGGCTCTTTCTGGTAGGGGTTCCGGATTTTTCCGGCCAGCTCGAAGATCGTGTCGGCGCCGTAGAAATAGCCGTCGGGGTCGACATGCGGCGGCTTTGGCTTCCACTTCTGCCGCGCCACCGCATCGGCGTCGAAGATCGCCCAGATCGGGCCGCCGCCGTTGAGCTTGGCCTTGTCGCCGTTGTGGCCCATCGCCGCGTTGATGAAGTCGTAGGAGCTGTCGAGCTCGTTCCAGAAGCGCTGCCCGTTCTGGTTGACCAGGATCGCCTCCTGCCAGTCCGTCACCGTCAATCCGGTTGCCTTGCAGAGATGGAAGATCGGGCTGTCGGTCTCGAAGTAGAGGCTGAGATAGCCCCAGCGGCATCCGACGTGGCGTGTCTTGGTGATGGCGGGGCCGACCTCGCTGGTTTGCGTGCCCGTCGCCCACAGCGACGCGCCGATGTCCATGGCGGCAAGCTCGCCGTCGGCGCCCTGGAGCGAGTAGGGCAATCCGGCCTGCTGGTATTCCTCGGTGAGCCGCGGATCGAACATGCGGCGGAAATTGACGTTGCCGGTGTGGCCGCCGGTGGCGATGACGATTCCTTTCTTCGCTTTGATGGCGATGTCGCGGCCGTCGGCCTGAACCACGATGCCCTGCACCTTTCCGCCCTTGCCCCGGTCGCGCACGATCTGCGTCATCTCGTGCTTGAGCAGGATCTGCACGCCCTTGCAGCGTGCGCTCTCGGCGAGGCGGCGCACGAGGCCTGAGCCGTTGCGGTTGCGCCGCGGCGCGATCACCTCGCCGGGCACATGCCATTCGTGGGTGACGAAGACCCGCGGCACGGTCGCGGCGTCCGGCGTGACGATCGGCTTCTCGATGAAGGTGACGCCGTTGTCGAGCAGGAACTGGAAGGTCGGCACGCATTCTTTGGCAAAGACGCGCACCAGATCGCGGTCGTTGTAGCGGGCGTCGCCGCGCCCGTAACCGGTCCAGTCGGCGAACACCTGATCGGGGCTGTCCTTGATGTTGAACTTCTTTTGCAGGGCGTTGCCGCCGCCGAGCTGGACGCGGCCCCCGCTCAGCATGGCATGCCCGCCGATGTCGAAGTTCTCCTCGACCAGGATGACGGCGGCGCCGTGGTCGCGGGCTGACACGGCGGCGGCGAGGCCCGCGGCGCCCGCGCCGATGACCACGACATCCGTTGAAAGCGTCCATTCCATGCGGGCGCATCTTGACGGGCTGGGCCGCCGGGTCAAGACATTGCCCGCCGGGTGCCGGCCCGCGCTAATATCCCGGCATGGACGAACGAACCTCAGAAATCGCCGACCCCCGCGACGAGATCGCGCGGCTTGAGGCGCGCATCGAACAGCTCGCGGAAACGATCGAGGGCTGCCGGAAATTCATCCTGGCGTCGCGGATCGCGCTGGCTTTGGGCGGCGTGGTTCTTCTGGCGCTCATGCTCGGCGCCATCGCACCCAATCCCACGGCGCTGACCGCGGCCATCGTAGCCGTGCTCGGCGGCGTCGTCCTGCTCGGCTCGAACGGCAGCACGGCGAGGGAGGCGGCCGACCGGATGGCCGCGGCGGAAGCCGAGCGCGCCGAATTGATCGGCTTGATCGCGCTGCAAGTGGTCGGCGAGCGGGACACGGTGCACTGACTCTCTCCGGCCTCATGGTGAGGAGGCGCGTAGCGCCGTCTCGAACCATGCGGCCGGCCCCATCCTTCGAGACGCCCGCTTCGCGGGCTCCTCAGGATGAGGCCGGAGAGAGGCCCCGGCTATCCTTCCTTCCGGTCCTTGAAATACGGCTCGACCGGGCCCGTGAGCTTGATCGTCAGCGGATTGCCGTAGCGGTCCAGCGCCTTGCCCGCCGCGACCCGGATCCAGCCCTCGCTGACGCAATACTCCTCGACGTTGGTCTTCTCGGTGCCCTTGAAGCGGATGCCGACGTCGCGCTGCAGCACCGTGGCGTCGTAGTGCGGG
>SHVN01000044.1 GCA_009694215.1 Xanthobacteraceae bacterium
GGCGCGGCGGCGCAGACCGTGCATAATCAGCTCGCTCAGCACGGACTGCGTGGCGTTGCTCGCGACCACAAAGCAGATGCCCTGCGCGCCCGCGATCACCGCGGTGTTGATGCCGAGCACCCCGCCGCGCGAGGACACGAGCGGCCCGCCCGAATTGCCGGGATTGACCGCGCAGATAGCGTGGAGGTGGCCGCATGATCGACGCGATGACGGCCAGTCAGGCAGAACTGGATGCCGGCGTGCTAGCGACAGACGCCCAACAAGGCCAAAGGATGCTCCGCGCTGTTCATGACTTCCTCGGGCGCTTCGTCGCCTATCCGAGCCAGCATGCGCAGACTGCTCACGCACTGTGGTGCGTCCATACGCACTTGATGGACGTGTGGGAGTCGACGCCGCGCATTGCACTCCTGTCGGCGGAGCCAGTGTCGGGGAAACCAGAACGCTCGAGATTACCGAGCTATTGGTTCCGCATCCGGTGACGGCGGTGAATGTCTCGCCGGCGCACTTGTTCCGCAAGGTCGGCTGCGAGGAAGGCTCAACGATCTTGTTTGACGAGATCGACACGGTGTTCGGGCCGAAGGCTAAAGAGAATGAAGAAATCCGCGGCCTCCTGAATGCTGGACATCGTCGCGGTGCCGTTGCTGGTCGGTGCGTAGTCCGGGGCAATATAATCGAGACCGAGGAGATACCGGCCTATGCCGCAGTCGCACTTGCCGGCCTAGGCTGGCTTCCCGATACGATCTTGACCCGGTCGGCCATCATCAGAATGCGGCGTCGGCATGCTGGCAAAAAGTTTGAGCCGTTCCGGCGACGCATCCATGCCAAGGACGGCGATCGGGTTCGTAGCCTGATCGAGACCTGGGCTGCAGGGTTTGATCGCGACATCGCATGGCCGGAACTGCCCACCGAAATTCAGAATCGCGATGCTGATGTGTGGGAACCGCTGGTTGCCATTGCCGACGCCGTTGGCGGCGATTGGCTGAAACGGTCGCGCGTTGCGGCTGTTGCGCTTGTTGCGGTGTCGAAGGACGTTGAACTGAGCCTGGGGGTGCGGCTGGCTGAACCCAAGGGGCCGTTTCTGCTCGGCAAGCAGCCTTGCATGGCGGACGCCATGTTCGCGCCGGTGTGCACGCGCTTCGTGACCTACGACGTCAAGCTCGATCCGGCCTGCGCCGCCTATTGCAAGGCGGTCATGACGCTGCCGCACATGCAAGAATGGATCGAAGCGGCCAAGACCGAGCCCGACGAGCTGGAAGAGCTCGACGTGGAGTTCTAGGCCGCGTCAGTCCAGCTTGACGTTCGCGCGCCTCACCACGTCCCCCCACTTGGCGGAATCCTTGGCGATGGTCTGCGCGAATTCCTCCGACGTGCCGCCGGCCGGTTCGTCGCCGATCGAACCGAACCGATCGACGAACGCCTTGGTCTTGATCGCCCGGTTCACCGCCTCGTTGAGCTTCTCGACGATCGGCCGCGGCAGACCCGCCGGCCCGATCAGGCCGCTCCAGGTCGGCGCGCTGTAGCCCGGCACGCCAGCCTCCGCGACGGTCGGCAGATCGGGGAACCCCGGCGAACGGCGGTCGCCGCTCACCGCCAGCGCCCGCACCGAGCCGGACTTGGCGTGCGGCGAGATCGAATTGAGGCTCTCGAACATGAACTGCACGCGGCCTGCGATCAGGTCGGTGGTAGCCGCGGCGCCGCCGCGATAGGGCACGTGCACGGCGTCGATCCCGGCCATGAACTTGAACAGCTCGCCGCCGACGTGACCCGGCGAGCCGTTGCTCGACGAGGCGTTGCTGAGCTTGCCGGCGTTGGCCTTGCCCTCGGCGATCAGATCCTTGACCGACTTGATGCCGGACGTGGGCGACACGGCCAACAGCAGATGGCCGCGCGCGATGAGCGCGATCGGCGTAAGATCGCGCTCGATGACGTAGGGCAGCTTCGCCACCATGTGACGGGTGATCGCCAGCGCCCCGATTGGGCCGACGCCGAGCGTGTAGCCGTCCGGCGCGGACTTCGCCACCAGATCGATGCCGATGGTGAGCGCGCCGCCCGGCTTGTTCTCGACGATGATCTGCTGGCCAAGCTGCGGCCCAAGCTCGGCGGCCAGGATGCGCGCCACCGTGTCGGTCGCGCTGCCCGGCGCCTGGGGCACGATCAGTTTGATCGGCTTGTCGGGATATTGCGATTGGGCGAACGCAGCGATTGGAAGCGCCCACAATGCGCCGCCGAGCAGCACCAGTCCGGCGGATCGCCGCAGCCGATCGAGCACCATGCATTCCCCCCACATATTATCGTTTTCGATTGCGATGCAGAGTACCGGCCGCGCCGCACTTCAACAATCGCCATGGCGCGCTGCGGCCGGGCTCGCGGGCGACAGCCCACTCAGCGCAACCGCGCCGCCTCTTCAAGCACCGCGCGCTCGGCGATGCCCTGGTCGTCGGTGGGCGCGAAGGCCGCGACCGTCCGCGGCGGATCGAGGTCGGGGAAGTGGTAGGCCGCCGCCACACTGTCCATCATCAGCCCGAGACCGTAGCCCGCGGTCCGCCACGGCCGGTCTGGAAGATTCACATGGACCGGATGCCGCAGGCGCATGGCATCGCGGAGCGGCACGGGCAGCAGCGTGCCGGTGAACAGACCGTGCATGAACGCCGCCGCCTCGGCCGGCGAGCCCATCAACAGCCCGTGCGCAACCCATCCGGGATGGAAGTTGTCCTCGTCGCCCCACACGCTTCGCTGCAGATCGGCACGCTGCCGCGCGATGAAGGCCTTCTCGATCCCGAGCGGCGCGAGCACCAGGCTGTTCAGCGCATGCTCAATATCCGCGCCCGTGGTCTGTTCGATCAGCCGGCGCACCAGGAAATAGCCGGTGTTCGAATAGGTCCAGCCCTGCCCCGGCTTAAACAGCGGCGGCACGCTGTCGACCTGCGCCAGAAGGATCTCGTCCGACCAGGGATCGTCGTGGTGGTCGAGCGCGGGATCGTAGTCGGGATGCTCGGTGTAGCAGTTCAATCCGCTGGTGTGCTGAAGCAGTTGCCGCAGCGTGAAGCGGCGGCCGAGCATGAAGCGGTCGAGATCGAGCCGTCCGCCCGCCACCAGAATCAGCGCGCAGGCCGGGAGGCATGTCTTGGTGATACTCCACCATGGCACCAGCACCGATCGGTCGCCGGAGACCGTGTCGCCGACGCAGGACGCGATGAAGAGCGCCCGGTCCGCCATCTCAGCCCTTACGCAGCCAGCCGCCAATCCGCTCCACCGCCTCCTTCATGTCGGCGCCCGAACCGGCGTAGCAGAAGCGAACGAAGCGCCGGCCGTTGATCGGATCGAAATCGACGCCCGGCGTCGCCGCCACATGCGCCTCGTCCAGCAGGCGCTTGGCGAAATCGAAACTGTCGTTCGAGAATTCGGAGACGTCGGCGTAAAGGTAGAACGCGCCGTCAACCGGCAGAAATTTCGTCAGGCCCGCCTTGGGCAGCCCTTCGATCAGGATTTTCCGGTTGTCCTCGTAGCCGCGCTTGATCGTGTCGAGCTCCGGCAGCCCCTCGAACGCCGCCTCCGCCGCGATCTGCGACAGCGTCGGCACCGAGATCGCGAGATTGCCCTGCAGTCGGTCGATCGGGCGCACCAGCGCCTGCGGCACCACCATCCAGCCGATGCGCCAGCCGGTCATGCAGAAGTATTTTGAGAACGAATTGATGACGACGGCATTCTCCGACAAGCGCGCGGCGGTCGCGGCCGGCATGGCGTAGTCGAGCCCGTGATAGATTTCGTCGGAGATCACCTTGATCCCCTGGTCCTCGGCCGCGCGGATCAGGGCCGCGAGCGACTCGGGCGCCATCATGGTGCCGGTCGGATTGGCCGGGCTCGCGACCAGCACGCCGGCCAGAGGCCTTTTCGCGTGCGCCGCGCGCAAGGCGTCGCCGGTGATCGCAAAGCGGGTCGCTGCATCGGTCTCGATCAGCACCGGCTCGCAGCCGAGCGCGGTGAGGATGTGGCGATACGGCGGATAGCCCGGATTGGCGATCGCAACCCGGTCTCCCGCCTCGAACATCGACAGGAACGCTAGGATGAAGCCTGCCGACGATCCGGTGGTGACGATCACCCGGTCGGCGGTCACCGGCACGCCATAGGTTTCGGCATAGTGCCGCGCGATGCGCGCGCGCAGCGAGGGAATGCCGAGCGATTCGGTATAGCCCAGCGCGCTCTTGCCGAGCGCCGCGCGCACGGCCGCGATGGCGGGGGACGGCGCCCCGGCCGCCGGCTGGCCGATCTCCATGTGAACCACCTTGCCGCCCGCCGCCTCGATTCGGGCGGCGGCGGCCATCACGTCCATCACCATGAACGGCGGCACGTCGCTGCGGGCGGAGGGCGTCATCAGGCGGCGCGCGGAATCGAGCATCATCGCGGGCCATCCCCCGCCATTTCCCGGCGCGCCCGGGAACGTTCCAGGACGCCGCCCCGCTGTTGCCGCATTCGGCCGCTCCTTACAGGCATTCGCCAAGGTTCAAAGGCATGGATCAAGCATCAAGGGTCAGGCGGGTGACGAAGCGTGCGCCGAGACGTGCAACTACAAGTGATCCTGGGTTGCGTTGACCCTCTCGGGGACCACCACTAGGTTGGCTGAACATTGGGCTCGCGATCCCAAACGGACATGATTGAAGCGGGAAGCACTATCAGGGCGCAGCGGACCGCGCCAGCCCCGCGCGCGTTCGCGCTGCTGACGGCATTTGCAGTCGCCATCGCACCCACCGCCGCGGTCGCGCCGGCGCGCGCGCAAAGCCTGCCGCCGGCGATGCCGATCATCCGCGACGCCGAGATCGAGCATCTGCTGCGCGAGTACACGCAGCCAATCCTGCGCGCCGCGGGCCTGGCGCAGCAGAACATCCAGGTCACCATCATCAACGAGCGCGCGTTCAACGCCTTCGTGATGGACGGCCGGCGCATCTTCGTGAACGCCGGCGCGCTGATCGAATCCAAGACGCCGAACGAGATCATCGGCGTGCTCGCGCACGAAACCGGCCATATCGCCGGCGGGCATCTGTCGCGCTTGCGCCAGCAGCTCGCGCAGGCGCAGACGCAATCCATCATCGCCATGCTGCTCGGCATCGGCGGCATGGTGGCGGCCTCCCGCAGCGGCAACGTCGGCGGCAACCCGGCGGCGGCCATTATGGGTCCGCAGGAGACGATCCGCCGTTCGCTGCTGTCCTATCAGCGCGCGCAGGAAGAGCAGGCCGACCGCGGCGGGGTGAAGTTCCTCGCCGCCACCGACCAGTCGGCGAAGGGCATGTACACCACCTTCAGGCGCTTGTCCGACGAGATCCTGTACGCCGCCAACAACGCCGATCCCTACATGCTATCGCATCCGATGCCGTCGGAGCGCGTCGCTGCCCTCGAGACCATCGCCCGGCAAAGTCCCAACTGGGACAAGAAGGACCCGCCCGAGCTGCAGGCGCGGCACGATCTGATGCGCGCCAAGCTCATCGGTTTTCTTGATCGCGGCGATTCGATCGCGCGGCGCTATCCGCCCACGGACACCAGTCTGGCGGCGCGTTACGCGCGCGCGATCGCGACCTATCGTCATGCCGACCTGGGCGCCGCCATCGCCCAGATCAACGGCTTGATCCAGACGCAGCCGAACAATCCGTACTTTCATGAGCTGAAGGGACAGGCGCTGCTTGAGGGCGGCAAGGCCGCGGAGGCCATCGCGCCGCTCCGCCGCGCAATCCAGCTCGCGAGCCATCCCGCGCTGATCCAGGTGCTGCTGGCGCAAGCGCTCAACGCCATAAAAAGCCCTCAGGGCGCGCAGGAGGCCGTCACACTGCTGCGCACCGCGCTGGCCGTCGAGCCGGAATCGGTCGACGGCTACCGTCAGCTCGCCATGGCCTATGGCCGCAAAGGCGATCTCGCGCAGGCCGACCTCGCCTCCGCTCTCGCCGCATTCATGGGCGGCGACCACCCCACGGCGCGGCAGCTTGCGGCACGCGCCAAGACCCGTTTTCCGATCGGATCGCCCGGTTGGGTGAAGGCCGATGATATAGTAAGCGCCAAGCCCCTCGCAGGCTCACGGCCATGACCCCGAAAGGACCACCATCCATGCGCTTCCTTGCAGGCTTTGCTCTTGCGGCCGGTCTGATGCTGACGCTCGGCGCCGACTCCGGCCATGCGCAGAGCATTACGGACGCGCAACGCGCCGATATCCAAAAGATTATTCGCGACTACCTCGTTCAGAATCCAGAGGTGTTGCAGGAGGCGATGGCCGAGCTTGAGAAGAAGCAGGCCGCCGACGAGGCCGCGAAGCACCAGACCGCGGTCAAGGACAACGCCGAAACGATTTTCAACTCGACACGCCAGGTCGTGACCGGCAACCCGCAGGGCGACGTCACCTTCGTCGAGTTCTTCGATTACAACTGCGGCTACTGCAAGCGCGCCCTGCTCGACATGGTCGAGCTGATGAAGTCCGATCCCAAGCTCAAGGTGGTGCTCAAGGAATTTCCGGTGCTCGGGCCCGGCTCGGTCGAGGCCGCGCGCGTGGCGGTCGCGGTCCGGATGCAGGACAAGACCGGCAAGAAGTACATGGAGTTCCATCAGAAGCTGATGACCGGCCGCGGCCAGGCCGACAAGGCGCGCGCGCTCGCGGTCGCCAAGGAGATCGGGCTGGACGTGGCGCGGGTGGAGCGCGACATGGCAAGCGACGAGGTTCGCCTCACGCTGGAGGAGAGCCTGAAGCTCGCCGAGAAGCTCGGGCTCAACGGCACGCCGAGCTACGTGATCGGCAACAACGTCGTGGTCGGCGCTGTCGGCCTCGACAAGCTCAAGGAAAGCGTCAACACCGCCCGCTGCGGCAAGGCGACCTGCTGACCGGTCCGGAGCGCGCGGCCCGCGCTTTACAGAACCGCCGTCTTCGGTGACGATTGGCCGCCGGCCGCGATAGAGCCGGGCTTGAGGAAACGTCATGCGGATCAGGGCTCTGCTCGGCTCGGCCATCATCCTTTCGTCGCTGGCGCTGTCCGCTCTTCCCGCGGCGGCGCAGAACTGGCCGCAGCGGCCGGTGCGTTTCATCCTGCCGCTCGGCCCCGGCAGCGGCGTTGACATCAGCGCGCGGCTGATCGCGGACAAGCTGTCGGCGAAATGGGGCCAGCCGGTGGTGGTCGAGAACCGCCCGGGCGGCGACGGCATCGTCGCCATCAGCGCCTTCACCGGCACCAGGGACGATCATGTCCTGCTGATGTCGCCGACGTCGTCGTTCACGGCGCATCCGTATCTGCACGAGAAGCTGCCTTACGATGCGCGCGATCTCGCACCCATCGCCCGCATCTCCAACACCGTCGTGGGTGTGGTGGTACCGTCCTCGTCCGACATCAAGACAGTAAAGGAGTTGGTCGACACCGCGCGCGCCAATCCCGGCAAGCTGAACTGGGCGACCATCACCGGCATGTTCGACTTCGTGTTTGCGGGATTCCAGAAGAAGATGGGCATCGAGATCGCCAAGGTGCCGTATCGCGACACCGTGCAGGCGGTGAACGACCTCGCCGAAGGCCGCATCCAGATCATGATGTCGGCGATCGCGATCGTGCGGCCGCGGGTGCAGGCCGGCGCGATCCGCATGATCGCAGTGACGGCGAGCGAACGCGCCTCGATCGCGCCCGACGTCCCGACCACCACCGAGGCCGGATTTCCCGACATCCGGATCGACGGCCTGACCGGCCTGTTCGGCACGCGCGACATGCCGGCCGATCTGCGCGAGCGCATCGCCGCCGATGTGAAGGCGGCGGCGGCCGACCCTGCGATCTCCTCCAGGCTCCTGGCCACCGGCCAGGTCGTCAACCCCGGCGGCCCCGCCGAATTCGGCGCCGCCATCGATGCGCAGCGTGCGCAGGTTGCCGCCACCGGCCAGTTGCTCGGCATCAAGCCCGCGTCGAACTAACCCTCTCCTTTTCCGGAACACATCATGCGCATCATCAAAGCCCTGATCTGCTCGTTCATCGCATTGTCGGCGCTCGCGTTGGCCGCCCCGCCGTCGGCGGCGCAGAGCTGGCCGCAGCGGCCGGTGAAATTCCTCCTGCCGCTTGGCCCGGGATCGGGCGCCGACATCGGCGCGCGGCTGATCGCCGAAAAGCTCGCCGCGAAATGGAGCCAGCCGGTGGTGGTCGAAAACCGGCCCGGCGGCGACGGCTTCGTCGCCATCAACGCCTTCGTCAGCGCCCGCGACGACCACACGCTGCTGTTCGGCCCGGCGTCGTCGTTCACCGCGCATCCGTATCTGCATGAGAAGCTGCCCTACGAACCGCGCGACCTTGCGCCGGTCGCGCGCGTGTCGGCCACGCTGACCACGCTCACCGTCCCGCCTTCGCTCGACGTCAAGTCGCTCGGCGACTTCGTGGCAATGGCGCGCGCCAAGCCCGGCACGATGAACTGGGCGACCGTAACCGGCGCCACCGATCTGGTGCTGGCGGCCTTCCTCAAGGGCGAAAATCTCAAACTGGCGAAGATTCCCTACCGTGATCCGGTGCAGGCATTGAACGACGTCGCCGAGGGACGCCTTCATCTCTACTGGGCGGCGCTCGCCATCACCCGCGCGCAGATGCAGGCCGGCCGCATCAAGGTGCTGGCGATCACCTCCAGCGAGCCGTCGTCCGTGGTGCCCGCCATTCCGACCGTGACCCAGGCCGGCTTCCCGGCGCTGACCTTCGATGGGCTGGTCGGCCTCTACGGCACGCGCGACATGCCGCAGGACACGCGCGAGCGCATCGCCGCCAATGTCCGCGAAGCGCTGGCCGACCCGAAGATCGTGGAACGGCTCCACGCCACCGGGCAGGACGTGGTTCCGGGCTCGGCCGCGCAGTTCGCAGCCTCGATCGACAAGCAGCGCGAGACCGTCGCCGCCATCGCCAAGGTGCTGGGCATCAAGGCCGCGCAGTAGGCCGGGCTTCCCCTTTGCGGGCCGGGTGCCTATAAAGCGAACAACACATTGGCGCGGCGGCAAATTCGCCAGCGCTGTCAAGACCCTAGGGCGCCGCTCATGGCTAAATCGACCGCCAAATCGATTGTCCGATCCAGCACCAGGACGATCTATGTGCTCAACGGCCCGAACCTCAATCTGCTCGGCACCCGCGAGCCACAGATCTACGGCCGCTCCACGCTCAAGGACGTGGAGCAGCTCTGCCGGGAGACCGCGCAGGCGCACGGCATCGCCATCGAGTTCCGGCAATCGAACCACGAGGGCCAGATCGTCGACTGGCTTCACGAGGCGGGCGCGAAGAAGGCCGCCGGCGTCGTGCTCAACCCGGCGGGCCTCACCCACACCTCGGTGTCGGTGCATGACGCCATCAAGGCGATCGACGTGCCGGTGATCGAGTGCCACATCACCAACATTCACGCTCGCGAGCCGTGGCGGCATCGTTCCTATGTGTCGTTCGTCGCCAAGGCCATCGTCTGCGGCTTCGGCATCCAGGGTTATGCGCTGGCGATCGACGGCATCGCGGCGATGACGGCCAAGAAGAGCAAGCGCTGAGCATGGCAGCCAAGGACAAGAGCACCGCCGAAGCCAAGTCCGGGGTCGACAAGGATCTGATCCGTGAGCTGGCCCAGCTGCTCGACGAAACCGGCCTGACCGAAATCGAGATCGAGCGTGCGGGCCTGCGCGTGCGCGTCGGCCGCGGCGGCGGACCGGGCAGCGCCTCGCCTGCCCCGCCGCTTGCGGCTCCAGCGCCGGTCGCGGTCGCCCCGGCCGACCTCGCCAAGCATCCCGGCGCCGTCACCTCGCCGATGGTCGGCACCGCCTATCGCGGAGCCGCTCCCGGCGCCGCGCCGTTCGTCGATCTCGGCAGCAAGGTCGTCGTCGGCGAGACGCTGCTGATCATCGAAGCGATGAAAACCATGAACCAGATTCCCGCGCCTCGTTCCGGCACCGTGACGCAAATCCTGATCGAGGACGGCCAGCCGGTCGAGTTCGGCGAGCCGCTCGTCATCATCGAGTGAGAGACTTGTCCCGGGTCTGCAGCGCAGCACGAAGTGATGCGCTGCAGACCCGGGACACGAGTTAGGGACAATGTTCGACAAAATCCTCATTGCCAACCGCGGCGAGATCGCGCTCCGGGTGCTGCGCGCCTGCCAGGAGCTCGGCATCCCGACGGTCGCCGTGCATTCGACCGCGGACGCCGACGCCATGCACGTGCGGCTGGCCGACGAGAGCGTCTGCATCGGTCCCCCGCCGGCCAAGGACAGCTACCTCAACATCCCGGCCCTGCTCGCGGCCTGCGAGATCACTGGCGCCGACGCCGTGCATCCGGGCTACGGCTTCCTTTCGGAGAACGCGCGCTTTGCCGAAATCCTCGCCGAGCACAGCGTCCATTTCATCGGACCCCGGCCCGAGCACATCCGGCTGATGGGCGACAAGATCGAAGCCAAGCGCACCGCCAAGTCGCTCGGCATCCCCTGCGTGCCGGGCTCCGACGGCGGCGTGTCGTCCGACAGCAACGCCATCGCGATCGCGCGTGAGATCGGCTTTCCGGTGCTGGTGAAGGCGGCGGCCGGCGGCGGCGGCCGCGGCATGAAGGTCGCGCATCTCGAGGACGAACTCGCCACCGCGCTCGCCACCGCCCGTTCCGAGGCCAAGGCCGCATTCGGCGACGACGCCGTCTATCTCGAAAAATATCTTCAGAGGCCCCGCCACATCGAAGTCCAGGTGATCGGCGACGGCCGCGGCAACGCCATCCACCTCGGCGAGCGCGACTGCTCGCTGCAGCGCCGGCACCAGAAGGTGTTCGAGGAAAGCCCCTCCCCCGCGCTCAATGTCGCCGCGCGCCACCAGATCGGCGAGATCGTCGCCAGCGCCATGCGCAAGCTGAAGTACCTCGGCCTCGGCACGGTCGAGTTCCTCTACGAGGACGGGCACTTCTTTTTCATCGAGATGAACACACGCATCCAGGTGGAGCATCCGGTCACCGAGATGATCACCGGCCTCGATCTCGTGATCGAGCAGATCCGCGTCGCCACCGGCGGCGAACTGCCGCTCGCGCAGAAGGACGTCGAGTTCCGCGGCCATTCGATCGAATGCCGCATCAACGCCGAGAACCCGTCGACCTTCCTGCCGTCGCCCGGCCGGATCACGTCCTACCACCCGCCTGGAGGCCTGGGCGTACGCGTGGATTCGGCGGTCTATCAGGGCTACACGATCCCGCCGTTCTACGACTCGATGGTCGGCAAGCTGATCGTGCACGGCAAGACCCGCACCGAATGCCTGATGCGGTTGAAGCGCGCGCTGGACGAATTCGTGGTGGACGGGATCGAGACGACGCTGCCGCTGTTCCGCAAGCTCGTGCGCAACCAGGACATCATCGACGGCAACTACCACATCCACTGGCTCGAGCGGTTCCTCGCCGAAGGCGGGATGGAGCCTTAGCCAAAACCGTCGGTTCTCAATGCGAGGGCCGCGCCATCGCGCTCAGCATTTCGCACAGCTTTTCGGCATTGTAAGGCTTCGGCACGAAGATCGCGCCCGCCACCGCGTCGAGCTGTTCGAGCCTGCTGTAGGAACCCAAGGCATAGACCACCGGCAGGTCCGGGCGCAGCTCGCGCGCCAGCCGCGCCAGCGTCGTGCCGTCGATGCTGCCGGCAAGGTTGATGTCGGTCAGCAGGATGTCGCACGGCGAGCCGCAGATCAGGTGACGCAGCGCATCCTTGGCGTTGGCGACCGCATAGACCTCGAAGCCGTGCTCCGACAGCACTTCGGTCAGCATGTCGGCGAGCAGGAACTCGTCGTCGACCAGCAGGACGCGAAACCGGTGTGTTTCTGTCGCCATGAGCCTGCCCTCGTCCGCGCCTGCTCCGGAACCGGAACATCAGGACAACGCCTAGCCACCGCCAATGTTCGAAAGTTTCCGACAATTGGACACGATATCCCTAACGCCCGATGAATGGCGCACGGCCCGGCGCCGCGCTAGATTACTGACTCTGCTTCACGGAACGTCCATGGCCAGCCGCGAAACCGCGTTCGTCGAGATTACGCCCGAGGTGCTGCTCAAGGCCTACGCCTGCGGCATCTTCCCGATGGCGGAAAACGCCGACGATCCGGCGCTCTACTGGATCGAGCCGGACAATCGCGGCGTCATCCCGCTGGAGACTTTTCACATCCCGTCCCGCCTCGCCCGCACCGTCCGCTCGGACCGCTTTCGGATCGAGACCAACCGCGACTTCGAGGGCGTTCTCGACGGCTGCGCGGACTCGCAACCGGGGCGCACCCGCACCTGGATCAACGAGCGCATCCGCGCGCTCTATCGCAAGCTCTATGGCATCGGCCATTGCCACAGCATCGAGGCCTACGAGAACGGCGAACTGGTCGGCGGGCTCTATGGCGTGTGCCTGGGCCGCGCGTTCTTCGGCGAGAGCATGTTCCACACCGCGCGCGACGCCTCGAAGGTGGCGCTGGTGCATCTGGTGGCAAGGCTGCGGGCCGGCGGCTTCACGCTGCTCGACACCCAGTTCGTCACCGACCATCTGCGGACGTTCGGCGCGGTCGAGCTGTCGCGCCGACAGTATCACAAGCTGCTCGAAGCGGCGCTGGTCGGCGAGGCGAATTTCGCCGCGCTCCGCCAGCCGATGACCGGCGCGGAAGCGCTGCGGCAGGCCCAGGCGCCCGCGACCTGAGTTCTAGGATTGGAGCGGTCAGCGCGGCAGCGGCGATGAAGGCGGCGGCGGCAATTGCTGCGTGGCGCGCTGCTGCGCCGGAGCCTGCTGACCCGGAGCCGGCGGCTGCTGCGCCCGTGGCTGCGCCGGGCGCTGCTGCTGCGCGCGCGGTGGGGTCGGCGCCGGCGGCGCCTCGGCCACCGCCGGCGGCGGCGCGCCTTTGCATTCCGTCAGCCAGATATCGTAGATCGGATGCTCGACCGCGTTGAGCCCCGGGCTCGCGGCAAACATCCAGCCGCTGAAGATGCGCTTGATCTCGCCCTGCAGGGTCAGTTCATCCACCTCGATGAACCCATCGGTCGAGGGCGCCTCGGTCGGCGGCCGCGAATAGCAGGCGCGCGGCGTCACCTCGAGCGCGCCGAAGCGCACCGTTTCGTTGAGCGCCACGTCGAAGCTGATGATGCGGCCGGTGATCTTGTCGAGGCCCGAGAACACCGCGGTCGGATTGGCGATCTTATTCGGCGGCGGCTCGACCACGATCTCGTTGCTGGGCTGCGGGCCGGTCGAGGCCGGCTGCGCCGGCGGCCGCTGGCCGCCGGGCGGCGGAGCGCCGGGCGGTGGTGGCAAGGGCTCGGTCCGGATTCGCGAGCCGGGCGGCGGGCCGGGCGGCAGGCCGCCGCCGCCGGGCGGAACATATTGCGGCTCCGACGACGGCGGGCGGCCGGGAATGTCGGCCGGCGGCCGCAGCTGCGGATTGCCGAAGATGCTGTCGAAGATATTGGGAAACTGCGCCACCGCCGGAGAAGCGGCAAGCACGCCCGCAATCGTGAGCAGCGCGCGGAATGTCGATCGAACAGCCATCAGCCGGCTTTGGTCAGCCTCAAGCGGGTGTCGCCTGCGCCAAGGATATGCCGGTTAACACGGGGAATGAGGCTGGGAAAGGGCGGAGATCGGCGCACCGGCGGCGGAAACCTAGCGGCCGGGGTTCCAAGCGCCGCGTTAGCGGCCAGGATTCCAAGCCTTGTAGTCGCCGGTGGCCTTGGGCCTGCGTCCCTGCGCCAGGGTCGAGCCGGTCGGGCGGTGTGCCGCGGGCGAGCCGGTGAGGTTCGGCCGGTGCGGCTTCTGCCACGGGCGCGGCTGATAGCGCTCCTCGGTCGGAGGGACATCGACCGTGTGATGCATCCAGCCATGCCAGGACGGCGGAATGGACGACGCCTCGGCCTCACCGTGGTAGATCACCCAGCGCCGCTCCATCAGCAGCGTGGGGTCGATTTTGCCGCCGCGGGTGCGGAAATAGCGGTTGCCGAACTCGTCCACGCCGACGGACTCACCATAGAGCCACGTCCATAGCTGGGTGCCGAAGGTCTGGCCGTTCCACCAGGTGAAGAAGCGCAGAAAGAAGGTTTTCATCGCCTTTTCTTGCCACCCGGGCCGGCCGAAGTCCAGGTCGCCCCAGCGGCTGCTAGACGTAGAAATGCACGGCAGACCGCTTCTCTGCCTTGGCAAGATAAAGCGCGACGTCGGCGCAGCGAAGTAACTCCTGTTCGGTATCGCCATCCTGCGGATAGAGCGCGATTCCGGCCCCTGCCCCGACGCAGTGGCGGATGCCCGCAATATCGATAGGTGCTTCGATCCTGGCGATCAGTCTTTCCCCCATCTGCCGGACATCGTCGCGATCGCCGATGGATCGGCAAAGAACCGCGAATTCATCGCCGCCCAGACGCGCCACGAAGTTGCCGTTCTTCACGATGGACTGCATGCGGGCCGCGATCGTCTCCAGAACCCTATCCCCGGCGGGATGACCGTACTGGTCATTGATGCGCTTGAATCCATTGAGATCGAGCAACAGCAAGGCGTCGGACCGGGCGCCGCTCCTGTATTCACGATGCGAAGTCGCGAGCGCTTCCATCAGCGCTCTGCGATTCGGCAAACCCGTCAGCGGATCGCGCATCGCCTGGTGGCGCGCTTCGAAGCGGAGATTTCGGCCGCGAGCCGGCGCTGGAATTCGCGTTGCTGTTGCTGCAGCCGCCGGAATGAGAAGCCGATCAGGCCCATGATCAACAGCCCCGCGAGGGCAAACAGCTCCTAAACCGAGATACGCCGCTGGTCTGAGGTCATCTGGTCGGCGTTTTCGAAGAACTCGAACTCAAAGGCGAACGGGGCCGCCGCACACAACACCGCGGCCAGGATGAAGACCTCCTGCGAACTCGGCCGCGACCGCACCAGGGCCGCAAGGCCGCGCCGGCCGGCGCCGTGGGACAGCATGTCTGATGCCTCGCTTTTCTTGTGAGTTGACGATCAATCCCGTGGGTAAAACCCGGATGAGGGCCTCCGGTTCCCCGCAGGCCTTGTTAAACCATTGGGTAGTTTCGAGAATCTCTGCGCGGCCGAGAGTGGCGCGCCGGCGCGGCCGAGCGAAATGCACGGGATTCACAGCCCCTGCGGCGGGCGCCTGACCGCCGCCGGAGGGGCCGTTTTCGACCGCAAAAGCAGTCTGTCGGGGGTTGACTGTGGTTTTGTGACAGACCGTCACGAAGATTGATTGCGGTGGGGACTTCACAAATCTCTTCGACCTGTCCGATACTTCGACGCACCGTCGCTGAGTCGTCCCCACAGTCCCCACAGTTCACAGCGGACACAAGCCTTAGTATTTGATTCAGACTCCATGTCTATTGCTTGACGTATGCGGCGAGTCTGTCCTAGCTTCCAACTGTCCGGCGCGGGTCCGTTTGTTGTTCCCGCCGAACACAATCTTGAAGATCGACGGTCGTTTTCTGCCCGGATTTCCATCCTGGCGGAGGGGAGCCTCGTCGCGTCGATTTGCGGGAAAAGGCCTGTTCCAAGGGCCTGCCAGGTCCCGGTCTCGGGTGCCGGTACTTATGTAAGGGATGCGTCAAAAACACTGAAAATGGCGGGGGTTAGGTCCCCGGCTGGAGATAAAATGTCGGCGCCTCAAGGCGTCTGACGCGCAACAAGGGGCAACGAACAATGCGGATCGAACGGCGCTTCACCAAGGACGGCCAGTCTCCCTACGCGGACATCGCGTTCCGCCTGACCACGAGCGAGATCCGCAACCCGGACGGCTCGGTGGTGTTCAAGGCTGAGAACGTGGAGGTTCCGGAGTTCTGGTCGCAGGTGGCGTCGGACGTGCTGGCGCAGAAGTATTTCCGCAAGGCCGGCGTGCCCTCGCGCCTGAAGAAGGTCGAGGAAGAGACCGTCCCCTCCTGGCTGTGGCGCTCGGTCGCCGACGCGGCGGCGCTCGCGGAATTGCCGGAGAACGAGCGGATCGTCGGCGAGACGTCGTCCAAGCAGGTGTTCGATCGCCTGGCCGGCACCTGGACCTACTGGGGCTGGAAGGGCGGCTATTTCGACAGCGAGGCCGATGCCCAGGCCTTCTTCGACGAGCACCGCCACATGCTGGCGATGCAGATGTGTGCGCCGAACTCGCCGCAATGGTTCAACACCGGCCTGCACTGGGCCTACGGCATCGACGGCCCGAGCCAGGGCCACTACTACGTCGACTTCAAGACCGGCAAGCTCGTGAAGTCCAAGACCTCTTACGAGCACCCGCAGCCGCACGCCTGCTTCATCCAGTCGATCAATGACGACCTCGTCAACGAGGGCGGCATCATGGATCTGTGGGTGCGCGAGGCGCGGCTGTTCAAATACGGCTCCGGCACCGGCACGAATTTCTCGCGGCTGCGCGGCGAAGGCGAGCGCCTCGCCGGCGGCGGTAAATCCTCCGGCCTGATGAGCTTCCTGAAGATCGGTGACCGCGCCGCGGGCGCGATCAAGTCCGGCGGCACCACGCGCCGTGCGGCGAAGATGGTGATCGTCGACACCGACCACCCCGACATCGAGCAGTTCATCGACTGGAAGGTGCGCGAGGAGCAGAAGGTCGCGGCTCTCGTCACCGGCTCCAAGATCAACCAGAAGCACCTCAAGGCGGTGCTGAAGGCCTGCGTCAACTGCGAAGGCTCGGGCGACGACTGCTTCCAGCCGGAGAAGAATCCCGCGCTCAAGCGCGAGATCAAGCTCGCGCGGCGCAACCACGTGCCGGACAACCTGATCCAGCGCGTCATCCAGTTCGCGCGCCAGGGCTACACCGACATCGACTTCCCGATCTACGACACCGACTGGGACAGCGAGGCCTATCTCACCGTCTCCGGCCAGAACTCCAACAACTCGGTGCGCGTCACCGACGAGTTCCTCAAAGCGGTCGAAGCCGACGGCGACTGGGACCTGACCTGGCGCACCAAGCCCGGCAAGATCGCCAAGACGCTGAAGGCCCGCGACCTGTGGGAGAAGATCGGCCACGCCGCCTGGGCCTGCGCCGACCCGGGCCTGCAGTTCCACACCACCGTCAACGACTGGCACACCTGCCCGGCGTCGGGCACGATCGTCGGCTCGAACCCGTGCTCGGAATACATGTTCCTCGACGACACCGCCTGCAATCTGGCGTCGATGAACCTGCTCGCGTTCCGTGACAAGAATACGAAGCAGTTCGACATCGCGGGCTACGAGCACGCCGTCCGCCTCTGGACCGTGGTCCTCGAAATCTCGGTGCTGATGGCGCAGTTTCCGTCCAAGGAAATCGCCGAGCGCTCCTACGAGTACCGCACGCTCGGCCTCGGCTACGCCAACATCGGCGGCCTCCTGATGTCGTCGGGCATCGGCTACGACTCCGACGCCGCCCGCGCGATCGGCGGCGCGCTCACCGCCATAATGACCGGCATCAGCTACGCCACCTCCGCGGAGATGGCGAAGGAGCTTGGGCCCTTCCCCGGCTTCAAGAAGAACCGCGAGCACATGCTGCGCGTCATCCGCAACCACCGCCGCGCGGCCTATGGCGAGAAGACCGGCTACGAGAAGCTTGCCACCCCGCCGGTGCGGCTCGACCACGCCACGCTCTCCGACCACACCGCGTTCTTCGACGGCCTGGCGACACACTCCAAGCGCGCCTGGGACAAGGCGCTGGCGCTAGGCGAGGAGCACGGCTACCGCAACGCCCAGTCCACGGTGATCGCGCCGACCGGCACGATCGGCCTCGTGATGGACTGCGACACCACCGGCATCGAGCCCGACTTCGCGCTGGTCAAGTTCAAGAAGCTCGCCGGCGGCGGCTACTTCAAGATCATCAACCGCGCGGTGCCGGAGGCCTTGCGCGCGCTTGGCTACTCCGAGAGCGACATCGCCGAGATCGAGGCCTATGCGGTCGGTCACGGCAGCCTCGGCCAGTCGCCCGGCATCAACCACACCACGCTACGCGCCAAGGGCTTCACCCCCGAGGCAATTGCAAAAGTCGAGAAGGCGCTCCCCACCGCCTTCGACATCAAGTTCGCCTTCAACAAGTGGACGCTCGGCGAGGAACTGCTGCGCGACCAACTCGGCGTTTCGCTCGAGGTGATCGCCTCGCCGTCGTTCGACGTGCTGGCGCACATGGGCTTCTCCAGGCGCGAGATCGAGGCCGCCAACGTCCACGTCTGCGGCGCGATGACGGTCGAGGGCGCCCCTCACCTCAAGGCCGAGCACTACTCAGTGTTCGACTGCGCCAACCCCTGCGGCAAGATCGGCAGGCGCTATCTCTCGGTCGAGAGCCACATCCGGATGCTGGCGGCGGCGCAGCCGTTCATCTCCGGCGCGATCTCGAAAACCATCAACATGCCGAACGACGCCACCGTCGAGGACTGCAAGTCGGCGTATCTGCTCTCCTGGAAGCTCGCGCTGAAGGCCAACGCGCTCTACCGCGATGGCTCAAAGCTCAGCCAGCCCCTGCAGAGCCAGCTCATCGCCGACGAGGAGGAAGAGGACGACGGGATCGACGCGGTGCAATCCTTCATCGAGAAGCCTCAAGCGGCGCGCACCGCCGCCGCGGCGGAAAGAATCGTCGAGAAGATCGTCGAGCGCATCACCGTGCTGCGCGAGCGCGAAAAGCTCCCCGGCCGGCGCAAGGGCTATACGCAAAAGGCCGTGGTCGGCGGCCACAAGGTGTATCTCCGCACCGGCGAATACGAGGACGGCCGGATCGGCGAGATCTTCATCGACCTGCACAAGGAGGGCGCTACGCTGCGCTCCCTCCTGAACAACTTCGCAATCGCCATCTCGCTCGGCCTGCAGTACGGCGTGCCGCTCGAGGAGTATGTCGACGCCTTCACCTTCACCCGCTTCGAGCCGCAGGGCCCGGTGCAGGGCAACGACACCATCAAATACGCGACCTCGATCCTCGACTACGTGTTCAGGGAGCTTGCGATCTCCTACATGGGGCGCTTCGACCTCGCCCACATCGATCCGAGCGAAGCCTCGTTCGACGCGCTCGGCAAGGGCGAGACGGAAGGCCGCGAGCAGCCCACCAGCGGCCGCTTCGTCTCCAAGGGCCTCACCCGCTCGCGCACCGACAAGCTCGCGGTGGTCGGCGGCGGCTCGACCGGCAGCGCGGTCAGCAGCGGGACCAGCGGCGGCAACGTCACCGCGCTGCATTCCGCGGGCGCGACAGCGCTCAAGGCGGAGCCGGAGGCGAAGCTTTCTCCCACGCAGGCGCTGGAGGCGCTGGCCCGGGCCGAGCCGCAGCGCGACGCCAAGGCGGTCGCCGCCGAGCGGAGAGCCGAAGCGAAGGCCAAGGGCTACGAGGGCGAGATGTGCGGCGAGTGCGCGAACTTCACGCTGGTGCGCAACGGCACCTGCATGAAGTGCGACACGTGCGGAAGCACGACGGGGTGTTCGTGAGCATCTAGCGGCCGAACACCGTTGCGGACAATAAAAACGGGCTGCCCCTTCGGCCGCCTGTTTGATTGCCGCTCCACCGAGCGTCAGTTTTGGAAACGGCCCGGGGGCGACTGGCCCGTCGTTCCCGACTGCGGCGGCCTCGCGTTCTGAATCGGAGCGGGGGACTTGTGCGGGAGCCACGTTCTGCGTCGGAGCCGGACTTGCGGGCGTGGGTTGCACGTATCGCGATGGATCGATGCGTCTGGCGTTGAGATCTTCGTACTGTTCGTTCTCCTGTTTGTTCTCGTGGGCGATACTGAACCTTCGATCTCCATCAAGCGGCACGTATTCGATCATCGGGTTGCAATTTTTGATCACATCCTTCGCAACGGCGGCGTCCGCCTTGTCCGTGTTCTTGCCGGCGTAGAGCGCCGCGCAGGTGTAATACAGCCACCGTGTCGCGATCGCGAAATGAACCGGATAGGCTTCAACATCGTTCAGAATCGCAGCGTTGTCGTTAATGAAGCTTCGCCACCCCTTCATATCGCCATTGCTTTTGTTGAAGATCGCAATGCCAAACAGAGGTGGTACCGGTTATCTGAACAGATTTTCCGCGTCGATAAGTGGAGCCTCTGCCGAGTTTAGGCTGCCAAGCGGAGAGGCAGCGGGTTGAAGTAGGCTTGATCGGGCGTGGCATCGTCAAGACTCGAATGCGGCCGGCGGCGGTTGTAGAAGTCGAGATAGCGGCCGATCGAAGCGCGGGCCGCTGGCGCTGTCGTTCTTGTTGGCGCTCTTGTCCTTGATCGAGTTCGACGCGCTGTCCCAGCACTTGGCCTGGGTGGCCACGCCCGCCGGTGCGCCGGGCGCATGTTGGATTGCGCCGCCGCGATGGAAATGCCGCCAGCCAGCAACGCCGCTGCCGAGAGCACAGTGAGCTTACCGAGCTTCATGATGAAATCCTTTTCGCTCCTTGGGGTATTTGCGACATTGCCAACAGGGGCCAATGCGGGGGCGAGAGGGATGTTCCGGATAGAACTTCTTTTGCCGGAGAAGAACACGGCGCGAAAACATTTCGCGCCGCACCATCAGCAGCCGCGGCAGATCTGCAACTTGGCGTCGAGCTCGCGGTCGCGCTTTTCCTGCGCCAATTCCGCCGCGTCCTTGGGAATATTCTTGGGAACATCGGAGCCATTCGGCTGACGGTGGCCGATCGTCGCCTCCGGGATTTTCGGCGCCGGCGCGGAATTCGCCGGCTGATTTGCGACGCGATCGGTTTGCGACGCGGCAGGTGCTGCGATCAGCAGGGCCGGCAGCACCAGCACGGCGGACCGCAGCGCAACATCACGCTTTGAGAACATAGCCATTCTCCTGTCGTTGCGCGCGTTCCGCATTCTAGCGCGAATACGTCAGCGCCGCTGCTTCACATTCGCTGCGCATACCTTCACGATGACGTCACGAGCATGGGGGACAAGAGGGCGGTCGGGGGAGAGAGTCAGCGACAGCGAAGAAGCGTCATGGAACTGCGATCCTGGAAGTCTCGATCCGTCCGTCAATCCCGCCCGGTCGTCCCCTGCGCGCAATGCGGGGATACATTGTTCGCTCCGGAGTGGAGCGAGTACCTCGACGAGTGCCGCATCCGCCATCTGTGGTCCTGCGACCGGTGCGGCTACGAGTTCGAGAGCGAGGTTTTCTACCCGCCGATGGGCGTGCGGGCGGTCTGACGCAAACACCGGCGCTGCTGGGCAACTAGGAATCGGTTCCTCCGAATGCCTCCCGCCCGGGGTTCGCCCCGGGCACTGCGGCCGCATGCCTCCCCCACACGCGGCTTGCGGAGGGCTGCGAAACAAATCACGCTGACGGACGCCTCAAAAACCGAAGGGGGAGCGTCCGATGACGGCATTCAAAATCCTGGCGGCGGCCTGCGCCGCGACCGCATTGATGGCGCTCGGCGCCCCGCCCGCGCTAGCGCAGTCGTCGAAGACGCTCAAGATCATCGTGCCCTACACGCCGGGCAGCGGCCCCGACATCATCTCCCGCCTGATGGGCGAGCAGATTCAGAAGGCCGGCGGCCCGACCGTCGTGGTGGAGAACAGGCCCGGCGGCGGCATGACCATCGGCACGGATGCGGCGGCCCGCGCCGAGCCGGACGGCAACACCGTGCTGCTCGTTGCCAACGCCTTCGTCGTCAACATGGCGCTCAAGCGCGGCAACTTCACGCTTGCCAACTTCGAGCCTATCTGCAATCTCGCCTCGACGCCGATGCCGCTGGTGGTGCAGGCTAACGCGCCTTGGAAGACGGTGCAGGAGCTCGTTGCCGAGGCCAAGGCCAATCCGGGCAAGATCACCTTCGCAAGCGGCGGGCCGGCGACCTCGCTGCATATCGCGATCGAGGTGCTGCGCCTCGCCACCAAGATCGACATCAACTACGTGCCTTACGGCGGCAGCGGCCCCGCCGTCACCGCGCTGATGGGCGGCCACGTCCAAGCGGTCTGGGCCGACTACCCCACCGTGGTGTCGCAGCTCAAGGGCGGCACGCTCCGCGCCCTCGTCACCACCTCGCCGAAGCGGCTTGCCGTTCTGCCCGGCGTGCCTATCATGGAGGAAACCGGAATCGTCAAATACGAGGCCGAGATTTTCTACGGCATCGTCGCGCCGGCGAAGACGCCGCCCGCCGCGATCAAGCAGATATCCGACATGCTGACCGGCGCGATGAACACCCCGGAGATGAAGGCGAAGTTCGAGCAGGGAGGCCTGTTCCCGGACGGCACCTGCGGCGCAAGGTTCGGCGATTTTCTGAAGAACATCACCGCCGACTACGAGAAGATCACGACGGCGGCGGGCATCAAGGCGAACTGAGCCGAACGCCAGCGCGCCCAATCGGAGCGACGGGGCGGCCGAGCCCGCCCTATACCTTCAGCCCAAGGAAATCCCGGATCGCCGCGCCCGTCGCCTGGGCGTCCTTCTTGTCTGCGGCCGACAGCGCCCAAGCCGCCCCCCGCACGCGACACCAGCATGGTGTTACAGACTTCGATTCCGGAGGCCCGGTCGAGCCCGGCGTCGAGCGCGATCTCGCTCACGTCGGCGAGTGCCATCTCCAAAGGCTTGAGCGACCAGAACATCAGCTTGCGCTGCAGGATCGCCTTACCAGCATCCTTGTCGAGCGTGAGCGTGGTCTAACCGGATTGCAGCACCATTCGCCGCGGCGTGCTTTCGATGATCTGGCCATGGCGCCCCTGCTGAGCCTTGGCTTGGAACGCCCATAATAGCAGCCTATGGCCTTGCGGCGAGATGGACAGGGTGTCGCGGCCGAGCAATGATTTAGGGATGCGTGAGGTGCTAACATGATGGCGGGCGAGACCGACGCCGACGTCGTGCTGGTGCCGACCGAGTGGGCCAACGAACTGAGCGCTGCCGAGCGCGCCGACAAGGCAACGCTGATCCCGATCGGCTCCGTGCGGATCGGGGCGGTGGCGCGGGCGGATGCCCCGCCGCCGGATGTCTCCAGCATGGAGGCGCTGCGCCGCGCGCTCGCATCCGCCGATACGGTGCTGCTCA
>SHVN01000045.1 GCA_009694215.1 Xanthobacteraceae bacterium
GATGGCTTGGTCGCGATAGTGCCGAACACCTCCGCCAGCGACGGCCGCTGGCGAGGGTTGCGCCAGCCGCCGGGGACCGCAGGGTCCGATGCGAGTGTGGTTTTCGACGGCGTGACCAGCATGACAGGCACCAAAATAGTTTCTGATGAAACGACCTTACCCTTGTTGCGAATAATTAGCAATTGCAAAATTGGATTAAAACCGTGTCCTCAAGCGCATAACGACCGCTGGCCGCGGCCGGCAGCCTGAATCTCAAAAAGAGACCGGCTCAATCGTCAGTTGGAGACGCGGATGTTGGCCTTCTGGACCACCTCGGTCCAGCGCATGGTTTCCGCCTGCAGGAAGCGGGTGAACTCCTCCGGCGTGCTGCCGCGCGCCTCAGTGCCGATCGCCGCGAATTGATCCACCACGGACTTATGCCCGGCCGCCGCACGGATCGCCGCGCTCAGCTTGTCGACCACGGCCTTCGGCGTCTTCTTCGGCGCCAGCACGCCGACGTGGCCGCGCTGGCCTGACGCCCGCACCGCGAAGGCGCCTACTTGCCCTCGCCGCCGCCGTTCTTGCCGTTCTCGCTCTTGCCGTTCTCGGCAAGCCGACCGAATTTCAGATTGGCGAGGAAGCGATCCGGCCGCACCCGGCCGGCATCGCCGCGGTTGCCGCGCCAGGCCGCGAGCTCCTTCAACGACAGATTGGACGTACGGCCGCCGTCCCCGACCCAGTTCAAGCCATCGTTGCCCTTGAACGTCGTCACGTCGGAGAGCCCGCCGTCCTTGTGACGCTGCAGGCGGACGCCGCGCCCGCGCGCCATCTCCGGCACCTGATCGAGCGGGAAGATCACCATCTTTCGGTTCTCGCCGATTGCCGCCGCAAGCTCGCCCTCGACCGGCGCGACCGCGCGTGCGGCGTCCGGCGGCTTGACATTGAGCACCTGCTTGCCCTTGCGGGTGTTGGCGAGAACTTCGTCCTCGGCCACGATGAAGCCGCGTCCGGTCTTGCTGGCCACCAGGAACTTGCGGCCGCCCTGATAGCGGAATGCGGAAATGAGTTCCGCGTCTTGCTCCATGTCGGCGTAGAGCCGCACCGGCTCGCCGTGCCCCCGCCCGCCCGGCAGCTTCGAGGCGTCGATGGTATAGAAGCGGCCGTTGGTGGCGAACACCAGGATCTTCGAGGTGGTCTCCGCCGGGAACGCGAACTTCGGCCCGTCGTCGGTCTTGAAGGCGATGCCCGAAATGTCGGCCTGATGGCCGCGCAGCGCGCGGATCCAGCCCTTCTCGGAAACGACGACGGTGATCGGCTCGCGCACCACCATCGCCTCTTCGATCGCCGCTTCGTCGTGCTCCGGCGCTTCGGCGAAATCGGTGCGGCGCTTGCCGAGCGGCGTCTTCTTGCCGAAGGTCTCGCGCACGGCCTTGACCTGGTCCGCGACCGTCTTCCACTGCTCCTTCTCGGAACGAATGAGCTTCTCGACCGCCGCCTTTTCCTCGCGCAGCGCCTTGTTCTCGGTCTTGATCTCCATTTCCTCGAGCTTGCGCAAGTTGCGCAGCCGCATGTTGAGAATGGCGTCGGCCTGCACTTCGGAGAGCTTGAATGCCTTGATCAGGACGGGCTTGGGCTCATCCTCGTTGCGGATGATCTTGATCACCTTGTCGAGATTGAGATAGGCGACCAGGAAACCGCCCAGCACTTCCAGGCGGTGATCGATTTCCGCGAGCCGGTGCTTGGACCGGCGGATCAGCACCTCGCGGCGGTGGTCGAGCCACTCTTTCAGGACCTCTGCCAGGTCCATCACCTTGGGCACCTTGCCCTTGGAGAGCACGTTCATGTTGAGCGGAATGCGGCATTCGAGCTCGGTCAGCTTGAACAACGACTCCATCAGCAGCCCGGCATCGACCGCGCGCGACTTCGGCTCGATGACGACGCGCACGTCCTCGGTCGACTCGTCGCGAAACTCTGCGACCAACGGAAGCTTCTTGTCGTTGAACAGCTCCGCCATCCGCTCGATCAGCCGGGTCTTCTGAACGAGCCAGGGAATCTGCGTGACGACGATCTGATAGGTGCCGCGCCCAGTTTCTTCTGTCTTCCAGCGCGCGCGCACGCGGAACGAGCCGCGGCCGGTGGCATAGGCCTCGGCGATCGCCGCCGGCGTATCTATGATGATGCCTCCGGTCGGAAAATCCGGACCGGGGATGTATTTCAAGAGCGTCTTGGCGCGCGCATTCGGGTTGTCGATCAGGAACAGCGCCGCGTCGCACAGCTCGGCCGCGTTGTGCGGCGGAATCGAGGTCGCCATGCCGACGGCGATGCCCTGCGAGCCGTTGGCGAGCAGATTGGGGAACGCGCCCGGCAGGACGATGGGCTCACTCTCGCTGCCGTCGTAGGTCGGGCGGAAATCGACCGCGTCGTCGTCGATGCCGTCCAGCAGCAGCCGCGCCACCTCGGTCATCCGCGACTCGGTGTAGCGCATGGCGGCCGGGTTATCGCCGTCGATGTTGCCGAAGTTGCCCTGCCCGTCAACCAGCGGATAGCGCTGCGCGAAATCCTGCGCGAGCCGCACCAAAGCGTCGTAGACTGACTGGTCGCCATGCGGATGGTATTTGCCGATGACGTCGCCGACCACGCGCGCGGATTTCTTGAACGCCTGGCCGGGATCGAGCCGCAACTGCCGCATCGCGAACAGGAGCCGCCGGTGCACGGGCTTGAGCCCGTCGCGCGCGTCGGGCAGCGCCCGGTGCATGATGGTCGAGAGCGCGTAGGCGAGATAGCGCTCCTCCAGCGCCGTGCGCAGCTGGATCTCTTGGACGTCAGAAGGTTCGGGAGGAATCAGCCGCTTACCCATGGCGGATCGGTACAGCGGCCGGGCGGCGCGAACAAGGGACGAGCCGGCGTGCCGCAGACCATGTGAACCGGCAAATCGCCGGCACGCCCGGCGCCATGAACCTCACATGAACAGCACACCCACGCTGAATTCAGGAGGCCGCGCTTAAATGATTGGAACTACAGGCCATTCAATGATGTTGCATTGCCTGTACGAACAAGAAAATGGTCACAACAGCCCCAGGAGGGTCTCATGCGCAAAATCCTTCTTTCGTTGACCGCCGCTTCGGCGATCGTGGCAGGCGCCTCGATCGTCCCCGCCAGCGCGATGACCGTTGGCACCGCGTCGGGAATCCGGGCGGCGATCGCCGACACCAGCGTGCTGGATGAGGTCGCCTATGTCTGCCGGCATCGCTATTACAGCAGCCGCCGGGTGTGCTGGCGGCGTCCGGGCGGCGTCCATAGGCCGTATCGCCGTTACCGCCGCTGGTAGAACCGGCCTCCAAGTGATTGATATAGCAGTGAGTTCTGCCTCCAAAAAAAACCGTTTCCGCTTTCGGAATGGGCCCCGGATAGGGCACATTTTGGTTAATGTGGCGCTTCGAGTGCGCCTTGGGAGAGCCCCCCAGGGCGACGGAGTGCGTGACGTGCGTAGTCTGTCCAAGGTGGCTTGCCTGGCTGCCCTTTTCGCCATTCTCAGCAGCTCCAGCGGCATCGCGGCATCGGCCGGTCAAAAAGCCAATGCGTCGTATGCTTCCAGCGCCGCTTCGCGTGCGAGCGAACCCGTGCCGGCGAACTGCGTCCGTCAGGAGTGCGGCAAGCTTTGGTGCTGGAATATGGGCAGCAGCAAGAGCAGCGACCGCTAAGGCCCAAACGAAGCCACTCTCGGCGGCGGTCTACTGCGCAACCCGCGCGGGAAGCCGCCGCCCCAGCACGGCCGCGACAAATCCCGCCCGGGCATCCGCGAAGGTAAGCCCGCGCGGCTCCAGCACATGGCGCGCGAGGAAAAATCCGGTCAGCGCAAAGCCGTCGGCGATGTCGTCCAGCGACGGCGTGACGGCATCCGAAAGAAACGCCGGCAGCCGGAACAGCCGGTCCTGCCAGGGCTCGGCGGCAACGCGCGAAACCGCACGCCCGGACTTCGGCGACACAAAGCCCAGATCATCCCCGGTCCCGGTCGCGGCGCAACTGGCGAGGTCCAGGCCAAAGCCCAGCTCGACCAGCATCTGCAGCTCGAAGCGCACCATCTCCATCCCCGCCGTCGCCGGATCGTCGAGATGTTCCAGCATGGCCGCGAGATGGTCGTGCACCTCCGGGTGCGGGTCGCGCTCTGGCAAGAGTCGGCACAGCGCACCGAGATGCGTGACGCCGTAGACCACATGCGAGGCCGCAAGCTGCGAGGCGCCATGCAGGCGCAGCGGCTCGACCACATAGTGCCCGAGATGCTCGTCCAGGCGCGCGCGCCAGACCACGCGCACGGTGTTTCCGGGCTGCAGCAGCGGGCGCAGCCTCGAACCCGCACCACCGCGCACCAGGCCGAGATGGCGGCCGTGGCCGCGCGTCATCACCTCGACAATGGCGTTGGCCTCGCCGTGACGCCGCGTCCCCAGCACGATGCCGTCGTCGGTCCATTCCATCCGCGACTCTTAGTCCCGAATCCTTGAGTGCTCAACGCCTCTTGAGCGCCAGCGGCATTGGATTTTTTCGCTGCGCCTCGTCGTCGGAGATGACGAAGCAGCGCGGCCGTTCTGCCGCCGGAACCGCTTTCGATGCGATGCAGCGCGCGAACACCATCAGGTCGGCCGGCTCCCGGTAGAGCAGATAGGGATGGATCAGGTAGCGGCCGGAGCCGTCGAAAAAATTGACTAGCCGGTCGATCTTACCTTTGACGCCGGGATCGGCCGCCAGGATCGCCTCGCGCAGCGCCTCGCCCTCAATGAAGTTCTCCGGCAGCTGGTCGAACGGGCCGTCGAGCGTGGTGTTGAGCCGCGACTGGCGCTCGTGGACGCCGATCAGGATCTTCCGGCCTTCGAATGGATAGAAGGCAAAGCCCGTGCGCTTGCCGATCTGGATCGGCTCGCCCGCCTTGACGGCGGCGAACTGGTCGGCAGCTGGCGCGATCTCGTCGAGAACGAAATGAAAGATGTTCAGCCGTGAATTGAAGACGAGAAAAAAGCGCAATCCGGACTCGTCGAAGATCGGCCCGAGAAACCGTTCGTCGGCCTTGATCGCTCCCGGCGGCGGCTTGACCTTGGACAGATCGTTGAGGACGAAAGTCACGTCCTTGGCCCTGAATGCGACGCGGTAGGTGAGCGGCCCGGCCTTCTCCACGGTGACGCCCTGCTCGCGCCCCAGCACCGCCTGATGGTTCTTCGGATTGGGATTCCAGTCGGTCGGCTGCTCGCTGTAGGCGAAATTCACCTTGCCCTGGTCGCGGTCGGCGGCGGCGAGCCGGATATTGCCGGTGTAGGGCACGCCCCGGTGCGTGAAGCGCAGGTAGAAATAGTTCTCGGTCGGAGTGACCTGCACGTGCTCCGGCAACTGGTCGAGCACATAACCAAACACCGCGAGCGGATCGTCGATCGCCAGCGCGGTTTGACGCGAGGCATCCGCGGCGCCGGCGTCATGGGACGTCGGCGGAGCGCGATCCTGCGGCCAAGCGATCCAGGTCGCGGCGAGGCTCCCCGCCAGCACCAACGCCGAGACCATGCCAGCCCGCGCGATCATCGCAGCTTCATTCCTTGGGAAATTCCAGGCCCATCTGCCGGTAGCGCTCCGGATCGTCGCCCCAGCCCTCGCGCACCTTCACGAACAAGAACAGGTGCACTTTTTTCTCCAGCAGTTCTGCCAACTCGCGGCGCGACACCTCGCCGATCGCCTTGATCGACTGGCCGCCCTTGCCGAGCACGATCTTCTTCTGGCTGTCGCGCTCGACGTAGATCGTCTGCTCGATCCGCACCGACCCGTCCTTGCGCTCGGTCCAGGCCTCCGTCTCGACCGTGGACTGATAGGGCAGCTCCTGGTGCAGCTTCAGGTAAAGCTTCTCGCGCGTGATCTCGGAGGCGAGCTGCCGGACCGGCGCATCGGAGACTTCGTCTTCCGGATAGTGCCAGGGTCCCTGCGGCACGTGGCTCGCAAGCCACTGGCGCACATCCGCCACCCCGTCGCCTTTGGTGGCGGAGATCATGAAGGTCGCCTCGAATTTGGCCGCGTCGTTCGCCGCCTGCGCCAGGGCAAGCAGTTTCGCCTTCTCCACCAGATCGACCTTGTTGAGGATCAGCACCTTCGGCTGGCGGACCTCATTGAGCTTCTTCAGCAGCGCTTGCGCGTCGTCATTGAGGCCGGACTTGGCGTCGATCAGCACCGCGACGATGTCGGCGTCGTGCGCGCCGCTCCAGGCGGCGGTGACCATGGCCCGGTCGAGCCGCCGACGCGGCGCGAAAATCCCCGGCGTGTCGAGGAACACGAGCTGGGCCGCACCCTCCATGGCGATGCCGCGCAGGAGCGTGCGCGTGGTCTGCACCTTGGGCGTGACGATCGCGACCTTGCTGCCGACGAGCGCGTTGATGAGCGTCGACTTGCCGGCATTGGGCGCCCCGATCAGCGCGATGAAGCCGCAGCGCCTGGCGGCTGCGTCGGGTGCCTGAGCGCTCGCGGCTTCGTCATCCATCGGCGCGATCCGTCCTGACACCCTCGCGATTGAGCATGGCCGCGGCTGCGGCCTGCTCGGCCACGCGCTTCGACCGGCCGACACCCTCGGCCGGGTCGCGGTTCGGCAGCGCCACGGCGACGCGAAACTCCGGATCGTGGTGCGGGCCCGTGCGCTCCACCTCCTTGTAGGTCGGCGTCGGCAGGCCGCGCGCCTGCGCCCATTCCTGCAGAATGGTCTTCGGATCGCGCAGCGGGCGCACCGGCGCGCGCATGCGCTCGCCCCACAGCCGCTCGACGAGCTTGGCTGTGTCCTCATAGCCGCCGTCGAGATAGACCGCGCCAATGAGTGCCTCGCAGACATCGGCGAGGATCGCGGTCCGCATCCGCCCGCCCGCGTTGGCCTCCGAGGCGCCAAGCCGGAGCGCCGCCCCGAGTTCGATCGCGCGCGCCACGTCGGCGCAGGATTCGCGCCGCACCAGATCGGCCAGCCGCCGCGACAGTTCGCCTTCGTCGGCCTTGGGGAACGCGCGGAACAGCATGTCGGAGATGATCAGCCCGAGCACGTGGTCGCCGAGGAATTCCAGCCGCTGATAGCTGTTGGCCCGGTTGCCGCCGGCCAGCGCCGAGATATGGGTCAGCGAGCGCTCAAGCAGGTCGCGGTCCTTGAACTTATATCCGATGGTCTTTTCCAGGACGCTGGCGGCGACGGCGCGCTTGCGGGCGCCGCGTTTCGCCCGCACAGCCGGTTTCTTGGCATCGTTCGCGATTGCGGCGGCGCGTTCGTTGACCTTTGGCGCCGGCTTCGGGGCGTCGGACTGAGCCTCTGATTTGGCACCGCGCCTCATCGCACGATCGAGAACAGCCGGCTCCAGCGCACCGAGAAGGGCCAGCGCCACACCTCCCACGCCCGTTCACCCTCGTAAACGGAGAAGAAGATCAATTGAGCGCGGCCGACGATGTTCTCGAACGGCACGTAGCCGACCTGCGGGAAGCGGCTGTCGGTCGAGTTGTGGCGGTTGTCGCCCATCATGAAGTAGTTGTCGGCCGGAACGCGATAGACCTCGGTGTTGTCGGCCTGCAGGTTGTACGGCAGATCCAGCGTGGTGTAGCTCACGCCGTTCGGCAATGTCTCTTTCCAGCGCCGCACCCGGGTCGAGCGCCCGCCCTCGTCCTCATCGATGAAATCCTCGATGCGCTCGCGCGGAACAGGCGCGCCGTTGATGTTGAGAATGCCGTCGATCATCTGGATGGAATCGCCCGGCAGCCCGATCACCCGCTTGATGTAGTCGGTGCTGTCGTCCTTCGGCAGGCGGAACACGACGACGTCGCCGCGCTCAGGCTTGCTGAAGGCGCCGATCCGGCCGGAGAACAGGTTCGGCGAGAGCGGCAGCGAGTAGTGGCTGTAGCCGTAGGAATATTTCGAAACGAACAGGTAGTCTCCGACCAGCAGCGTCGCCTTCATCGAGCCGGACGGAATGTTGAACGGCTGGAACAGGAAGGTGCGGATGACCAGCGCAATGATGCCGGCATGGACCAGGAGCCGGATGAATTCGCCGACGCCGCCCTCTTTGCGCTGTGCTCCGCTCGTCACACTCATCGGCCTCTCGTCCATGGCAAAAGCCCCGTTGCCTTGTAGCCGCTGGGGCAGACAGGCGCAATCAACCGAAACGGCATCGTTCCGGCCGCGCCAGGATTAAATTTTGTTCATATTATCAAAATGTTATTCCGAGATATGGAGTGCAGCTGCGAGGCACGGGCAAGACATTCCGAGGCCGCCTAGTCCTGTCATATTTAAGGCTTTTGCAGCGCCGCGCCAGCCGCAACGGACGCAAAGATATGCGACAGAGTGACGGCTGCCTGCCCTCAGCGGCGGCGCTTCGCGCGCGGCTTTTCGGCCGGATTGGCCGAGATGACGACGAACGCAACCGCCATCGACCCCTCATCGGTGATGGTGATGTCGATCTGCGCCTGCCAGCCCTTGGGCGTCAGCGCATCGAGCCGCTTTCGCGCGCCCCCGGTCAGCGCCATGGTCGGCCGTCCCGAGGGCATGTTCACCACACCCATGTCGCGCCACCACACTCCGCCCCGGATGCCGGTGCCGAGCGCCTTGGCGCAGGCCTCCTTGGCGGCAAAGCGCTTGGCGTAGGTCTCCGCGCGGTTCTTGCGGCGATCCGCCTTGGCGCGCTCGATGTCGGTGAACACGCGCGTGAGAAAACGGTCGCCATGCCGCTCCATCACCTTGGCGATGCGGCGAACGTCGGTGATGTCGGAGCCAAGACCCAAAATCATGCGAAGCTCATGCGCCGGCCTTGGCGCGGCCGCTGTCCATCGCGGCACGCATGACCTTGACCGTCGCCGGCAGGCTCGTGAACACCGCCTCGCCGATGAGAAAGTGGCCGATGTTGAGCTCGACGATCTCGGGCAGGGACGCAATCGTCTCAGCGCTGGCGTAATCGAGCCCATGCCCGGCATGCACCTCGAGGCCGAGCTGCCTTGCCAGTTTCGCCCCCTCGCGGATGCGCCGCCATTCGGCGTCGGCCAAAGCCTTGTCGCCGTCCGACAGCGCGTGACACCAGGCGCCGGTGTGGATCTCGATGACCGGGGCGCCCAGCGCGGCAGCGGTCTCGATCTGCTTCGGATCGGCGGCGATGAACAGCGAAACCCGAATGCTGGCCGCGCGCAGCGCCGCGATCCGGGGACCGAGTTCGCCGCGCGTCCCGGCCGCGTCGAGGCCGCCCTCGGTCGTGCGCTCGGCACGCCGCTCAGGCACGAGGCAGGCCGCATACGGCCGGGTGCGCACCGCGATGTCGATCATCTCGGCCGTGGCCGCCATTTCGAGATTGAGCGGCTTCTCGATCTCGGCCTTGAGCCGGGCGATGTCGTCGTCGCTGATGTGGCGGCGGTCCTCGCGCAGATGCGCGGTGATGCCGTCGGCGCCGGCATGGATGGCAAGTCGCGCCGCGCGCACCGGATCGGGATGCCGCCCGCCGCGGGCGTTGCGGATGGTAGCGACGTGGTCGATGTTGACCCCCAGGCGAAGATACGAAACCTCCGGCACGTTCTCCCCCTGCCCTTCGCTTTCGAGGATTCCCGCCGTCACCCGGTGACCCGGTCGGCGGCCGCCACCACCTTCTTGGCGCGCAATTGCGCTATGATGGCATTGAGGTGCTTGAGGTCATAGACCTCGAGATCGATCATGCAGTCGGTGAAATCCGGCGAGCGCCGCGTCATGCGGATGTTGTCGATGTTGCCGTCGTTCTCGGCGATCACCTGGGCGATCTGGGCGAGCGTGCCCGGCTCGTTCACCGATTGCACCTCGATCCGCGCCGGGAAGCGCTGCGGGGTGCGCTCGTCCATGTCCCAGCGAACGTCGAGCCAGCGTTCGGGCGTCTCCTCGAACGCCTTCAGCGCCGCCGACTGGATCGGATAGATCGTGATGCCCTCGCCGGGATTGAGGATGCCGACGATACGGTCGCCCGGCACCGCGCCACCGTTTGGCGCAAAGCGCACCGGCAGATCGGAATTGATGCCGCGGATCGGGATCGACGCCGCGGTCTGCTCCGCCGTCGGCACCTTGAACTTCACCGCCTTGCCCTTCTTGAGCCCGAACCAGCCGGTCTCGGATTTCGGCGGCGGCACCGCGGCGATGCGCTCCTCCTTGTAGTCGGGATACATGGCGCGGCCGACGTCGGAGGGCCGCATCTCGCCGCGTCCGACCGCCGCGAACACGTCGTCGATCGAGGCGCGAGCCAACCGCGGCAGCGCACCCGTGAGCTTCTCATCGGAATATTCGCGCTTGGCGCGCTGGATCAGCCGCTCGACGATACGCCGGCCCAGCGCTGCGTACTGCGTGCGAACCGCGTTCCGCGTGGCCCTGCGGATCGCCAGGCGCGCCTTGCCGGTGATGACGATCGATTCCCAGGCCGACGGCGGCGACGTCTGCGCCTTGGAGGTGATGATATCGACCTCGTCGCCGTTGTTGAGCTCAGACACGAGCGGCCCCATCTGGCCGTTGATCTTGCAGCCGACCGCGTGATTGCCGACGTCGGTGTGGACGGCATAGGCGAAATCGATCGGCGTCGCTTTGCGCGGCAGCGCGATCAGCTTGCCCTTGGGGGTGAAGCAGAACACCTGATCGTGGAACAGTTCGAGCTTGGTGTGCTCGAGAAACTCTTCTGGGTTCGAGCCCTCCGCCAGGAGCTCGACGGTGTGGCGGAGCCAGGCATAGGCCCTGGATTCGCGCGACAGCATCTCGGTCGGAGAATCCGCGCTGTCCTTGTAGAGCGCATGCGCGGCGATGCCGTATTCGGCGATCTCGTGCATGTCCGCGGTGCGGATCTGCAGCTCGACGCGCTGGTTGCCCGGCCCGATCACGGTGGTGTGCAGCGAGCGGTAGTCGTTCTGCTTTGGCGTCGAGACGTAGTCCTTGAACCGCCCCGGCACCATCGGCCAGGTGGTGTGGACGATGCCGAGCGCGCGATAGACCTCGCGGAGCGTCTTGACGACGACGCGGAAGCCGAAAATGTCGGAAAGCTGCTCGAAGCCGACGGACTTGCGCTCCATCTTACGCCAAATCGAATACGGTCGCTTGCGCCGTCCGGTGACGACCGCGGTCGTCCCGGATTCGGCGAGCTTACGGGTGAGCTGCTGCTCGATCTCGGCGATCAGATGGCTGTGGCGGTCGGCCAGTTCGTCGAGGCGCTCGCTGACCAGGCGGTTGGCCTCGGGATAGAGCTGGCGGAACGCAAGGTCCTCCAGCTCTTCCCGCAGGCTGTGCATGCCCATGCGGCCCGCGAGCGGCGCGTAGATATCGAGCGTTTCCTGGGCGATGCGCGTGCGCCCTTCCGGCGGCATGTGCTCAAGCGTGCGCATGTTGTGCAGCCGGTCGGCGAGCTTGACCAGCAGCACCCGCACGTCGTCGGCGATGGCGAGCAGAAGCTTGCGCAGATTCTCGGCCTGCTTGGCTTCTCGCGAAACGAGATCGAGCCGCTTCAGCTTGGTGAGGCCTTCGACCAGATGACCGATGTCGGGGCCGAAGATCTGGTCGATCTCCGCGCGCGTGGTGGGCGTGTCCTCGATGGTGTCGTGCAGGAGCGCCGCCGCGATCGTGGCATCGTCGAGCTTGAGGTCGGTCAGGATCGCCGCGACCTCGAGCGGATGAGAAAAGTACGGATCGCCGGAGGCGCGCTTCTGCTCGCCGTGGGCCTTCATGGCGTAAACATAGGCGCGGTTGAGCAGCGCCTCGTCGGTGTTCGGGTTGTATTGGCGAACCCGCTCGATCAGATCGTATTGCCGCATCATCGCGGCCGATTTTTGGGTTTTTTCAGGCCTGCCAACAGCTTGAGCTGCGGCCTTCAAGCCAAGTTCGAGCGGCACCCGGCCTCTGGCGGGGTTCTGCATGCGCGGCAGATCGGTCTTCGAACGGGCCATGACGCGACCGCGACCGCCGGCTGCTGGAACATTCGTCTTCGGGCACGCGCCGGCGAGCTTCCCAAGATCAGGATATCACGGGGATTCGACGGCTTCGCAAGGCCGCGCTCCCAAAGCAGTTCATGAAACGCAAACGGCCCGGGATCACCGGGCCGCCTGGAACCCCTTGCGAAAGCGCTATTCCGCGTCGTCGGGTTCGGGCTGTTCTTCGGGGGGAGCGAGGCCTTCCAGGCCCTTGAGCAGTTCTTCCTCGCTCATGTGCTCGGCCACCACCTGGCTGTCGTCGGAATCGACCGATCCGCCACCGCCGGCAATGAGCAGCACATCGTCGGACTCGGGCTCATCGACCTCGACGTATTTCTGCAGCGAATGGATCAGGTCTTCCTTCAGATCCCCCGGCGAAACGGTCGTTTCGGCGATCTCGCGCAGCGATACGACCGGGTTCTTGTCGTTGTCGCGGTCGATGGTGATCTGGGAACCCGACGAGATCATGCGGGCGCGATGACTCGCGAGCAGCACGAGATCGAAGCGGTTTTCAACCTTGTCGATGCAGTCTTCGACGGTGACACGGGCCATGGGCTCGGGGCTCCTACAACGTGGCGTTGTCCTGAAATGATGGCGTGTAGGTAGCCTCCTGCGACCAAAAGCGCAAGTCCGCATCCCTTCCCTGCCCGTTATCATGCCTTACTTGCCCGCTACACCGAGCTTTGTTAGTCAACGCGAGGAACTTAACTGGCATGCCGGAATTGCTATTTTTCAGGGAAGATTTGTCATTTTAGGATGGTTGCGACTGCATTTTGCGCGACATCTTGCTGATCGGTCCCGACAACGACGGTCCACAACCCATTTCCCGGCATTTGTGCCGGGACACCGCCCCCCAAGGCGGTGAGTCTCATTTGCGAACGAGGAATCATGTCCGCTCAAGTCGAGAAAATCGCGCTTTTCATTGACGGCGCCAATCTTTACGCCACCGCCAAGTCGCTCGGATTCGACATCGACTACAAGCGGCTGCTCCGCGAATTCCAGTCGCGCGGCAATCTGTTGCGGGCGTTCTATTACACCGCCGTGATCGAGGATCAGGAGTATTCCTCGATCCGCCCGCTGATCGACTGGCTCGACTACAACGGCTACTCGGTCGTCACCAAGGCCACCAAGGAATTCGTCGACCAGACCGGCCGCCGCAAGGTCAAGGGCAACATGGACATCGAGCTCGCGGTCGATGCGATGGAGCTTGCCCCCAACATCGACCACATGGTGCTGTTCTCCGGCGACGGCGACTTCCGCTCGCTGGTCGAAGCGGTGCAGCGCCGCGGCGTGCGAGTGACCGTGATTTCGACCATCTCGACGCAGCCACCGATGGTGGCCGACGAGCTTCGCCGCCAGGCTGACGTCTTCGTCGACATCGTCGAACTGCGCCAGCAGATCGGCCGCGATCCCTCCGATCGCCCCGCCCGCGACATGACCCGCGAGCCGCGCGGCGAGCGCCAGCACACGCCGCAATTCCTGCAACGTAGCCCGACGACGCCGGAGCGTACGCCGGCCGGCGCCGACGTCGATTTCAAGGATTGATCGGGCGGGCCCCTTGCCTCAAGATCGCCGGTCATGTCACCAGTTCTGGCCAGCCGTACCGGCAAAGCGGGCCGCAACTGTCCACGCTGCCCAAGGCTTGTGGCGTTCCGTCAGACGTGGCGCGAGCGCGAGCCCACATGGTTCAACGCGCCGGTCCCCTCGTTCGGACCGCCTGACGCACGCCTGCTGATCGTTGGCCTGGCACCGGGGCTTCGCGGCGCCAACCGCACCGGGCGGCCGTTCACCGGCGATTTTGCCGGCGATCTGCTCTACGCCACGCTGAAGGAATTCGGATTCGCCCGCGGCACGTTCGAGGCGCGGCCGGACGACACGCTTGAACTGATCGACGCGCGCATCACCAACGGCGTGCGCTGCGTGCCTCCGCAAAACAAGCCGACGCCTGCGGAAATCAACACCTGCCGCGAATATCTCGTCCCGACGATGGCGGAGATGTCAAAGTTGCGCGCCATCGTCGCGCTCGGCCGCATCGCCCACGAGACCACGGTGAAGGCGCTGGGCGCCAGGCGCGCGGCGGCGCCGTTCAGCCACGGCGGCAAGGCCAAAATCGGCACGCTCGCCTTGTTCAGCAGCTACCACTGCTCGCGCTACAACACCAACACGGGCGTGCTGACACCTGACATGTTCCGCGCGGTGTTCAGAGCGGTGCGCGGCTATCTCGACGCCTGAAGCAAGGCAACGACCTCCTGCGCGCTCCGGTCCGGCGGGAACACCGGATAGAACACCTTGGTCAGAACGCCATCGTCGATCACCCAGGCCATGCGCCGGATCAGCGTCATGCCGTCGACCGCGAAGGTCGGCAGCCTCATCGCGCGGGTCAACTTCAAGTCCGCGTCCGACAGGATCCAAAACGGCAGATGCAGCCGTTCCGCGACCTCGCGCTGGTAGGCCGTAACCTGGGTGGAAAGCCCGAATAGCGCCGCCACGCCAAGCCGCTTCATCTCGGCGGAATGGTCGCGGAAGCCGCAGGACTGCGGCGTGCAGCCGCGCGCGCCGGGGATGGCGTCCCAGCCCGTCGGCAGCGCCTGCCCGGGCCGCCCGGTCCGCGGATACACATAGACGACGGTGCGGCCCTTGAGCCTCGACAGATTGACCTCGGCGCCGTCGGTCGCGGGGAGCGGCATGTCGGGAAGCTTCATGCCGGCGAGATGGCGCGCCGCACCGTCGTCCTGCGGCACCGGCAGGTCGTCCGGCAGCACATTGGGATCGTGCAACGCCTCGGCCATCGTCTAGCGCCCGTACGACATGAATTCCATCAGCGACCCGTCCGGATCGCGGAAATAGACGCTGGTGCCCTGCCCCTTGGCGCCGAACCGCTGCATCGGACCGGCGTGAATCGGCACGTTGTGCTTTTTCAGATGTGCGATGGCATCCTCGATCGGGCCCGACCACTCGAAGCACAGATCGCTGTTGCCCGGTTGCACCGGCAGCCGCGCCACCTCGGCGGGGCTGACGCCCTTGCCATGCACGTTGATCTGCTTGTCGCCGAAGCGATAGGCCCAGCCCACCGGCCGCGCGACCAGCTCCGCGCCCATCACGTCGCGGTAGAAGGCGTTCGAGCGTTCCCAGTCCGAGACATGGATGACGCAGTGATCGAGTTTTGTCGGAACAGCCATCGCGACCTCTACTTGCCCTTGCGCATGATCTTATCCGAAAATCGGTACCCACTTTTCGGGATCATGCGCTACACACCCAGTTTCTTGCCTACACGCTCGGCGACCGCGCGCCGCTGCTCGTTCAGCGCAGCGCCTCGGCTCCGCAGCAGCGCAACTGTCGCCGGCGACGCGGTCCTGGTCGAGCCCGAATGAAACGGCGGTGACGGATCGTACTCGATCTGCAATTGGATCTGCTGCGCCACGTCTTCGCCTTCGAGAAGGGCCGCGACCGCGAGCGCGAAGTCGATCCCGGAGGCCACGCCCGCGCCTGTGATGACGTTGCCGTCCATGACGACGCGCTCGTTCACCGGGATCGCGCCGAGGGCCTTGAGATGCTCGATCGCCGCCCAATGGCAGGTGGCGCGCCTGCCCTTGAGCAGTCCCGCCGCGCCCAGCACCAGCGAGCCGGTGCAAACGGATGTCACGTATTTCGCGCCCGCCGCCTGCTTGCGCAGGAACTCCAGCACCGCCGCATCTTCCATCAGGTCCTGCTGGCCTGGGCCACCGGGCACCATGACGAGATCGAGCTGCGGGCAATCGGCCAGGGTCACGGTCGGCACGATCTCCATGCCGCGATCGGTCTTCACCGGCGCCATGCCGTGCGCGACGAGATGCACCTTGGTGTTCGGTAGCCGCGCCAGAACCTCGTAAGGGCCCGTCATATCGAGCTGCGTGAGCCGCGGAAAGATCAGCATTCCGATCAGACGTTCGGCCATTTTCACTCCTTTTGCCGCATCAGCCGGCCGCGCTCGCGCGTCCAGTCGCGCTCCTTCTCGGAGGCGCGCTTGTCGTGCAGCTTCTTGCCCTTGGCGAGCGCGATCTCGATCTTGGCGCGGCCCTTGTCGTTGAAATAAAGCTTCAGCGGCACGACCGTCATGCCCTCGCGCTCGACCGCGCCGATCAGCTTGTTGATCTGGCGCTTGTGCAGCAGGAGCTTGCGCGGCCGCTTGGGCGCGTGATTGAAGCGTCCGGCCTGCTTGTATTCCGAGATGTTAGAGTTGAAGAGCCACAGCTCGCCGTCGCGGGCGCCCGCGTAGGACTCGGCGATGCTGCTCCGGCCGGCGCGCATCGACTTCACCTCGCTGCCGGTGAGCATGATGCCGGCCTCGAACACCTCGCCGATAGCATAGTTGAACCGCGCCTTGCGGTTGTCGGCGACGATCTTAAATCTGGGATCGGCTTTCGCGGCCATCATTGTCCGATACTGGGCACGGCGGAATGTGGATGATTGTCGGTTCGGAGTTCCATATCATGAATTGATCGGAGCCACCGCCTTCTTCCCCACTCGCCTCGCCCGCCCACAAACCCCGGCGCGCAAACTCATCAAGCAAATTCATGATCCGCGGTCTCGATCCGACGCTGTTTGCCGCCATTTTCCTGCTCTCGACCTTCGTCGCAGCGACCGTGGTGGGCCTCGCCGGATTCGCCTTCGGCCTCGTCGCCTCGGGCATCTGGCTCTACATTCTGACGCCGGTGCAGACCGTGACCATGATCCTGGCGTTCGGCTTCCTGGTGCAGAGCTACGCCGTCTGGGTTCAACGGGGCGCTCTCGATTGGCCCCGCATCTGGCCGATGGTGCTGGGCTCGGCCTTGGGCATCCCGATCGGCATCGCGATCCTGACTGCGGCCAATCCGACACACCTGCGCACCGGCGTGGGCGCGCTTCTGGTCATCTACAGTCTTTACGGCCTGGTGCGTCCGGCGATGAAACCTCTCACCGCGGGCGGAATTCCCGCCGACGTCGGCGCGGGCTTCGTCAATGGCCTGCTCGGCGGCACCACCGGGCTTGCCGGGGTGTTTGCCACGATCTGGTGCCAGTTGCGCGGCGGCCCGCGCGACCGCCAGCGCGCGGTGTTCCAGCCGGTTGGCGTCGCGAGCTTTGTCATGTGCGGCGCCTGGCTCGGCGGACGGGGCGAAATCCCGCCCGACACCTATTGGCTGTTCCCGCTCGGCCTCCCCGCCTTGATCGCGGGATGCTGGCTTGGCTGGAGGCTCTACGGCCGGCTCGACGAGGCGCAGTTCCGCAAGGTCGTGCTGGTTCTGCTGCTGGTGTCCGGCACGGTGCTCGTGTTCGGGCGATGAAATGAAAACGCCCCGGCCGCAATGGCCGGGGCGTTGCAATCGGCGTAACCGATCGCCTAGGCAAACACCGAGTAGTCCACCGGGCCGTTCGGGATCACGTAGCCGTAGCGCAGGTTCGAGCGCGCCGGCCCTTCCTTCTCGTAGGCCTCTTTCCACTTGGTGACGTTGTCGATCTTGTGGTCCTGCATCGTCCGCTTGATGTCGATGTTGTAGAGCTTGGCGTTGTTGCCGGAGAAGATCGCGGTCTTCACCGGTCCGTCGGCCGGGCCGAGCGGTTTGAAGCCGTGCTTCTTCTGCATGGCTTCGGGGATTTCGAGCCGCCGCAGGCCCTCGATCTGCCATTGCGGCGAGCCGGTCCATACCGCATCGGTTCCCCAGTTGACGTGATCGGCGCCGAGACCTCGGACCAGGATGCCCATCAGCGCGGCGCAGACGTTCGGCTCGGCGACCAGGGTCTGGGCGAACAACTGTCCGACGTCGCCGTAGACGTTCGTCACGCCGTACTGCTCCGGGATGTCGGCAAGGTCCGAAGTCCAGGAGATGCGGCCGGTGCGCTCGAACTCGGCGAGCGCCACCTTCGGGCTGCCGCCGACGTGGCGATAGGCCGAGTGGTAGATCACGAAGTTGAGCTGCGGCCAGTCCTTCGCCGCCTGTCCGACGTCGGCGACGTCGGCAAAGCCGCGCAGGTTCGGGAATTGCTTCTCGACGCCCGGCGCGAACAGCCCCTTGTGAATGCAGACCTGCTTGATGCCTGCCTTCACCATCAGCTCGTAGCCCTTGTAGGCGACCTTCTGGTCGTCCATCCGCCACGGATAGCGGCTGATGTCCTTGTGCGTGTTGTCGCCGACCGTGTAGCCCTTGCAGCTGTCGGGCTTGAGTTCGAGGCCGGCCTGGAGCTTCTCCAGCCAGCCCGGCTGGCCCGGCGTGAAGATCATGTGCGACATCATCCGCTTGGAGCGCGGGTTGGTGCCTGACCCCGCGTTGAACTTCTTGCGCGCCTCGGCCATCTGTTCGTTGGTCAGGAACCAGTCCTGCTCGATGTCGGAGGGCGCCGACGAGATCAGCGCGATCTTGGTATCGCTGTCGAGGAAAATTTCCTTGATGTAGTTGCCGTACTTCAGATCCTCGATGGTCTGCTCTTTTTCAGCCAGCGATGCATTCCAGCCGGCCTTGCCGACGGCGTTTCGCTGGTTGACGAAGCTGCGGATGCGCGTGTCGTCACGCAGGAAATGCGTGTGCATGTCGATGATCATCTGATCTTTCATCGAATTGGCGCGTTCCTGCGCCATCGCCGGTGTCGCGGCCTCGGCCTTGCTCACGTCGAACAGGCTGCCGTAAACCTCGTTCATCGCCACGAACGACGCCGCCATCCCCGCCGCGCTCTGGAAGAACTTGCGGCGATCGAGGCCCTGCTTGCCGCCTAGATCGTCGGCCATCGCCAGGAGCCTGTTCTCGACCTCTTTCTGGCGCTCGTTCTGCGGGTCTGGATAGAACTCGTCGCTGGAAACGATCTGGGTCGGAATCGGCGTGGCGTAAGTGCACAATTCGGATGGCATCACCGATGCCAATTCCTCGTCGGTCAGCTGGCTGCTCATGAAACCCTCCCTCAGCGGCCCCCCGGCTTGGTGCCGGGTGGGCAATGATGGGAGCCTAGCAGGGTTCTAAGGCGTGGGCAGCCTCGACCGGGCTAGTTGATCAGGCCCGCGTGAACCATGGCCTCGCGCACGGCGGCCTGCGCCTTCTCCGAGGCCGGCACCATCGGCAGCCGCAGCGTGTTGTTGCACTTGCCGAGGAGCGACATCGCATACTTGATCGGCGCAGGACTCGTCTCGACGAACAGGTTGAGGTGCAATGGCGCAAGCTTGTCCTGGAGCTTGCGCGCGGTGGCGTAGTCGCCCTTCAGACAAGCCGCCTGGAATTCCGAGCAAAGCCGCGGCGCCACGTTCGAGGTCACCGAGATGCAGCCGTGGCCGCCGTGCGCATTGAAGCCCAGCGCCGTGATGTCCTCGCCGGAGAGCTGGTTGAAGTCCTCGCCCATCGTCATGCGCTGCTGCGACACCCGCGCCATGTTGGCGGTGGCGTCCTTCACGCCGGCGATGTTTGGCAACTCATAAAGCCGCTTCATGGTGTCGACATTGATGTCGACGATCGAGCGGGCGGGAATATTGTACATGATGATCGGGATGCCGATGGCGTCGTTGATCGCCTTGAAGTGCTGGTAGAGCCCCTCCTGGGTCGGCTTGTTGTAGTAGGGCGTCACCACCAGCACCGCGTCGGCGCCGGCCTTGTCGGCGTGCTTGGCGAGACTCACCGCCTCGGCGGTCGAGTTGGAGCCCGCGCCGGCAACCACCGGAACCCGGCCCTTGGCCTGGTCCACGCACCACTCCACGACCTGCTCGTGCTCCTGGTGGGTCAGCGTCGGACTTTCGCCCGTGGTGCCGACCGGCACGAGACCGTTGGTGCCCTCGGAGATCTGCCAGTCGACGAGTTCCCGGAACGCCTTTTCGTCCACCGAACCGTTCTTGAACGGCGTGACGAGCGCGGTAAACGATCCCCGGAACCTCGTCTTGGCGGCCATGGCATTCCTCGATTCACTGTTGCGGCGACCCGGCGGACGCCCACGCGTCAGGATACCAACAAAATATCGGCTCGGCTTGGTCGATGAAAGAGCCGCGTCCTGATAACGTCGGCTTCATTCTTCCAATCGATGATTGCGCCCTGGTGTGGCCGCGTTTCCGGGCGATCTTCCTTTCGTCAATGTTATCAATGGAATAGATACCGCCGGGAACGGGGAATGATGAGCCTAACCGCACGAAGGGACAGCCCATTGCAGGCGCCGCAGGTTCGGCCTTCACGGATTCGCGTTCAGGCAACTTCGGCCGCAGCGCTGTGGCCTCTTGTCGCTGCCGCTCTGCTGGCGATCGCCGGTCCCTCGGCTGCCGCACCCGCGGGCCCCCAGCCGCTGGTTGTCGCGCAGGCCGACACCGCGAAACCCGCCGCCACGGACAAGGAAAAAGCCGACGCGAAGGCGAAGACCGACGCGAAGGCCAAGGCTGACGCGAAGGCCAAGGCTGAAGCAAAAGCCAAGTCCGACGCAAAGGCACAAGCCGTCGCCAAACCGGAGAAAGGCAAGAAGGCCGCGGCCAAGCCAGACAAGGACAAGAAATCCGCGGCAAAGGCCGCCGGGGCGCTGGCGCCGCCGGTCGCCGCCGCACTGAAGCCTGCGCTGCCGAAAGCGGACGGCGCCGCGCCAGCGGCCGCCCCAACCGGTCAGCCGAGCGCGATCCCGGCACCGGCCAACACCATCATCACCGCGGCTGCGATCGACGTCACCGCCGTCAAGCGCGCCGTCGAGATGGTGCGCAACCGCAAGCAGGCCGAGGCCAACGAGATCAGAAAGAACATCTCCGATCCCGCCGCCAAGAAACTCGTCGAATGGGTGATCCTGCGCAGCGACGATTCCGGCGCTGATTTCTCCCGCTACGCAGCCTTCATCGCCGCCAACCCTGACTGGCCCAGCATCGTCACCTTGCGCCGCAAGGCCGAGGCCGTGGCGTTCCAGGAGCAGCCGCCGAACGCGCAGGTGCAGGCCTATTTCGCACAGTCCCCGCCGCTATCCGCCAAAGGCCGCTTCGCGCTGGCCCGCGTCCACCTCGCCAGCGGCAACCGCAAGGACGCGGAAGGCCAGCTGCGCGAAGCCTGGCGCTACGACACCTTCTCGCAGGACGTCGAAACCAAGATCACCGAGACCTTCGGCGAATTCCTGACGCGCGCCGATCACAAGGCCCGCATGGACCGCCGGCTCTATGAAAAAGACGACACCGAAGCGGGCGTGCGCGCCGCAACGCGGCTCGGCGGCAATGAGCCGCTGATCGCCAAGGCGCGCATCGCGATGCTCATCAAGGGCGGCAACAAGGCCGCCCTCGACGCGGTGCCGGCCGCGGCCCGCGACGACATCGGCTACAAGCTCGCCCGCATCCAGATGCTGCGGCGCGCCGACGAAACCGCCGAGGCGGTCAAGCTGATCAAGACCGTCCCCAATCCGCTCGACAAGAGCCACGACCTCGACGAATGGTGGATGGAGCGCCGGACGCTCGCCCGCAAGCTCCTCGATGAAGGCAATCCCAAGGACGCCTACGCCGTAGTCCACGGCGCGACGCCGCCGGACAGCAGCAACTATCGCACCGAGCACCAGTTCATGTGCGGCTGGATCGCGATGCGCTATCTGAACGATCCGTCGACCGCTCACGCCCATTTCGTCAAGATCACCGAGGGCAGCGACAACCCGATTTCGCTCGCCCGCGGCGCCTACTGGACCGGCCGCGCGGCCGAGGCCCTCAAGCGCACCCAGGAGGCGCGGCAGGCCTACCAGGAGGCGGCGCGCTATCCGACCGCCTACTACGGCCAGATCGCCCGCGCCAAGGCAGGCCTCGGCGAACTTGTCCTCAATCCCTTCCCCGCCCCGACCGGCGCCGAGCGAAACAAGGCGATGTCATCGGACCTCGTGAAGGCGGCCGAGTTGCTCTACGCCGTCGAGGCCCGCGACCTCGCCTGGACCATGATGGCCGATCTCGGCGACAAGTCGACCGACATCGCCACGCTCGTCGTCATGGCGGAATTGACCGCGAAGTATCGCGACGCCCGCGGCATGCTGCTGATCGGCAAGCTTGCGCTCGCGCGCGGCTACGCGCTCGACCATGCCGCCTACCCCACCATCGGCGTGCCCTACTACACGCCACTGGGGCCGCCGGTCGATCCGGCGCTGGTCTATTCGATCGTGCGGCAGGAAAGCTGGTTCAATCCGAAAACCATATCGAGCGCCAACGCGCTCGGATTGATGCAGGTCACGCCGCCGGCCGGCAAATACATCGCCAAGAAATTCAACGCCACCTTCGACCAGAAGCGCCTGCTGAGCGACATGCCCTACAATGTTCAGTTCGGCTCGGCCGAGCTCGGCGACGTCATCAAGGACTACCGCGGCTCCTACATCATGGCCTTTGCCGCCTATAACGCCGGCCGCGGCCGCGTGAAGGAATGGCTCGCGAAGTACGGCGATCCGCGCAATCCCAAGGTCGATCCGATCGACTGGGTGGAGCGCATCCCGTTCTCGGAGACGCGCAACTACATCCAGCGCGTCATGGAGAACTTCCAAGTCTATCGCGTCCGCTTCGGCGGCACCTCCCGCCTGATGATCGAAGCGGATCTGCGGCGCGGATCGGAGACCAATTAGGCTGGTCTCGGTCGTCGATTCTCGGGCAAACTTGTCCCGATCATCGGCAGTCGCGACGGGGGACATTCATGGCGGACTCAGGCTCTGCAGGCGGGGGAGCGAGCAGCGTCTTTGTCACCGCCCCCGATGGGCTGAAGCTGCACGCGCGCTGCTACGGGCCCCGCCTTGCGCCGAACCTGCCGGTCGTATGCCTGCCAGGATTGACCCGCACCGCCGCCGATTTCGACGAACTGGCGTTGGCGCTCGCGTCCCATCCGGAAACCCCGCGCCGCGTCCTGGCGATCGATTATCGCGGCCGCGGCCTGTCCGGCTATGACAGCGATCCCGCAAACTACAGGCTGGACGTCGAGCTTGCCGACCTCCGAGCCGTGCTGACCGCGCTCGATGTGGC
>SHVN01000046.1 GCA_009694215.1 Xanthobacteraceae bacterium
TTGCCCTGCGCCATCGACACTTCAATCTGGCGAAGCAGCGTCACAATCTGCTCCGCGCTGAACCTCTTCGTCGGCATGGCTGGCTCCTTTCCAAGCTATTCTCTCACAACGCTTGGTTCAAAAAAGCCAGGTCAGGTCAGTTGCTGGTGGTGCCGGTGGTGCCTGTGATGCTGCCGGGTGTAAATCGGGTCGGCCCCTCGCTGGAGCCAAAGACATAGCGCAGATATTCGGCGCGCAGCGAGATGTTGTTCGTCAGCACCCATTCCGCGCCACCGCCGAATACCAGTCCGCTCCTCAAGCCGACCGCCCATGAGTCACAGAAAAACTGATTTGGGAATCCCTAACTGAAGACAGGCCCTAAATGAGTTTAAATCACCTATCGACATGAACACCCCCATGTGATGGCCTGATTTCCTAGAGACCGCCTTATCAAGCTTACGGGTCCACATTCAACGACTCGCGCCAATCGCTCAAATGACGGCCGCCCCCCGGCCAGTTCAATGAAACCCTGCGCAAAGCTGAATCAGTCCCCGACTTACATCTTGCCGTGGCCCCGGCCGAGCTGCCGCCGGGTGCTGGGGTTCATCACCTGGTCGGAGATATGGACGTTCCAGACCTCCGCGATATCCTGCGCCTGGTAGGCGTCGAACAGCAGCCGGAACTGGCTCACGTCGGTCACCGTCGTGCCACGCAGGCCGAAACCCTTTGCGATCGCAGCGAGGTCCGTGCGCCCGAAGATCGCGCCCGAGTCATCCACGCCATCGAGGCGGAGCTTGTGGATCTCCGAACCATAGGCGCCGTCGTTGAGGATGACGAACAGCACCTTCAGCCCGTGCCGTTGGACCATCTCCAGCTCCTGCACGTGCATCAGGAATCCGCCGTCGCCGTCGAACAGCACGGTCTTGCCGTCCTTGCGGGCGGCAGCGACCCCGATCGAGAACGGAAGGCCGTTGCCGATAGCGCCGAATTCGCGGATCACATGATAGTTCTCCGGCTTCCGCCCGCGCATCACGGAATGAAAATAGGATTGGTGGCCCGATCCGCTGACGCTGTCCCAATCCTTCGGGACGATGCGATCGAGCTCGTCGATCACACGGCGCGGATCGAGCACGCCCGGCTCGGCGGGGAAATGCGCGCTGTCGGCCGGCTCCTCCTTGATCCGCTTCGCCAGTTCGGGCGAGCGAATGCTGGCCTTGGCCCTGCCCTTCGCGCGCAACGCCTTGAGCGTCTCAACGGCGGCGAGCCTGGCGTCGGCGCGCAGATGCAGATCCCCGGACTTCATGCCATGCGCAAGGCCGAGCGGATGAATGTCGACCTGCACCACCTCGGCCTTGGGATACATGTGGCCGCCATCGACGGTGTAGTAATTGAGGCTCGATCCGAAAGTGACCACGAGATCGGCCTGCGCGCCCGCATCGCGCGCGACGTCGCTGGCGTAGCCGCCCGAGATGCCGATCGAGAACCGATTGTGGTCGAACATGCCGCGCGCCGGCAGCGTGGTCGCGAGCAGCGCGCCTGCCGCATCGGCCAGTTGCTCGATCTCCACCGCCGCGCCCGAACGCACCGCGCCGCGGCCAGCAATGACGATCGGGCACTTGGCGTTGGCGAGCTTCTCCGCCAGCTGCGCCACCTGATGCGGATGCGGATACAGCGGCTCGGCGCTCGGCATCACCTGGGTCGAAGACTGATAGCTGCCTATATCCGGCATCGGCTGCTTCTGCAGATCGTAAGGCACGCCGATCACGACAGGCATTCGCTTCTCGCGCGCCGTGTGGAAGGCCTCGCGGACATATTGATACATGCGCTGCGGGCTGTGCGCGGAGATGTAGTGCGCGCCGGCGGCGTGAGCGAACGGCGCCTGCTCGATGTACTGGTTATACCATTTGGCATTGATCGGCGATTCACCGGCAAACACCACCATCGGAATGTGACCCTGGGCGGCGCCCGCGAGCGCGGTCATGATCTGCGTGAAGCCCGGTCCGCAGGTGACGGACGCGACGCCAACCTTGCCAGTGGCCATGTGATAGCCCATCGCGGCCGCGCAGGCGCAATGCTCGTGGCGGGCAAAGTACGAGCCCATGCCGTCGAGATTCTTCATGGCGGCAGCCCAGTGCATGTTGCCGTCGCCCATCAGCGTGAAATGGGTGTCGACACCTTCGGCAGCGAAGGCCTGGGCCAGCGCTTCATAGATCGGCATGTTTTTCATGGAAACATTCTGTTCGATGGGCGGATGCGAGGCGTGCGGCAGCCGTTCTAGCACCCGCTGCGCTTGGGCTGAAATAGCCGCTGGAACGCTGGATCGGGCTAAGCCATGCAGCTACGCTGAGCCTCGCGAAATGACCTGGAGGCATTAATGCGGGTGAAGAGCACTGTGCTGCTCGCCACGCTGGCGCTAGAGACACGCTCACCGTCGGAGCTATCGGCGTCGCAATAGCAAGGAACCCTCGTGACATACCGTGCACCCGTTGCCGATATCGCCTTCACGCTGAAGCACGGCGCGGGGCTTTCACGCACCCTGGCGCAGGGTGGCGAGCTTGGCGCCGACGATGTCGATGCCGTGCTGGAAGAAGCCGGCCGGTTCGCGGCCGACGTGCTGGCGCCGCTCAACGCCGTAGGCGACAAACACGGCACGCCGTTCAAGGACGGAGCCGTAAAGACGCCCCCCGGTTGGAAGGACGCCTATCGCTCTTGGGCCGGCGCCGGCTGGAACGCCGTTTCGCTGCCCGCGCAGTGGGGCGGCCAGGCGCTGCCGCATGCGCTCAACGCCGCCTGCATCGAGATGTGGAATTCGGCCTCGATGGCCTTCGGTATCGGCCCGGTGCTGACGATGGGCGCGGCCGAGGCGCTCGCGAACTACGGCTCCGAGGATCTCAAGCAGACGTATTTGCGAAGGCTCGTGTCCGGCGAATGGATGGGCACGATGGAACTCACCGAGCCGCAGGCGGGCTCCGACGTCGGCGCGCTCCGCACCAAGGCGGTGCGGCATGGCGATGGCACCTACCGCATTTCGGGGCAGAAAATCTTCATCACCTACGGCGAGCACGACCTCACCGACAACATCATACATTTCGTGCTGGCGCGTCTTCCCGACGCACCCGCCGGGAACAAGGGCATCTCCCTGTTCCTGGTGCCAAAGCTGCTGGTCAACAAAGACGGCTCTTTGGGCGGGCAAAACGATGTTCGCGCCAGTGGAATCGAGCACAAGCTCGGCATTCACGCCTCTCCCACCTGCACGATGGTCTATGGCGATCATGGCGGCGCGGTGGGCTATCTGGTCGGCGAAGAGAACCGCGGCCTTGCCTGCATGTTCACCATGATGAACCTCGCCCGGCTCTCGGTCGGCCTGCAGGGCGTCGGCATCGCCGAGCGCGCGACGCAGCAGGCCTTGCAATATGCCCGCGAGCGCAAACAGGGCCGGGCCGCCGGTGCAGCATCAGGATCGAGCGCGATCATCGAGCACCCCGACGTCAAGCGCATGCTGATGACGATGCGCGCGCTCACGCGAGCCGCGCGGGCGATCTGCTACGCCACGGCGGGCGCAATCGACAGCAGCCACGGCAAGAACGACGACGCCAAGGCCGCGGACGGGCGCGCGGCGCTGCTCACGCCCATCGCCAAGGCATTCTCCACCGACATCGGCATCGAGGTCGCCTCGCTCGGCGTGCAGGTGCACGGCGGCATGGGCTTCATCGAGGAAACCGGCGCGGCCCAGCACCTTCGTGACGCGCGGATCGCCGCGATCTACGAAGGCACCAACGGCATCCAGGCGATCGATCTCGCGATGCGCAAGGTGCCGCTGTCCGGCGGAGCCGTGGTTCGTGCCTATCTCGACGAGTTGCGCGCCACGGCAGAGGCCGTGCAGGCCGCGAACGATCCCGCGTTCGGCGCAACAGGCGCGCGGCTCGGCGAAGCGGTCGACAGCCTCGAGCGCGCGACGACCTGGCTCTTGAGCAAGGTCGAGAAGGAGCCGCAGTCCGCGCTCGCCGGGGCGACACCTTATCTACGGCTGTTCGGCACGGCCTCCGGCGGTTGCATGCTCGCGGAAGAGGCCATGGCGGCACTGCGGATTGCCAACGGGGAGCCCGCCTCGCGGGTTGCCGTCGCACGCTACTTCGCTGAAAATATCGCGGTGCAGGCACCCGGCCTGGAGCGCGCCATTACGGAGGGGGCTGACGGCGTGAATGGCGCCGATGCCGCGCTGACAGCATGAGCATTCACATACAGGTTTCCGATGACGGGCCGATCCGAACCGTGCGGATGAACCGCCCCGACAAGAAGAACGCCCTGACAGCCGCGATGTACGAGGCGATGGCGGCTGCGATCGAGGATGCCAGCGCGCATGCAAAAATTCGCTGCGTTGTCATCGCAGGCCGGCCCGGCACGTTCACCGCGGGCAACGACCTTGCCGATTTCTTGAAGGCGGCGGAATCCGGCGAAGGGCTGGGAGCGAATACGGTCCGCTTTCTTCACGCGCTCGCTCGATCCAAGCAACCCCTCGTCGCCGCGGTTCAGGGTGTGGCCGTGGGTCTGGGCACCACCATGCTGCTTCATTGCGACTACGTGGTCGCCGGCGCCAACGCCCGATTCTCAACGCCCTTCGTCAGTCTCGGGCTCATTCCGGAAGCCGCCTCAAGCCTGCTGGCTCCGGGACTGATGGGGCATCGCCGCGCATTCGCGCTTCTGGTGATGGGCCGCCCGTTCGACGCCACCGCGGCGCAGGCCTGCGGCCTGGTCAACACCGTCGTTGCGCCACCCGACGTCGACACGGCGGCGATGAAGGCCGCCCGCGAAATCGCCGCGCTTCCGGCCGAGGCGGTTGCCGAGTCGCGGCGGCTGATGCGCGGATCGCCCGACGAGATCGTTGCCCTCATGGACAAGGAGGTCAGCCTTTTCAAGGAGCGGCTACGGTCGCCCGAGGCGCGCGAGGCCTTCAGCGCATTCCTGACGCGCAAGCGCTGATCCTCTAAGGTCGGGCGATCCACACGAGGCCGCCGATGTCGCTCAAGGGCAAGACACTCTTCATCACCGGCGCCTCGCGCGGCATCGGGCTTGCGATCGCGCTTCGAGCGGCTCGCGACGGTGCCAACATCGCCATTGCCGCCAAGACCGAAACGCCGCATCCCAAGCTCGAAGGCACGATCTACACCGCCGCCGAGCAGATCGAGAAGGCCGGCGGCCGGGCACTCCCCCTCGTCGTCGACGTGCGTGACGAAGACGCGGTGAAGGCCGGGATCGACAAGGCCGCCGAGACATTCGGTGGCATCGACATCGTGGTCAACAACGCAAGCGCGGTTTCGCGCACGCCGGTCGCCGAGACCGACATGAAGCGTTACGATCTGATGCAGGGCATCAACACCCGCGGCACCTTCATGGTGTCGAAATACGCCATCCCGTATCTGGCAAAGGCCTCGAACCCGCACATCCTGATGAACTCGCCGCCGCTCGACTTCCAGGAGAAGTGGTTTTCCGGCACCACCGGCTATTCGATCGCCAAATACGGCATGAGCCTGGTGGTGCTGGGGCTTGCCGGCGAGTTGCGCGGCAGGATTGCCGTCAACGCGCTGTGGCCCCGCGTAACCATCGCGACCGCGGCGATCAGGAACCTGCTAGGCGGCGACCGGGTGATGCGCATGTCGCGCACACCCGAGATCATGGCGGATGCGGCCCATGCGGTCTTTCTGAAGCCCGCGAGTAGCTTCACCGGCCATTTCCTGATCGACGATTCCTTCCTCGCCGGCGAAGGCGTCACGGACTTCGAGAAATACCGCGCCATGCCGGGCGAGCCGCTGGCCGGCACCTTCTTCGTCCCGGATGGCGAGCCTCTGCCGCCCCCGGGCGTCAGCGTCACCGGAAAAAGGTGGGACTGAGCACCTTTCTTCGAGCCTCATCAGGGCTTAAGTCACTGCTGCACGCATCGTCCGGACCAAAACATGTCCACGCTCCTAATCACGCATCCCGCATCGTTGAACCATTTGAACGGCACCGGCCATCCCGAACGGCCCGACCGGATCCGGGCGATCGAGAGCATCCTCGAACAGGAGAAATTCCAATCGCTCGTGCGCGAGCAGGCGCCGCTGGCCGAACTCGAAACCGCCGCGCTCTGCCATCCGATGGACTACATCCTGGAAATCAAGAACGCCGTGCCGAAGGAAGGCCTGGTGCAGCTTGATGCCGACACGTCGATGTCGCCGGGCAGTTTCGAGGCGGCGCTGCGTGCCATCGGCGGCACGACGCTTGCCGTCGACGAGGTTGTGGGCAAGAAGGCCGCCAATGCCTTCGTCGCGCACCGGCCGCCCGGCCATCACGCCGAGACGGTACGGCCGATGGGATTCTGCATCTTCAACCAGGCCGCGATCGCCGCACGCTATGCCCAGAAGAAGCACGGGCTGCATCGCGTCGCGGTGGTCGATTTCGACGTGCACCACGGCAACGGCACCCAGGAGATATTCTGGAAAGACGCCACGCTGATGTACTGCTCAACGCACCAGATGCCGCTTTACCCCGGCACCGGCGCGGCCAACGAGCGCGGCGATCACGACAACATCGTCAACGCACCGCTGCGCGCGGGCGACGGCGGCGACCAGTTCAAGGCGGCGATGGAAACACGCATCTTGCCGCGCCTCGCCGCTTTCGGTCCCGAACTGATCATCATCTCGGCCGGCTTCGACGCCCACAAGCGCGATCCGCTCGCCAACCTGCAGTTCGTCGAGGAGGATTTCGCCTGGGCGACCCGTAAGATCATGGAGGTTGCCGACAAGACCGCGCAGGGGCGCGTGGTCTCGGTCCTCGAAGGCGGTTACGACCTCGAAGGCCTGCCGAAATCGGCCGCCGCGCATGTGGTCGCGTTGATGCGCGGTTGAGTCTAGGATAGTCCGGTTCCGACTCGTTTCATCCGCAACCACGCCCGACAAGGTTCGCCAATGGCCGACACCGGCAGCGCCGACATCAAGAAGCTCTCCTTCGAGCAGGCGATTGAGGAACTGGAGGGAATTGTCAGCCAGCTCGAGGGTGGCAAGGTGCCGCTTGAGAAGTCGGTTGCGATCTACGAGCGCGGTGAGGCTCTCAAGCGCCGCTGCGAGGAGCTGTTGCGCCAGGCCGAGGCGCGGGTCGAGAAGATCACGCTGGATGCGTCCGGCAAGCCCTCCGGGACCGAGCCCCTGGACATGACCTAGCCGCAATCGGGCGCCACCCTAGCCGGGTCGTCGTGCCGCCGGCTGCGCCAACTGCCCCGATCAGAGGCAACCGGCGGAACCATTCACGGGCCGATCTATTCCCTAAAGGATCGGTTGAACCCCGAGGGGTTCCCTTCTACGCTAGGCCGCTTATGTGCGGGGCCGTCCCCGGCAAAGGCCGAGTCCGATAGTCCCGTCGTTTCAATAATTTGTGCGGAGAATTTGGTGTCAAAACCGTCCAAGACGCCCCTCCTCGACCAGATCCACACCCCGGATGACCTGCGGAAGCTCGAAGAGAGCCAACTGCGGCAGGTCGCCGACGAATTGCGCACCGAGACCATCGATGCCGTGGCGGTCACCGGCGGCCACCTTGGAGCAGGCCTCGGCGTGGTCGAACTAACGGTCGCGCTGCATTACGTGTTCGATACCCCGCGTGACCGGCTGGTCTGGGACGTCGGCCATCAGGCCTATCCGCACAAGATTCTCACCGGCCGCCGCGACCGCATCCGCACGCTACGGATGGGCAACGGGCTGTCCGGCTTCACCAAGCGCGCCGAGAGCGAATACGATCCGTTCGGCGCCGCGCACTCCTCGACATCGATTTCATCCGCGCTCGGCATGGCGGTGGCGCGCGACCTTTCCGGCGGCAAGACCAACGCGATCGCCGTGATCGGCGACGGCGCGCTCTCGGCCGGCATGGCCTATGAGGCCATGAACAACGCCGGTGCGCTGAATTCGCGGCTGATCGTCATCCTCAACGACAACGACATGTCGATTGCCCCGCCCGTGGGCGCGATGGCGGGCTACCTCGCACGGCTGTTCTCGGGCCATACCTACCGCTCGCTGCGCGAGATCGGCAAGCAGCTCGCCGCGAAGCTGCCGAAGGCGCTGGAAATCGGCGCTCTGCGCGCCGAGGAATTCGCGCGCGGCATGGTCACCGGCGGCACCCTGTTCGAGGAGCTTGGCTTCTACTATGTCGGCCCGATCGACGGGCACAATCTCGATCAGCTCCTTCCCGTTCTGAAGAACGTGCGCGACAGCAAGACCGGCCCCATCCTCGTTCACTGCCGAACCCAGAAGGGCAAGGGCTACGGGCCGGCGGAACAGTCCCCCGACAAATATCATGGCGTGGTCAAGTTCGACGTCGCGACCGGCGTCCAGGCCAAGGCCAAGTCGAACGCGCCCTCCTATCAAAAGGTGTTCGGCGAGAGTCTCATCAAGGAAGCCCGCAAGGACGACAAGATCATCGGCATCACCGCCGCCATGCCGTCGGGCACGGGCATTGATCTGTTCGAGAAGGTCTTCCCCAAGCGCACCTTCGACGTCGGCATCGCCGAGCAGCACGCGGTGACCTTCGCCGCGGGCCTGGCGACCGAGGGCTACAAGCCGTTCTGCGCGATCTATTCGACCTTCCTGCAGCGCGGCTACGATCAGGTGGTGCACGATGTCGCGATCCAGCGGCTGCCGGTGCGCTTCGCCATGGACCGCGCGGGTCTCGTCGGCACCGACGGCCCGACGCACGCGGGCTCGTTCGATCTCGCCTATCTCGGCTGCCTGCCGGGCTTCGTCATCATGGCCGCGGGCGACGAGGCTGACCTCGTGCACATGGTGGCGACGCAGGTCGCAATCGACGATCGCCCGTCAGCGCTGCGCTACCCGCGCGGCGAAAGCGTCGGTGTCGAAATGCCGGCCGAGGGCAAACCGCTCGAGATCGGCAAGGGCCGCATCGTCCGCGAGGGCAGCAAGATCGCCATCCTGTCGCTCGGCACGCGACTCTCGGAATCGCTGAAGGCCGCCGAAGAGCTCGCCTCCTATGGCCTCTCGACCACGGTCGCGGACGCCCGCTTTGCCAAGCCCCTCGACACCGATCTGGTGCTTCGTCTCGCCAGCGAGCACGAGGTACTGATCACGATCGAGGAGGGCGCGATCGGCGGCTTCGCCGCCCAGGTGTTCCAGACGCTGTCCGACAACGGAGCGCTCGACCGCGGCCTGAAAATCCGTTCGATGATCTTGCCCGACATCTTCATCGACCAGGACTCGCCCAACGCGATGTATGCCAAGGCCGGCCTCGACGCCGCGGGCATCGTCAAGAAGGTGTTCGAGGCGCTCGGCCGGGATGCCGCCAAGATCGAGGCCGGCAGACTCGCCTGACCTCTCAGTGACCGAACGGCTCGTCATCGACCGCCTCGCCCATCGCGGTGACGGCGTGGCTGACACGCCGGCCGGGCCGCTGTTCATCCCCTATACCCTGCCGGGCGAGACCGTCGAGGTCGAGAGCGTTCCCGGCCATCCCGATCGCCGCCATCTGCTGCGGGTCGAGACCGCGAGCCCCGAGCGCATTGAGGCGTTCTGCTCGCATTTCGGAATCTGCGGCGGCTGCGCGATTCAGCATTGGACCCCTGCCCTCTACCGGGAATGGAAGCGCGGCCTGGTCGTCGAGGCGCTCTCCCACGCCGGTCTCGGCGCCCCGGTGGACGAACTGATCGACGCCCACGGCGACGGTCGCCGCCGCGCCACGTTTCACGCCCGGCTCGGCCTGCGCGGCGTCATCGAGGTCGGCTTCGCCGCGCTTCGCGCCCATCACATCGTCGGGATCGACCGCTGCCCGGTGCTGGCGCGCTCGCTCGACGGCGCGATCGCGGCCGCATGGGCGATCGCGGAGGCGCTGGAGCCGCAAAAGAAACCGCTCGACATCCAGGCGACCGCGACCGGCGACGGCATCGACATGGACGTGCGGGGCTCGGGCCCGCTGAACTCGGCGCGGACTGGCGTGATGGCGCGGCTGGCCGCAACCCATAAGCTCGCCCGGCTCACCCGCCACAGCGAGTTGATCGCCCAGCGCGCGATGCCGACCGTCACGATGGGCCGAGCGCGCGTCACGCTGCCGCCTGGCGCATTCCTGCAGGCGACCGAGGCCGGCGAACATGTTCTGGCGCATCTGGTGGACGGCCACGTCGGCCAGGCCAAGATCGCCGCTGATCTGTTCTGCGGCCTTGGGCCGTTCGCGCTCCGGCTCGCCGAGCGCATCCGCATCCGGGCCTTCGATGCGGACGCTGAAGCCATCGCCTCGCTCAAGCAAGCGGCGAACACCACCTCGGGCCTCAAGCCGATCGAAGCGGAGGCGCGCGACCTGTTCCGCCGGCCACTGTTTGCGTCGGAGCTCAAGCGCGTCGATGCCCTGGTGTTCGACCCGCCGCGCCAGGGCGCCGAGGCGCAGGCCCGCGAGCTCGCCAAAAGCGCCGTCCCTATCGTCGTCGCCGTGTCGTGCAATCCGGCGACGTTCGCGCGCGATGTCCGGCTGCTGGTCGATGGGGGCTACCGGTTGACGGCGGTCACGCCGGTGGACCAGTTCCGCCATTCCGCCCACGTCGAGATCGTGGCGAAGCTGGAACGCTAGCTCAGATCGGCTCGGTCAGAGCCAGCATCGAGGCGCGCTGCAGCTCCGCCTGCTGCTGCGCCGGCGCCCGGCTCATTTCCAGTTCGCCGAGCCGCACCGAGTTCTCCACCACCATGCGGCAGCGCTCGTAGCGCCGCGCCGTGAACCGCCGCAGCGCCTGGTCCAGCGCGACGTCGGCCGCAAGCAGCTCGGCCAGCACCAGCGCATCCTCCACAGCCAACCCCGCACCCGACGCCAGATGCGGCGTGGTCGCATGCGCGGCGTCGCCGATCAACACAGCCCGCCCCCGGTGCCAGGGCTGCGGCAGCAACAGCTTTTCCAGCGGCCGGTAGTTGATCCGCGCGGAGGCGCCGAGACCGTCGCGGATAGCCCCGAGTGCGCCGCCGAAGCTGCGCAACTGTTCCGCCAAAAGCTTGGGCCATTGCTCCTCCGGCATGCGCGGGTTGTCCGGCACGTGCTGCAGCAGGAACAGGTACATCTCGTCCCGCGACACTGGCGTGATGCCGGCTTTCACCGGGCCACCGACGTAGACATGGGCACAGTCGACCGCGGCGGGCCGCGGCACCACCGCGCGCCAGCATCCCTGCCCGGTGAATGCAAGCGCCGGCGCATCGGGAAACAGCATGGCGCGCAGCCGCGATTGAATGCCGTCGGCGCCGACGACGAGATCGAAGGTGCCCGCCGTTCCGTCGGTGAACCTGATGGATACGGCCGCGTCCGCCTGCTCGATTGCGGCAATGCCGACGCCGAGGCGCACGCTCGCACCCGACGCGCGGGTGGCCGCGGACAGAATCCGGTGCAGCACCGGCCGCAGAATCCCGCCGCTGTTGAAGATGCGCGGGCCCATCGGCCGGCCGCTCACGCGCGACGCCATGATGACGGTGCCGTCGATGTCGCAAATCCGTGTGGCGTCGTAGCAATAGCCTTCGTCGACCACCGCATCGAGCAGGCCGAGCCGGTCGAGCGCGCGCAGCGTCGGCCCGGTGATGGTGATGCCGGCGCCATAGACGCGCCAATCCGGGTCGATTTCGACGATTTCAGCCGCGATCCCGGCGCGCTCAAGCACGATGGCGAGCGCCATACCGGCAATGCCGCCGCCGGCGATCAGGACGCGTTTGATCTCGGTCATCGCAGCATGGGGCCGGGCAGGACTAGTTGCCCCACCGCTCCTGCCACAAGCGCTCGCCGATGGTGCAGGAGATGCGCGGCTCGGCGGCGGACGCCGGAACGACCCGCCGCTCGGGCGTGCGGCCGGCGATCTCAAGCACCAGCTTGGTGCGGATAGCCTCCTTGAACTGGTCGCGCTCCTTGATCGGGATGACGAACGCCCCCGGCCCGCCGATCACGCAATCCTCGTAGTAGATGTCGAGCTGATCGATATCCATGGTGCTCGAATTCGGCCGCTTGAGCATGACGGGAAGGCCATTGATGGTTATGCCCTTGGCGAGCACCTCATCGCGGGTGACCGTGACCAGGGGCCCGTTGTTGTTGACGCCGTCGCCCGACACGTCGATCACCCGGCGGACGCCGCGATAGCCGCTGCCTTCGAACAACGGCGTGGCAAACAACAGCGCCCCGGAAATCGAGGTGCGCGAGGCCCGCGAGTAGCGTGCTCGCCCGATGTCGGCGGCGAAGCCGTCGGCCGACTCCGGCCCGTCAATCAGCCGCCACGGCACGATGATCTGCTGGTGGTGCATGCCGGCCCATTCGAAATACGTCAACGCGATCCGGCCGTGCATACCCTGCTTCAACGCTCGCATGAATTCGCGCGAGGCGATGGCCGCCATGTAGCCCTCGCGCTGAAGCGCCTGCTCCTCTGGATCCATCGAATAGGACACGTCGACCGCGAGCACGACCTCCGCATCGACGGGGACGGCGCCGGCTGCGCCGCGCTGCGCCAGCATCTGCGGGCCGCTTGGCGCGGCGAAAGAGAGTCCCGCGAGCACGGCGGCCAAAGCCACGACAGCAGCGACGATCGCGACACGCCCTCGCATGCGGGCCTCCCGTGACGAACGTTCAAGCAATGGTGACACGGGCCGGGCTTCAGGAAAAGGCGCGGATCAGGTTATCCGTCGCTGGTTTCGGTGTCGGTGATCTCGATGCCGAACCCCGCCAGACCCACATAGGTGAACTTGGCCGAGGTCAGAAGCCGGATCGAGGAAATGCCGAGGTCCTTGAGTATCTGCGCGCCCAGTCCGACCTCGCGCCATTGCTTGGTGCGGGCGGCTTCCGAGTTCTGATCGCCGGAGGGGATCGACTGCGTCGGCACACCGGCCGCGCCGTCGCGCAGAATCACGATGACGCCGCGCCCCTCCTCCTTAAGCCGCTGCAGCGCGGCGTGCACCGGATTGGCGCCGCCGAACACGTCGCGGATGATGTCGGCGCGGTGCAGCCGCGCCAGCACGTTCTTGCCGTCGCCGATCTTGCCGTGGACGACGGCCATGTGATGAACTGCGTCGAACGGCGTCACATAGGCGTAGCCGGTGAGCGTGCCGATCTCGCTCTTGACTGGAAACTCGCCCACCCGCTTGACCAGCTTCTCGCGCGCCTGCCGGTAGGCGATGATGTCGGCGATTGAAATCTGCGTGAGCTTGTGGCGCTGGGCGAAGGCCGCGACGCCGGCGCCGCGCATCACCGTCCCGTCGTCGTTCATCAGTTCGGAAAGTACGCCGACCGGCGGCAGCCCCGCCAACTTGCACAAATCGATACAGGCTTCGGTATGACCGGAGCGCATCAGCACACCGCCATCCTTGGCGACCAGCGGAAAGACATGGCCCGGGCGGACGAAATCGGCAGCACCGCTGTTGCCGTTGGCCAGCGCCCGCACCGTGTTGGTGCGCTCCTCGGCCGAGATGCCGGTGGTGAGGCCATGGCGGACGTCCACCGTGACGGTGAAGGCGGTGCCGAGCGGAGCGTCGTTCGATGTCACCATTGGGTCGAGACGCAGACGCCGCGCCTCGTCGCCGGACAGCGGGGCGCAGACGATCCCCGAGGTGTTGCGGATGATGAATGCCATCTTTTCAGGCGTGCACAGCGACGCCGCGACGAACAGATCGCCTTCGTTCTCGCGATCATCGTCGTCGGTGACGACGATGATCGCGCCGCGGGCAAAGGCTGCAACGGCTATTTCAACGCGTTCATGGGACTCGAGCACTGACACTCCTTGGGCCTTATTCCTGGCCCTTAAACCACTGGCTTCTTGAACGGCCATGCCGGTGTCTCACCGACCTGAGCGCGCTGGCGCAGATAATGATCGGCAATCACGCACGCCACCATGGCCTCGCCGATGGGCACTGCCCGGATGCCAACGCATGGGTCGTGGCGGCCCTTGGTCGACACCTCGGTATCATTGCCATAGCGGTCAACCGTCTTGCGTGGCGTAAGGATCGACGAGGTAGGCTTGACCGCAAAGCGGGCGACGATCGGCTGGCCGGTCGAAATGCCGCCCAGGATGCCGCCGGCGTTGTTGGAGAGAAAGCGCGGCTTGCCGTCGTTGCCCATCCTCATCTCGTCGGCATTGTCCTCGCCCGACAGTCCCGCGGCGGCAAAGCCCGCGCCGATCTCGACGCCCTTGACCGCGTTGATGCCCATCAGCGCGCCGGCGAGATCGCCGTCGAGCTTGGCGTAGACCGGCGCGCCGAGACCCGCCGGGACGCCCTCCGCCACCACCTCGATGATCGCGCCGACCGACGAGCCGTTCTTGCGCACGCCATCAAGAAAGCTCTCGAAGCCCGCCGCGGCCTTGGCGTCCGGGCAGAAGAACGGATTGCGCTCCACCTCGGCCCAATCCCAGGCGGAGCGATCGATCTTCTGCGAGCCCATCTGGATCAGGGCCGCGCGCACATTGAGGCCCGGCACGATCTTCCGAGCGATGGCGCCGGCTGCGACCCGCATCGCGGTCTCGCGCGCGGAGGCGCGTCCGCCGCCGCGATAGTCGTGGAAGCCGTATTTGACGTCATAGGTGTAGCCGGCGTGGCCCGGCCGATAGACGTCCTTGATCGCGGAATAATCCTTCGAACGTTGATCGACGTTCTCAATCAGAAGCGCGATCGGGGTGCCCGTGGTCACCTGCCGTCCGGTCGACTCGTCGACGAAAACGCCCGAGAGGATCTTGACCGTGTCCGGTTCCTGCCGCTGCGTCGTGAATCGGGATTGCCCCGGCCGCCGTTTGTCGAGGTAGGGCTGGATGTCCGCCTCGGTGAGCGCAATGCCCGGTGGACAACCATCGACCACGCAGCCGATTGCCGGCCCGTGGCTTTCGCCGAAGGTCATGACCCGGAAGAGATGGCCGAAGGTATTGAATGACATGGCAGTTCCGCTCTGAGCGGTGTGGTAGCCCGCGCCCGGTGCTTGGTCAAAGCGTGCGCTGCCGCATGAATGTGCATTCAGGTGTCTGAACGCCGGTTAATAGGAACCTGAATTTCCGTTAAACTACGGAAGTACCAGCGTTTTTTTAACTTTCCATTGCGCGCTTTGCACCGGCGTGCAATGGTCATTCACGGTAAGGGGACGAGCCTAAGGAACCAAATCCGCGACGCTCAAGAATAACCACCTGCCGACAACAACGCTCATCAAAGGATCACGACCATGGCCATGAAGAAGAAGTCCAAGAAGAAGAAGGCGGCGAAGAAGTAGTTCTTCGCATTTCCTTCGAGCTTCGCGAGATGCCCCAGTGGTGTTTCGCCCGAGCGGCTGGACGAAAGTCCGGCCGCTCTGCTTTTGGGGAGCATGCTCTACTCGTGCCGCGCCATGGTGTTGCCGTCGAACACATAGACGCAGCCTTGCCCGATATCGCCCTGCGAGGCCGCTTCGGGCTGGGCGAGGTGAAGATGCGCGATCAGGGCGCGGCAAACCCCGCCATGCGCCGACACCACGGTGTCGCGTTCGACCCCGTCGTACCACGCGCGCACCCGCACCTGCAGTTGCGCATAGCTTTCGCCACCGGGCAGCACGAAACCCCATTTGTCGCGTTCGCGCTCCGCCAGCGCGGGGGCCTCGCGCGCCTGCAGCTCGGCAAAGGTGAACCCCTCCCAACGTCCGAATGACATTTCCATCAGGCGGGCATCGGTGCGGTATCGCTCCGGATCAAGCCCCATGCCCGCGCGCATCAATTCCATCGTCTCGCGGGCGCGCCCGAGCGGGCTCGATATGTAGTCGTATTCCGCCAGGGGACGCCCGTCACGCTCAAGCAGATCGCGCATGAGTTTGCCGCAGCGCGCAGCCTGCACGCGGCCGAGCGCATTCAGCGGGATGTCGTGCTGACCCTGCAGCCGGCGCTCCCGATTCCAATCGGTTTCGCCGTGACGGACGAAATAGAGGATGGGCCGCGGCATGATCGATACGGCCGGCACCCCGCCGCCCTATTCCTTGGCCATGGCGATGTCGATGTCCGGCGCGTCGGGATGCTTCATGCCGACGATGTTGTAGCCGGCATCGACGTGGAGAATCTCGGCGGTGACGCCACGCGACATGTCGGACAAGAGATAAATCGCCGCGTCGCCCACTTCGTCCGTTGTGACCGTGCGGCGCAGCGGCGCGTTGCGCTCGGTCCATCCGAGAATATACCGGAAATCGCCGATACCCGCGGGCGCGAGCGTCTTGATCGAACCGGACGAGATGGCGTTGACGCGAATTTTCTTCATGCCGAGATCGGCGGCGAGATAGCGGACCGACATCTCCAGCGCCGCCTTGGCGACGCCCATGACGTTGTAGTGCGGAATCCACTTTTCACCGCCGTAGTAGGTCAGTGTCAGCAGCGAACCGCCGTCTAGCATCAGCTTCTCGGCGCGCTGGGCAATGGCCGCAAACGAGTAGCAGGAGACCAGCATGGTCCGGCTGAAATTATCCGGCGTGGTGTCGACATAGCGGCCATCGAGCTCCTTCTTGTCGGAGAAGGCGATGGCATGCACCACGAAGTCGATCGAGCCCCAGGTCTTCTGCGCCATCGCGAACACGGCGTCGATGGTGGCGGGATCCGTCACGTCGCAATGGCCGAACACCTTGGCGCCGAGTTCCTGGGCCAGCGGCTCCACGCGCTTCTTCAGCGCATCGCCCTGATAGGTGAAGGCGATATCGGCGCCCTGGGCGCGGCAGGCCTTGGCGATGCCCCAGGCCAGCGACCGGTTGTCGGCGCCCCCCCAGGATCAAGCCGCGCTTGCCGCACATGAGATCTGAGGCTTCCGCCATGACCCTCCCCGACCCGTCCGGAGCCTCGTATGACATAGGGTATAGGGGACTTCAAGGCGCGCCCAAAACAGACAGCGAGAGCATCAATTCGCGGAACATTCGGGCCATTGCCACATCGATCGTTTTCAACGAATGGAATATGTAACAATCAGGCGGTGTTGGTTATGACGACGGTTTCAAAGCCGACGGGCGAGGCGCTGCGAGGCATCCGCGGGGTGGGTTGAGGAGATCGGGTGAGCACGTTTCACCAGGATATCGAGACGGCAATACCGGCGTTGCGGCGCTACGCGCGGCCGCTGAAACCGCCGACGACCTCGTGCAGGACACCCTGGTGCGGGCGCTGCGATCCGAGCACCTGCTTCATGGCGGCGATGTCCGGAGCTGGCTTTACACGATCCTGACCAATCTCAACCGCAACCGTCTGCGCTCGCGCTGCTGGTTGACGAGCAGCGCACCGCGCTTCTGCTGGTCGTGCTCGAAGGGCTGACCTACCGGGAGGTCGCCGAGGTGCAAGGCGTCCCCATCGGCACCGTAATGTCGCGTCTGGCGTGTGCGCGCGTGCAGATCAAAACCCATCTCGATGGCGGGCGCCCCGCGCTCCGCCGCATCAAATAACAAGAGGTCCATCCATGGTCGCCACAACACAACCGTGACGGAAGACGAGTTGCACGTCTATGTCGACGGCGAGCTGCCGGCGGATCGCCGCGAGGCCGTCGAGGCGTGGCTGTTGAGTCATCCGGATGACGCGGCGCGGGTCGCGGCCTGGCGCGCGCAGGCCGAGGTCATTCGCGCGCGCTACGGCGCGGTGATCAACGAGCCGGTGCCCGATCGGCTGATGCTGAGCCGTATCACGCGCAACCGGCGCTCCTGGGCCGCCGTCGCGGCCGCGGCGGCGGTCGTAGCCTTCGTCGTCGGCGGCGGCGGTGCCGGCTGGATGGCGCGCGGCGCGTCGGCCGCGGCTCCCGGCGAAGTCGAGCTGTTCACCCATGAGGCGCTCGGCGCGCACAAGCTCTACATCGGCGAGGTACGCCATCCAATCGAGGTCAAGGCGGAGGGGTCTCATCTGCTGCCGTGGCTGTCGCGGCGCGTCGGCACCACGCTGCGCGCGCCCGACCTCGGCGCGTTCGATCTCAAGCGCCTGGGCGGGCGGCTGCTGCCGGGCATCAGCGGACCCGCGGCGCTGTTCATGTACGAGGGCGCAAACGGCGAGCGGTTCACTATCTACTGCTCGCGGCTGGACGCCGCGCGGACCGCGTTCCGCTACGACGCCACCGACAGCTTCGGCGCCGTGCACTGGATCGAGGGCAGCTACGGCTGGGCGCTCAGCGGCCCGAAGGACAAGGACCGGCTAAAATCGATCGCCAGCGCCGCCTACGATCAGCTCGAAAACCGCGCGCCTGCGCCCACGCGCAGCGGCGCGGCCGGTCAGCTCATGTCGCGGCGGGGATCGTAGGGCTTCTCGCTGCGCCATTTCTTCATCAACTCCTCGAGTTCGGCGTCGGAGCCATCGGGGAGCACGATGCGGACGGTCGCGTAGAGATCGCCCGCGCCGTCCTTTGACGGCAGGCCCTTGCCCTTGACCCGGAGCGTGCGGCCGGAGCTCGTTCCGGGCGGGATCGCAAGCTCCACCGCGCCGGCGAGCGTCGGCACGCGAACCTTGCCGCCCAGCACGGCTTCGTAGAGCGTGACCGGCAGCTCGATCCGAAGGTTCGCGCCGTCACGCTTGAACAGTGGATGCTCGGCGATCGTCACCGTGATCAGTGCGTCGCCCGTGGCGCCGCCGGGGCCCGGCAGCCCCTGCCCCTTCAGCCGGATGGTCTGGCCATCGGCGAGGCCTGCCGGGATCCTGGCGTCGATCTCCTTGCCGGTCGGCAGATGCACGCGCCGCGACGTGCCGGACAAGACCTCTGGCAGCGTGATGCTGACCGCGCCGGTGACGTCGCGGCCCTGGGCCGCGCCGCCGAAATCCTCCTGCTCGAAATGCGTCCGCCGGCCGGCGCCGGGGGCGGCGCCGCCGAACATTTCCTTCAGGATGTCGTCGATGCCGCCGCCACGCGAGCCGCCGCCGCGCCGGGCGCCGTCGGAGCCCCAGGTGAATGTCTCGAAATGGCTGTCCTGACCGAACCCGCCCGGCCTGCGGGCGCCGCCGGGGCCACCGCCCCCGGGAAACCCCTGGAAGCGCGGCTTGCCCTCGGCGTCGATCTCGCCGCGATCGAAAGCCTTGCGCTTGGCCTCGTCGCCGACGATCTCATAGGCGGCATTGATCTCTGCGAACTTGGTCGCCGCGGCCTTGTCGGTCTTGTTGGCGTCCGGGTGCAGCTTCTTCGCAAGCCGCCGGAAAGCGCTCTTGATCGCCGCGGGGGTGGCGTTCTTCTGCACCCCCAGGACCTCGTAGGGGTCGCGCATCTCGGCAACTCCAAGAAATTCATGCGGCCGCGCGAATCGGCGGCCGGCCCAGCCTTCAATTCGATCATTATGTGGTGCGTAACACGCTCGACTGCAACGAGCTTGAAGGCGCTTTGAGCCTTAAGAGCGCGACCAGGGCCGCAGGCTCTTGACCTCCCAGGCGCCCTGCTTGATCCGGCAGGCTTCGCCCTGCATCCAGGTCTCCGAGCCCCGCTGGCGGACGTAGCTTGCCAGGAAGTCGCGGCAGGTGGCGCCGTCCTTGCTGTAGGCGCTGGCGATCGGGGTCACGCTGCCGCGCGCGCCGCTCGACGGGTTCTCCCAAGGCGAGCTCATTTCCTTGGTCCCGCGGGTAAGCACCTCGACCACGGCCATGCGGGCGAACACCAGGTCGGTTTCCGAAGGCAGGCCCGCGGTGGACGCCGAGGCCGGGATCGATGACGACCGGTCGGCAGAAGATTTGGCGATCGAGCCGGTCACGTCCTCGCTCGCATAGGCTTTGGCTTCATCCTTGTTCGACTTGCTAAACATCGAACCGAGCGGGCCGGACACCGCGCAACCGCCGGCGGCCGACGCCAGCGCCAGCACCACCGCCAGCCGTAGGCTTGCCACGGCCGTTCCACTATAAAGGGGGTGCAAAACTGCACGGCGAGCCACCAAGCCGGCCATACGGGTACTCCACGACATGTCCGATGCGGCCCCAATAGAACACCCAAGCCGGTTAACGGACGGTGATTTCACCGCCGCCGACGAGCCCCTGCGGCTTTTCGCGCAGTGGATGGACGACGCCACGGCCAGCGAACCGGCCGATCCCAACGCCATGGCCGTCGCCACCGTCGATGCCGGCGGGCTGCCCGACGTCCGGATGGTGCTGATGAAGGGCTTCGACGAGCGGGGGGTCGTCTTCTACACCAACATGGACAGCCAAAAGGGGCGGCAATTGGACGCCAGCCCCAAGGCCGCCCTGCTGTTCCACTGGAAATCCCGGAGCCGCCAGGTGCGCCTGCGCGGCGCGGTCGAGCGGGTCTCGGACGCCGAGGCCGACGCCTATTACGCCTCGCGCTCCAAGCTGTCGCAGATCGGCGCATGGGCCAGCAAGCAGTCCTCGCCGCTGGAGAGTCGGCTCGCCTTCGAGAAGGCGATCGCGCGCTACACCGCCAAGTTCGCGATCGGCACCGTGCCCCGGCCGCCGTTCTGGTCGGGATTTCGAATTGTTCCAATGAGCATCGAGTTCTGGGAGGACCGCCCGTTCCGCCTGCACGACCGCGTCGAATTCCGCCGCGAGCGGCCTGGCGCGACATGGAGCAAGACGCGGCTCTATCCGTGAGCTAGGTTGCGCGATCATGCCGGCCCCGACGACGCCCACGAACCAACCGCGCCGCACGCTGCTGCTCACCGGAGCCAGCCGAGGCATCGGCCACGCCACGGTGAAGCGCTTCTCGGCGGCCGGCTGGCGCGTCATCACCTGCTCGCGGCATCCATTCCCGGAAAACTGTCCGTGGGAAATGGGGCCGGAGGATCACATCCAGGTCGATCTCGCCGATCCCGCCAACACCCAGCACGCGGTCGAGGAGATCAAGACCCGGCTCACCGACGGCGAACTGCATGCGCTGGTCAACAACGCCGCGATCTCGCCCAAGGCCGAAGGCGGTAAGCGGCTGTCCTCGATCGACACCACGCGGGACGTCTGGCGGCATGTGCTACAGGTGAACTTCCTCGCCCCCATCATGCTGGCGCGCGGATTGCTGAAAGAGCTGCAGGCGGCCAAGGGCTCGGTGGTCAACGTCACCTCGATCGCGGGCTCCCGCGTCCATCCGTTCGCCGGCGCCGCCTATTCCACATCGAAGGCCGCGCTCGCGGCGCTGACGCGCGAGATGGCGGCGGACTTCGGCCCGCTCGGCATCCGCGTCAACGCGATCGCGCCGGGCGAGATCGACACCGCCATGCTGTCGCCCGGCACCGAGTCGATCATCCCGCACATTCCGCTGCACCGGCTCGGCACCACCGACGAAGTGGCGAAGATCATCTATGTGCTGTGCACCGACACGGCGTCGTATGTGAACGGCGCGGAAATTCACATCAACGGCGGCCAGCACGTTTAGATAACGTCGCCGCCTGTGCACGGTCTTCCCGATTCAATTTTCAAACAACCGGTTTAGCCAAGGCTCCGCCGTCCCTATTTTTTGAAAGGCGCGGGGTGCGCCTTCATTCCTCCCCGCCTTCGCGGGGACTGGTATCCCTCACAAACGTGAGGGAGCGGAGCGCCGGAAGGCGCATCCTTTCATTCACGCCTTGCAGCAGGCTTGCGAGGCCCGCCGCGGAGAGGCGTGCACGCACCTTGCGATCGGTGCGTCCGCCTCCCCGCAACCATGCCGCCGGACATTCCGCCGCCCGTGGCAATCTCCGGCGGGAATGACCCCTGGGCCGCGAGCCGGGCCCGGATTTCCACCGCCGCCTCCTTCGCCTATTCCAGGAACCATCCGGCGACTGCGCTGCCGGCCTTGTCGCTGGCGGCGACCGGGAGCGCGGACGGCTGGAATGCCGACGACGAGCCGCATGCCACGCCGATGGACGCAGGCGCGGGCCGGTTGCAGGCGCTGTCGCGCGGCGGCCTTTGCAGCGCGATCGTCGCGGTGGCGCGTGCGAACGAACTTCCGGTGCAATTCTTCGCCAAACTGATCTGGCAGGAAAGCAGCTTCCGATCGCGGACCGTGAGTTCGGCGGGCGCGCTCGGCATCGCGCAGTTAATGCCGGAAACGGCGGTCGAGCACGGGCTGATGAACCCGTTCGAGCAGGTCCACGCGCTGTTCGCGGCGGGGAAGCTTCTGCGCAAGCTGAACGCCCAGTTCGGCAATCTCGGGCTTGCCACGGCCGCCTACAACGCCGGGCCGCAGCGGGTGTACGCCTGGATCGGCGAGCGCCGGGCGAGACCCGCGCCTATGTGGTCCGGATCACCGGCCGCCCGGCCAATCAATGGCTCTCGGCTTCCATCGGCCGCGACCCCGAAGCCACGCTGATGCCCGCGAAGGCGCCGTGTCCGGAGGTGGCCGAAGAGGTGAAGACGCAGGCCAGGATCGTCGGCGCCGCCCGGCTCATGGCGGAACTAGCAGCGGCGACGAAGCCGCCGCAAGTCCAGTTCGTCCCGTTGCCGCCGCCGCAGCCCGAAGTCGTTTCCCGGCCGCGGGCGCCCTTGCCCGTCCGCGTATCGCAACGATAGAGCCGTCAGCCGAGCCTCATTCGATCACCTCGTCGGCGCGCGCAAGCAGCGTCGGCGGCACGGTCAGGCTCAACGCCCTGGCGGTCTTGAGGTTGATGGACAGGTCGATCTTGGTCGGCCGTTCGACCGGCATCTCCCCGGGCTTCGCGCCTTTCAGAATCTTGTCCACGAACGCGCCGCCCGGCGGTAGTTTTCCACCGGATTGGGGCCGTAGCTGATGAGGCCGCCGGCATCGATATATAGGCGGTTGCCGTAGATCGCCGGCAGGCGCGACGCCGCCGCCAGTTCGACAATCCGGACGCGGTTTGTATTGAACGTGCATTCCCTCGGAGCCGGCAAGCCCTAGCGCACGACCACGACCAGCGGGGTCAAGGTTGCGGAGCACCGCAG
>SHVN01000047.1 GCA_009694215.1 Xanthobacteraceae bacterium
AGTCCAGTGCCAGCCCGGAAGGCCTCGGCCTCGGATGTAGACTGACAGTCGTTAAAAAACGTCGGCAGGGTGATTTCCTGCCGGTAGATCGAGTAGCGGGCCTGGAACGAAATCTCTTCGCTCAGTGCAAAACCAGTGCGCAATCCCACGCCCACGGTCTGGCTGGAATAGGAGACGTAGCTCGTTGCCAAGGCGTCCTTGTAGTAGAGATCAAGGCCCACTCCGAGGCGGTATCCCATGAAGTAAGGCTCGGCGAACGACAGGTCGAAGCCCCGGGCGTATTGGCCGTATTGCAAGGCAAATCTCGCATATTGGCCTTGGCCGAGCACGTTGCGCTCGGTGACGCTGAGCTCGGCCATCCAGCCGACCGCGGTCGAGAAGCCGCCGGAGATCGAGAACTCGCCGGTCGGCGTTTCCTCGATGTCGACGTTGAGCACGATACGATCCGGCGCCGAACCTGGCTCGTTGCCGATCTTGACAAATTTAAAATAATTGAGGTTCTTCAGGCGCCGTTCGGCGCGATCGATGAGCGCGCGGTTGTAGGGATCGCCCTCGCCGATATCGAATTCGCGCCTGATCACATAGTCGCGGGTGCGGGTGTTGCCGCGGATGTTGATCCGCTCGATGTAGACGCGCGGGCCTTCGTCGATAGTGAAAGTGAGGTTGATGACGTGGTTGGTCTGGTCGCGGGCGCCGTTCGGGCGAACGACAGCGAACGGATAGCCGCGCCGGGCGACTTCGATCGCCATATTCTCAATCGATTTTTCCACGGCTTCGGCGTTGTAGACCGCACCCGATCCGACCTTGAGACGCTGGTACAAGGTATTAGCGTCCACCATCGGCACGTTCGACTTGATCTCGACCTTGCCGAACTTGTAGCGCGCACCTTCATCGATGGTGAAGGTAATGACGAAGCCCTTCTTCTCCGGATCGTAGACCGAGACAGCCGAGACCACGCGCACATCCGCGTATCCGTGCTTGAGATAGAAGCGCCGGATCAGGTCCCGATCGGCTTCGATGCGGTCGCCGTCATAGATGTCGGCCGACTGCAGGAACGCCAGGAGCGCAAACCACGTCGTTTCGGACGTCTTGATCTCGTCCTTCAGCCGCTGGTCGCCATAGGCCTTGTTGCCGACGAAGTTGATCTTCTTGACGCCGGTCTTTTCGCCTTCCTTGATCTCGAACACCAGATCGACGCGATTGTTCGGAAGCTCGATGATCTTCGGCTCGACGCGGGCGTCGAACCGGCCGTTGCGCCGGTAGATGTCGACGATACGCTGCACGTCGGACTGTACCGCGGGGCGCGAGAGCGTGCCGCGCACCTTCGATTGCACCTCGCCGCCGAGTTGATCGTCGGTGACCTTCTTGTTGCCCTCGAACGCGATGCGATTGATCACCGGATTTTCGATCACCCTCACGATCAGCCGGGGGCCGGACTGATCGATGCGGACGTCCTGGAACAGCCCGGTGGCGTAGAGCGCCTTGAGCGCCTGGTCGATCTTGTAGCCGTCGAGCCGCTCGCCGGGAGAGGTGCGGAAGTAGGAGCGGATGGTGTCCGCCTCCACCCGCCGGTTGCCTTCGACGACGATCGCGCCGGTGGCTTGCGCCACGGCATGGCTGGCCGTCGCGACCGCGCCTACTGCGGTGCAAAAAGCTACTCCTGCCAGGACCAAGCCAATCAGGCAAAGGCCCCGAACCCGCCGCACCCACAAATTCATCAGTAACGCGCCCTTTTCGACCTTTTTACCCGACTGATCGGCGGTCTCGCAGAATGTACTCAGTAACATGTTTCTACAGGCTTTTCCCACTCTGCAACCCAACGCGGCGCCACGTCCCCGCAACCACGCCTTATGAGGCCCAAAGCCGCGGCAACAGCTGAATGGTGTCATTAATTACTGTAAATATCATCAACATCACGACAATCGCGAAGCCGATCCGAAACCCTATTTCTTGGGCCCGGATGGACAACGGGCGGCCCCGGCCGGCCTCAATTGCGTAGAACATAAGGTGACCGCCATCGAGCAAGGGGACCGGGAACAGGTTCAGCAGGCCGATCGATACGGAAAGCATGGCTGCCAGGCGCAGGACCGGCATGAAGCCGAGGGTGGCGACCTGCCCGGAAATCTGCGCGATCCGGATCGGCCCGCCGAGCTGGTCGGCACATTCGGTGCCGGCGAACAGGCCGCCGATGTAGGAGAACGTGCGGTCGATGATGAACCAGGTTTCCTCGGCGCCGAGCCAGACGGCGCGCAACGGATCGACATATTCGGTCTTCACTTCGGTCGGGGTCATAGAGCGGCTGACGCCCAGCACGGCATGGCAGAAGTTGTTGCCGAACCCGTCCTTGCCCTGCTTGAGCGCAGGCGTTGCCGTCAACGTGATCGGCGCGCCGCCGCGATCGATCTGGAATGACAGCGTCCGGCCCGCATTGGCGCTGACGATGCGCTGCATGTCGGAGAAGCTTTCGATCTTTCGGCCGTCGATGGCGACCACCACATCGCCGGCGCGCAGACCCGCGGCTGCGGCTGCCGAATCGGGCTGCACCGCATCGACCCGCGCGGCGGTCGTCTGCCGGCCGTAGATCGCGAATATCGTGGCAAAGATGACGATGGCCAGGATGAAGTTGGCAAGTGGCCCGGCGACCACAATGGCTGCCCGGCTTCCGACCGGCTGATGGTGGAAGCTCTGGCGGCGCTCCGCCTCGGTCATGCTGGAGACGGCGGCCTCGTCGGGCACGCTTGCCGCATTGTCATCGCCAAAGAACTTCACGTAGCCGCCGAGCGGAACCCACGAGAGCTTCCACCGGGTTCCGTAGCGATCGTTGAAGCCGACAATCTCCGGGCCGAAACCCACAGAAAAAGTAAGCACCCGGACCCCGCACCAGCGAGCGACCAGGAAGTGGCCAAGCTCATGGAAGAAGACGACGACACTCAATCCGAACAGAAAAGGGACGATCCAGCCGGTCCAACCGTCGCCCCAGATTCCAAAATTGCTGAAAATGTCCATCCGGACCCGTTCCTCACCCTTTTGGCCAAAGACCGGCCAAAGAACCACCATGCCCTAAGCCGGTGTCTAGAATGGCTTTGCGGCTATTTCAGGCAAGAGATCATGCGCCAACGATCTTGCCATATGGTCAACGGCAAGCGCTTCTTCGATATCCTGAGGTTCCGCGGTGGCATTGCGGCGCTCGGCCGCCTCCAGCGTCGCGCCCACAAGGTCGGCGATGCCGCCGAACCCGATCCGCCCGCCGATAAAGGCGGCGACCGCGACTTCGTTGGCCGCATTGAGGATGGAGGGAGCGGCGCCCCCGGTCTGAAGCACCCGACGGCCGAGCTCCAGCGACGGAAAGCGGTCCGGGTCCGGCGCCTCGAACGTCAGCGAGGCGATCTTGGCAAGATCGAGCTTCGCCGCCGGGCCATCGATTCGGCTGGGCCAGGCCAGGCAATGGGCGATCGGTATCCGCATGTCGGGCGAGCCGAGCTGCGCCACGACCGAGCCGTCGCGGTATTCGACCATGCCGTGGATGATGGATTGCGGATGCACCAGCACCGCGAGTTTTTCGGGCTCGACCGCGAACAGGTGATGAGCCTCGATCAGCTCGAGGCATTTGTTGAACATGGTCGCGGAATCGATGGTGATCTTCATACCCATCGACCAGTTCGGATGCTTGAGCGCCTGCTCGAGCTTGGCCGTCCGCATCTGCTCGCGCGTCCAGGTGCGGAACGGGCCGCCCGACGCCGTGATGACGATACGGCTCACGTCCTCGCGGGGCCCTGCGGTCAGCGCCTGGAAGATGGCGTTGTGCTCGGAATCGACCGGCAGCACTGTGGCGCCGGATGCGGCGGCGGTGCGCATGAACATGGCGCCGGCGCAGACGAGGCATTCCTTGTTGGCGAGAGCCAAGATCGCGCCGCGTTTGGCCGCGGCGAGCGTGGATCGCAGGCCCACAGAGCCGCTCACCGCCGCCATCACCCATTCCGCCGGACGCTGTGCCGCTTCGATTGAGGCAGCCTCACCGCTGGCTGCTTCGATGCCAGTCCCGGCGAGCGCGTCCTTGAGTTCGCGATAGGCTGACGGATCGGCCACGACCGCCAGCCGGGCGTCCAGATCGCGCGCGATCTGCGCAAGCTGGGTTGCGTTCTTGTGGGCCGTCACCGCCTCGACGCGGTACTTGCCGTTGCCGCGCTTAAGCAGGTCCACGGTGCTCATTCCGACCGAACCGGTGGCGCCGAGCACTGTGACAGTGCGGACAGCGGTAGCCGGCTTTCGTTCGGCGCAGAGTTGCGGACTAACGACCTGCATCGCTCACCATACCATGAGGCCCCGGGCCGGGGCATCGAACCCGCCGTGGCAAAGCCCGATCAGAGCGCCAGCTGCCGCGGCGGCGACGAAGCCGTCGAGCCTGTCCATCAAGCCGCCATGGCCGGGGATGAGCTGGCTCGCATCCTTGGCGCTGAATTGGCGCTTGATTGCGGATTCCGCGAGGTCGCCCGCCTGCGAGACGACGGAGAGCACGAATGCGACCACGGCTGCGGCGGCGAGCCCCGCGACCCCGGCCTGCCTCGCAACGATGACACCGCCGACCACGCCCGCAATGGTTCCACCGATGGCTCCGGACCAGGTCTTGTTGGGGCTTACGCGTGGCATCAGCTTCGGCCCGCCCACGGCGCGCCCGACGAAATACGCGGTGATGTCGGTCAGCCATACGATCACGAACAGAAACAGAATCGCAGCGAACCCGAAGCTCGCGTCGCCGCGCAACAGCACGGGCGCAAACAGGAGCGCCGCCGCGTATCCAAACCCGGCGGAGCACCAGAGTCGCCGGACCCTCGACGTCAGGGCCGCGAACCCGAGCACGCCGAGACAGATGAACGCGATCGCGATGCCCACTCCATCGAAAGCGAGCGCCAAGCCCGCACCCGCGAGGGTGACCGCGCCGGTCCCCAGCACCGCGTTGCGGTCATGCGCACAGACCAGCGTGTCCCATTCCCACAACACGAGGATGGCAGCGATGGCCCAGAATGCGATGAAGATGTAACCGCCGACATAGGCCACCGCGATTGCGACCGGCGCAAGCACCAGCGACGACGCGATCCGCAGCATGAGATTGCTGCGCCCGGCCGCGACTGGCTGACCGGTTGGCTTTTCGTTCGCCGGTAGTGCGCCGGTCACAACTATGAACCGGTCTGCGCGATCAGCCCGCCGAACCGTCGCTCGCGGCGGTGGTACTCTGCAATCGCGCTTTCCAGCGCGGCACGGTCGAAGTCGGGCCAGTAGGTCGGCACGAACACGAGTTCGCTGTACGCGGCCTGCCACAGCAGGAAGTTGGACAGCCGCTGCTCGCCGCTGGTGCGGATGATAAGGTCGGGATCGGGCAGGTTAGGCGCGTCGAGATTCTGTCCGATGAGTTCGGCTGTCATCGCCGAGGGGTCGATCTCGCCGGCCTTGATCTTGACAGAGATCCGCGCTGCCGCGCGGGCGATCTCCTGCCGTGCGCCGTAGTTGAAGGCGACAACCAGCGTGAGGCGGTCGTTGTCCTTCGTCAGTTCCTCCGCCTCCTCCAGCAGCCGCCGGATGTCCGGGTCGAGATCGTCGCGCTCGCCGATCACGCGCACTTTGACGCGGCTCTGGTGCAGTTCGGCAAGGTCGTTGCGGATGAAGCGGCGCAACAGCCCCATCAGATCCCGGATTTCGGACGGAGGGCGCGACCAGTTCTCCGCGCTGAACGAAAAGATCGTGAGATACGAGATGCCCATTTCGCCGGCGGCGCGGACGGTCTTGCGCAGCGCCTCCACCCCGCGCCGGTGGCCCTCCCCGCGCGGCAAGCCGCGCGCCGACGCCCAGCGGCCGTTGCCGTCCATGATGATGGCGACATGACGCGGCATTGCGAACGCGGATAATGGGATCGGATCCTGCGGCATGACGAGACGGATCAAACCGTCATGATCTCCTTTTGCTTGGTCGCCAGCATGTGATCGATGTCGATGATCGCCTGGTCGGTCGCCTTCTGGACCTCGCCGTCCATGCGCTTGTGGTCATCCTGGCTGATCTGGTGGTCCTTTTCCATCTTCTTCAGCGCGTCCATGCCGTCGCGTCGCACGTGGCGGACCGCAACCTTGGCGGTCTCTGCGTATTTATGCGCGACTTTGACGAGTTCCCTGCGGCGCTCCTCGTTGAGCTCCGGGATCCGTAGGTGGATCACCTGCCCTTCGCTCGAAGGCGTCAATCCGAGATTGGCTGCCATAATCGCCTTTTCCACCGCATTCAGCATCGAGCGGTCCCACACCTGCACGCTGATCATGCGCGGCTGCGGAATGCTGACGGTTGCAAGCTGGTTCAGCGCCATGCTCTGCCCGTAGGCATCGACGTGGATCGGGTCGAGCAGATGCGCCGACGCGCGTCCAGTGCGCAGGCCGTTGAGCTCGGTCTTGAGCACGCCGATGCCGCCCTGCATGCGTCGCTTGAGTTCGTTGATGTCATTACCCGCCACGTGCCCCTCCCGCCTGAAAACTTCGAGCACTCGACCGCATCACAGAAATCCCGCGCCCGGATCCCACTACCCGCCGACGACGGTTGCGCGCCCCTTGCCGCACAGAACCGCCACGATCGCACCCGGAACTCGGATCGAAAACACAATGATAGGCATACCGTTTTCTCGGGCAAGCGCGAACGCGGTGGCATCCAGAACCTTCAGGTCGCGGTCGAACGCCTCCTGCAGGGAGATCCGGTCGAAGCGCTTGGCCTTCGAGTCCTTCTTCGGGTCGGCGCTGTAGACCCCATCAACGTCGGTCGCCTTGAGGACGGCGTCGCATTCCATCTCGGCGGCGCGCAGCACCGCCGTAGTGTCGGTGGTGAAGAACGGATTGCCGGTGCCGCCGGCGAACACCACGATCCGGTTCTCCTCGAAATGGCGCAGCGCCCGCGCGCGCTCATAGGTTTCGCAGACCTGCGGCATGTTGAGCGCCGACATGGTCCGTGCCGGCGCGCCGAGGCGCTCGATCGCGGCCTCCAGAACGAGCCCGTTCATCACCGTCGCCAGCATGCCCATGGAATCGGCGGTCGGGCGCGACAGGCTCTTGCCCGACATCTTGACCCCGCGAAGGATGTTGCCGCCGCCCACGACCACGCCGAGAGTGACGCCAAGCGCTCGCGCGGCAATCACGTCCTTGGCGATGCGATCGATGGTAGGTTGGTGGATGCCGAAGCCTTCCGGCCCCGACAGCGCTTCGCCGGACACCTTGATGATCACGCGGCGGTAGACGGGCCTGTTGGCAGACTTTTTTGCAGCCTCAACCATCTTCGACCCTCCCCGTGTGCGGCGGCGGCCCCGTCAACTTTTGGTGGTGCCGGCGGCGGCCGCGACTTCCGCTGCGAAATCGGATTCCTGCTTCTGGACGCCTTCGCCGAGCTTGTAACGCACAAAGCCGGTGATCTTGATCGGACCGCCGACCTTGCCTTCGGCTTCCTTCAATGCCTGCGCCACGCTCTTCTTGTCGTCGTGGATGTAGGGCTGATCGAGCAGGCAGACCTCCTTGTAAAAGGTTTTCAGGCCCGACTCGACGATCTTCTCGATCATGGCGGCGGGCTTGCCCTGCGCCTTGAATTTTTCCGCGAACACGTCCTTCTCGCGTGTGACCGTGGCGGGATCGAGCCCCGAGGGATCGACCGCCTGAGGATTGGTTGCGGCGACGTGCATGGCGAGCAGCCGGCCGAGGGCTGCGAGCTCATCGGCCTTGCCCGTCGATTCCAGTGCGACGAGGATGCCCATCTTGCCTAGCCCGTCGATCACCGCGTTGTGCACGTAAGCACCGATCGCGCCCCTGCCGACCGAGAGCTCGGCGGCGCGGCGCAGCGTCATGTTCTCGCCGATCTTGGCGACGGTCTCGGAAATGTCGTCGGCGATGGTGTGGCTCCCGGTCTTGGCCGCCTTGATCTTTTCGACATCGGCGCCGACGTCGAGCGCGACATTGGCGATCATCTTCACAAGGCCCTGGAACAGGTCGTTGCGAGCCACGAAGTCGGTCTCGGAATTGACCTCGACCACCACACCCTTGGTGCCCTTGACCGCGAGCCCGACGAGGCCTTCGGCGGCCACCCTGTCGGCCTTCTTCGCGGCCTTGGACAGACCTTTCTTGCGCAACCAGTCGACCGCCGCATCGACGTTGCCCGCGGCTTCGCCGAGCGCCGCCTTGCAATCCATCATCCCCGCGCCGGTCATCTCGCGCAGGTCCTTGACCATCTGAGCCGTGATTTGAGCCATTGTCCTAATCCATTGCGGAGCGAGCCTGCCGGCGCGGACGAAAAGCCCGCGCCGCTGCCGATCCGGCAGACAGTTACTCGGCCGTCAATTCCTTGGCCTTGGCGACCCAGCCCTGCACGCGGCCGGGAAGCCCGACCTCTTCGCCGACGTTGTGGGCGGCCTCGGCGCTCAGCTCGGCGATCTGCGAATAGTGGAAGATGCCGAGGTCGTTGAGCTTCTTTTCGATCGCGGGCGATACGCCGGTGAGCTTCTTCAGATCGTCGGCGACACCGCGCGGTCCGGGCAGCGGCTCGAAGCCGAGACCCTTTTCTTCGGGCTTCGGCAGATCTTCGATGATCGGCTTCTCGGCCGCGCCGGCGTCGACGCCCATGGCGCCCTGCGAGCGCAAAATGCCGTCGAGAGCGGCCCGCGCGACAAGATCGCAATAGAGCGTGATGGCGCGGCTGGCGTCATCGTTGCCAGGCACCACGAAGGTGATGCCGTCGGGGTCGCTGTTGGTGTCGACGATGGCCACGACCGGCACGCCGAGGCGCCGCGCTTCCTTGATCGCTATATCTTCCTTGTTGGTGTCGATCACGAACACCAGGTCGGGCAAGCCGCCCATGTCCTTGATGCCGCCGAGCGAGCGGTCGAGCTTGTCGCGCTCGCGCTGCAGATCGAGCCGCTCCTTTTTGGTGTAGCCGGAGGCCTCGTTGGAAGCGAGCATCTCGTCGAGCTTGCGCAGCCGCGAGATCGATCCGGAGATCGTCTTCCAGTTGGTCAGCGTGCCGCCGAGCCAGCGCGAGTTGACGTAATACTGCGCGCAGCGCTTGGCGGCGTCGGCGACGGCGTCCTGCGCCTGGCGCTTGGTGCCGACGAACAGGATACGGCCGCCCTTGGCGGCGACGTCGCTCACCGCCGTGAGCGCCTTGTGGAGCATCGGCACGCTCTGGGCGAGGTCGATGATGTGGATGTTGTTGCGGGTGCCGAAGATGAATTCACCCATCTTCGGGTTCCAGCGGTGGGCCTGATGGCCGAAGTGAACGCCAGCTTCCAAAAGCTGACGCATGCTGTAATCGGGCAGCGCCATTGTCATTCTCCGGTTGTTCCGCCGCGGACGTGTGGGCTTCGGCCAAGGGTTGGACCCAGAGGTCGGGAGCCACCGGACGGCTTTTTAGGGCCAAAGTCCGCGTGAGAGATGGGCTGCATATAGCTGCAGGTCCGTAAGGACGCAAGAAACAATCAGAAATCGGCCCGACTATTGGCTTCCGGGCGAATTCCGGCGCCCCGGTGCCCCGGTCCCGGCCTTGGATTTGGCCGCGCGCAGCAGGGTTCCGGCCAGGTCGTTGAGCGCTGGCCGCGGCAACTCGTGGAACGGCAGCGGCCGCACCAAGTCGATGGCCAAAATGCCCAGCCGGGCCGTCAGCAGGCCGTTGACCATGCCCTCTCCCAGTCGGGCCGACAGCCGGGCGGCGATCCCGTGGCCGATCACCTGCTGCACCACGCTGTCGGTCAACGATACCCCGCCGGTCACCGCCAGATGCGACATGACCTGGCGCAGCAGCTTGAGGACGCCCAGCGCGCCCGGCCGGCCTCCGTAGAGCACGGCGAGCTTGCGAATGAGGCTCAGCGCGTTGACCAGCACGAACACCATGTCGACCGCGGCGCGCGGGCTGATGGCGGTCACGACCGAGACGCGCTTGCTGGCGGAGACCACCAGCCGCCGCGCCTCGATGTCCAGCGGGCTCATCAGCTCGCGCTCGGCCAGGCGGACGAGATCGCGGCCGTCGATGATGTCGGCCTTGTGGTCATCGAGCCTCGCGCGCGCCCGCGCCAGCCGCGGGATGCGCCGGGTGAGCGCGAGCATGTCGGCCATGAGCGCCCGGCCGCGCTCGCGGTCGTCGCTTGCGATCACGGACTGCGCGCGCTCGCGCAGCGATTCCACGGTGGCGAGGCGTACAAGCCCAACGATCTCACGCAGCATCACCACGAGCAGCGCCAGCCCCGCGACGAGCGCCAGGGCAAGGCCGACCCCGCCGAGCCAGGGGGCGCGCGCGAACAGGTCCTCGATAAGACTGGTGATGGCGAGGCCCAGCGCCAACAGCACCAGCCCGGAAAGCGCCGACCAGAACATCGCGCCCCAGGGAACCCGGCGCTTGCGAGGCAAGGTCGCGGCCGGAAGGTTCTCGACCGGCGCTTCCACGAGGGTCTCGACGCCCGGTCGCTGAGCCTTGTCCGGCTCGGCAACGACGAGCCTCGGATCGTCGACGCTGAAGATCGCTGGCTTGCGCAAGGTTTCGGTCATCGCAGCCTGTCCCCGATCAGGAATTGCAGCGCACGGTCGAGGCGAATGTGGGGCAAGGTCGGGATTCCGTCGTCGGTTTCCTCCAGCGCGGGCGGCCGGAACCGGATCGAGCGGAAATCTCCGCCCTGCAGGCCCGCGGCGGGCAAGTCGCCTGGAAAGAACGCCATCTCGGACTTGCCGTCGAAGTGCTGGCCATTGGTCCATTCGCCAGGTGTCGCCACCCCGACAATCGACGGCAGTCCGCCCCCCTCGCCGCGAATGAGCGCCTCGCGGGTCGCTCGGACCGCGGAGAGCGCGATCACATCCACCTCGGCGCTGGCGTCGCCAGCCCGCGCGATCGCGCCTTGCGTCATTTGCTTGAGGATCGTTTCCAGCCGGTCGTGGGCGGAATGATGCAGCTGATCAGCCTTGGTCGCCGCGAACAGGATGCGGTCCACGCGGGGAGCAAACAACGTGCTGAGCCAATTGCCGCGGCCGATCCGGAAGCAGTCGAGCACCGCCACCATCGCGTCCTGCAACTCGCCCATCGCCTGCGGTCCCGCGTCGAGCGCCGCCAGCACATCGACCAGCACGATCTGCCGGTCGAGGCGCGCAAAATGATCGCGAAAGAATGGCCGCGCCACAACGTTGCGGTAGGCATCGTAGCGCCGCCGCATCATCGCCCAGCTTGAACCGGATGGCGGTTCGCCATCGGCTGGCAGCGCGAGCGGCGCGAAGGTCAACGCAGGCGAACCGGCGAAATCGCCGGGCATCAGGAAGCGGCCGGGCGCAACCAAGCTCAAAGTCTGGTGCTCCTTTCGGAATGCTTGCAGGTAGGCGGTGAACAGCCGCGCCGTCTCGATCGTGGCGTTTTCGTCGGCTGGCGCCAGCGGATCAATGGATGCCAGCTGTTCGAGGAACGGCTTTGGCAGCGGCGGGCGTGTCGTCCGCCGCAGATGTATCAGTGTCTCCGCCGACCATTGCTCGTAGCTCTTGTCCAGCAGCGGCAGGTCGAGCAGCCACTCGCCCGGATAGTCGACGATGTCGAGCGTCAGTGTGTGCATGAAGCCGCTTACGGACTGATAATCGATGACGACTCGAAGCTCGCTGATCTGCCGGGTCGAAAGCGGCCATTCGCGCTCGACCACGACCGAGCGGATATGGCCCTCGTAGTCGAACCGCGGCACCGCGTCGTCGGGCTGGGGCACGAGCCTGGCTCCGGCGATCCGCCCGCTCGACCAGGGCTCAAACACCGGAAAGCGGCCGCCGCGCAGGAGGCCATGCAGGATTGCGGTGATGAAAACGGTCTTGCCCGCGCGTGACAGCCCGGTGACGCCGAGCCTGACGGTCGGATGCAGCAGATGCCCGCCGAATTCCGCGACGGCGCGGGCAGCAAGCCTCGCCTGTTCGATGATGTCTGAGACGATGGGCGTCACGATGCGCAGGATGTGGGCTTCGCCGCGCGGCGGCGCAAGGCCGTCAGGTGACTGCCGCGGCGTCGCGCAGGCTGTCGGCCAGCGCCGCGCGCCGCATGTAGGCCTTGGCGGTCTCGGAATTCTCGGTAGTGCGGCGGAGTTCGTCGAAACTCCTGGTCCGCACCGCGGGGTCGCGTTCCTCCATCAGCCGCTTGTTGGCGATGGTCTGGGCTTGGACGTATTTCACCGCGGCGTGGCGGCGCTGGCGGCTGTAAAGGTCGAGCAACTCGTCGCGGGCCTCGCCGTGGATGACGCGGGCGAGCTTCTCGGCAAGATTGATACCGTCGTGGATGCCGCCGTTCATGCCCATGCCGCCGATCGGATTGTTGACATGCGCGCTGTCACCGGCGAGCAGCACACGGCCCTTGCGGAAGGTTGCGGCGACGCATTGATGCGCGCCGTAGACGTTGACGTATTCAATCTGGTAGCGGCCTCTGTTCGGAAAGAACTTCTGCAGACGCGACTCGATCCGCTCGGGTGACAGCGCGATCTCATCAGTCTCTTCGGGTTGAATCGGCATGATCGCGCGCCACAAGCCCGGCGCGCGCTTGCCTCGCACCTTGAACAGGTTGCACCACTCGTTCGGGTCCGAGAAATAATTCCGGAATGCCACCTTGGGATTGGCTTCGCCGAAATCGAAGCTCGTGGCGATCTTGATGAATCGCTCGGGGTAGGTGAAGCCCTCGAACTCGATGCCAGCAAGCTTACGGACGGCGCTGCGGCCGCCGTCGCAGCCGATCACGTAGTCCGCGCGAATCGTTTCGGTGCCCGACGGCGAGTTCACCTCGACGTCGACGCCGTCCGCGGTCTCGGTCAGGCCGGTGACCGCGTGCGAGAAGCGGACGTCGAAGTCGGAGGCGTTACCGTATTCAGCCGCAATCGAGGCGGTCAGCTTGTATTGCTCGTATTGCAGCACGAACGGAAAGCGGAATTCGTCCCGCATCTGGTTGAGATCGAACTCGGCGATCACCGATTGCGACACCCGGTCGTGAAACCGGTAGGCGCTGGAGATCAAACCCAGAGGAATGATCTTTCCGGTGACGCCGAGATCGTCGAGCATTTCCAGTGTGGAGGGATGCAGCGAAGCCGCGCGCTGGTCTTCGACCGGCGCCGGCTCCTGCTCGAACACGGTCACGGGAACGCCGCGCCGGTTCAGCGCCAGCGCGCATACCATCCCCACGGGACCCGCGCCGACGATGACGACGCGCGCGCTTACCTTCGGTCCCGCCATGCTGCGACTTTGGCTACTGCGCCGCCTTCAGATTGAGGCTGGGCATGATGCCGTTCCATTGCGCGGAATCGGCGGCGATGATCTTGGCGAAGTCCGCCGGCGTGTTGAGTAGCGGTTCGAGGCCGCTGCCCAACAGGCGCTGCCGGAATTCCTGCGACTTGCCGGCCGCGACCAGTTCGCCCGACAGCGCGTCGACGACTTCCTTCGGCAGATTCAGTGGACCGAGCAAGCCATTGTAGGTCACGACCGGAGGGCAATCCTTGAGCGTGTCGGTCACCGCCGGCACGTTGGGCAGATGCCGCGACGGCTTGTTGTCGAGGACCGCCAGCGGTTTCAGTTTTCCGGATGCCAGATACGGCTTGAGCTCGACCGGGGAGCCCGCCACCATCGCAATGTGCCCAGCGATCAGATCGGTGAAGGCAGGCGCCACGCCGCGGTACGGCACATGGATCATGTCGAGGCCCGCGGCCTTCAGCACGACCAGAGCTGCGACATGCGTGGTGCTGCCGGCGCCGGCCGAGCCGAAAGTGAGCTTGCCCGGATTCGCCTTCACATGCGCGATGAACTCGGCGAGCGTCTTGCCGGGAAACGACTCGCCGACCGTGATCACGAACGGCGCCGAAGCCACCCCGGAGATCGCCGTGAAATCCTTCGCGTCGAAGGTCACGTTGTGAGCGTATTTTGCCGTGGTGAGCTGGAAGATCGGCGTCGAGATCAGCGTGTAGCCGTCGGGCGTGGCCTTGGCCACGCGATCAGGCGCAATCGTGCCACCGGCGCCAGCCTGGTTCTCGACGATGAAGTTCTGTTTAAGCGTGGACTGCAGCCGCTCCGCAGTGAGCCGGGCAACAACGTCGGCGATGCCGCCGGCGGCATAAGGCGTGACGATGGTGACCGTCCGCTCCGGCCAGGCCGCGTGGGCGCTGCCGGCCAAGAGTGTGCTTGCGATCAGGACGCCGCGTGCAATCGCACGAAACATGGTGGTGCTCCTTGTGACTCGTTCCGGTGCCGGGACATGCTTGCCCATGCACGCGTCGTACCAAAGTGCGGCGTGGATCACGCCGGTTTGACGTCCTTCACCGCACCCTTCCAGCCGCTTTCAGTGACGTCGAACACGATCCCCTCCGGCGTCTTGTATTTGACCTCGTAATAGACGTTCGGATTGGTTTCCTTGCGTCCGGTGACGTAGGCGCCGCCTGCCGCGGTGATCTTCTTGTCCATCTCGTCGACGCTGTCGACCCACATTCCGAAGTGAATGAGGCCAAGCGGATTCTTCTGGTCTTCCATGCCGGCGACCGGCTCGTCGCCGAAATTCAGAAGCGCGACGTTGAAGATGCCGTCGGTCATGTAGACGCCGCGCTGCGCGTTGCCCGCGCGGGTCATGCCGAATGCCTCCTCGAAGAATTTCGCGGTCTTTTCCGGATCGCGGACGGATATGGCGATGTGACGCAGCTTGCTGGCCATGACGGGCTCCCGAGGTGTGCGTGACCCGTATATCAGCCCCGCGCCCACACCGGGTCAACCGCCATGGCTCCCACAAGCGCGCGGCCCAAGGCTGCGCTGCCCGCAGGACGACTAAACGAGCTGGACGTCGAGCACGCCGGGGACCGCCTTGATGGCGCCGGCGATCTGCGGCGAGACCTTGAAGCGGCCGGGCAGCTTGACCTCCACCTCGGCGCCGCCGCCGAGCTGGAGCACCATGCTGACTTCGCCATCGCCCTTGCCGTCGAGCCGCCTGGCGACGGGCTCGATCGGGGTCTGGTCGCGCAAGAACACGCGCAGCCCCTTTTGCAGCTTGGAGGCGGCCTGATCGAGCGGCTCGGCCGACTGGATGCGGGCGCGGATCTCATCGCCCTGCGCCTCCGCGCTGAGGAACAAGAGCACCGGCGAGCCCGGCTCAAGGATGTCGCGGAACTGCTGCAAGCCCTCAGCGAACACAATCGCCTCGTAATGCCCGGTCGGATCGGACAGGCCGAAGATTCCCATCTTGTTGCCGGTCTTGGTGCGGCGCTCGGTGCGCGAGACGACGGTCGCGGCAACCCGGCCCGCGCTGGCGCCCGATTTCACCGATCTGGAAAATTCCGACCACGACTGAACCTTGAGCTTTTGCAAGAGCGACGCGTATTCGTCGAGCGGATGTCCGGACAGGAAGAATCCGATGGCATCGTATTCGCGCTGCAGCTTGTCGGATGCGAGCCAAGCCTCGACCGCAGGAATGGCGATGGTCTCGCGGTTGGCAAGCCCGCCGAACATGTCGTTCTGCCCGACCGTGACCGCCTCGTGCGTGCGCAGCGCGGTCGACATCATGGCATCGACGCCCGCATGCGCCCTCGCCCGGTTTGGCTCGATCGTGTCGAAGGCGCCGGAGGCCGCGAGGCTTTCCAGCACGCGCTTGTTGACGGCGCGCGGATTGATGCGGCGGGCGAAGTCGGTGAGATCCGCGAACGGCTTGTCGCCACGCGCGGTGACGATGCTGTCGACCGCCTGCCGGCCGACGCCCTTGAGCGCGGCCAACGCGTAAAAGATCGTGTTGCCCTCGACATCGAAGGCCGCGCTCGAACGATTGACCGACGGCGGCTCAACCTTGATGTCCAGTCGCTCGGCCTCGGCGCGGAACTCCGAGAGCTTGTCGGTGTTGTCCATGTCGAGCGTCATCGATGCCGCCATGAACTCGACCGGATAATTCGCCTTCAGGTACGCGGTCTGGTAGGCGACAAGTGCATAAGCCGCGGCGTGGCTCTTGTTAAAGCCGTATTCCGCGAAGCGTTCGAGCAGGTCGAAGATCGCGTCCGCATGCGCGCGATCGATGCCGCGGTCGGTCGCACCTTTGACGAAGTCCTTGCGCTGTGCCTGCATCTCCGAGCGGATCTTCTTGCCCATGGCGCGGCGGAGAAGATCGGCCTGGCCGAGCGTGTAGCCGGCGAGGATCTGCGCGGCCTGCATCACCTGTTCCTGATAGACGATGACGCCGTAGGTTTCGCGCAGGATCGGCTCGAGCTTGGGATGGATGTATTCCGGCTTCGCCATGCCATGCTTGCGGGCGCAATAGGTCGGGATGTTCGCCATCGGGCCGGGGCGATAGAGCGCGACGAGGGCAATGATGTCCTCGAAACGGTCGGGGCGCATGTCGAGCAATGCGCGCCGCATACCCTGGCTTTCCAGTTGGAACAGACCCACCGCCTCCGCGCGTGAGAGCTGATCGTAGGTTTTCTTGTCGTCGAGCGGGATCGCCGAAAGGTCGAGTTCGACATTGCGCTGCTTGAGCAACCGCACCGCCGTCTGCAGCACGGTCAAAGTCTTGAGGCCGAGGAAGTCGAACTTCACCAGCCCTGCCTGTTCGACCCATTTCATGCTGAACTGTGTCACCGGCATGTCGGATTTCGGATCGCGGTACATCGGCACGAGCTCGGAGAGCGGGCGGTCGCCTATCACGATGCCGGCGGCATGGGTCGAGACGTGGCGATAGAGGCCTTCGAGCTTGAGTGCGATGTCGAAGGCGCGCTTGACGATCGGGTTGCTGTCGCGCTCCGCCTGCAGTTTCGGCTCGCTCTCGATCGCCTTGGCGAGCGTCACCGGAGCCGCCGGGTTCTGCGGCACGAGCTTGCAGAGCTTGTCGACCTGCCCGTAGGACATTTCTAGCACGCGGCCGACGTCGCGCAGCACGCCGCGCGCCTGCAACGTTCCGAAGGTGATGATCTGCGCCACCTGGTCGCGGCCGTAGCGGCCCTGCACGTAGCGGATCACCTCGTCGCGCCGGTCCTGGCAGAAATCGATGTCGAAGTCCGGCATCGACACGCGTTCGGGATTAAGGAACCGCTCGAACAGGAGGCCGAAGCGGAGCGGATCGAGATCGGTGATGGTCAGCGCGTAGGAGACGAGCGAGCCCGCGCCCGAGCCGCGGCCTGGCCCGACCGGGATGCCCTGGTTTTTCGCCCATTGGATGAAGTCCGAGACGATCAGGAAGTAGCCGGGATATTTCATATCCTCGATTACTTTGAGCTCGAAGGCGAGACGCTCGCGGTACTCGTCGGCGTTGCGGCCAGGTGCGAGCCCGTGCGACACGATGCGGCGTTCGAGGCCCGCTTCGGCGCGGGTGCGGAGTTCGGCGCCCTCGTCCACCTCACGGTCGCCGACAGAGAAGCGCGGCAGGATCGGCTTCTCGGTGAGCGGCCGGAACGCGCAGCGCTGCGCGATCTCGACCGTCGAGGAAAGCGCCTCCGGCAGATCGGCAAACAGCGTCGCCATCTCGGCGCGGCTCTTGAAATAGTGCTCGGCGGTGAGTTGGCGGCGGTCGGTCTCTGCCACCACCCGCCCCTCGGCGATGGCAATGAGCGCATCGTGGGCGTCGTAGTCCTCGCGCTTGGCGAAATAGGGTTCGTTGGCGGCGACGAGCGGGATGCCCCTGGCATAGGCGAGCTCGATCAGCGCGCCTTCGGTCAGGCGCTCGCCTGGCGTGCCGTGGCGCTGCAATTCCATATAGAGCCGGTCACCGAACATCTGTTGCAACGTGGCGCAACGGGTGGCGGCAAGATCCGCCTGGCCCTCAACGATCGCGGCATCGAGCGGGCCGCCGGGTCCGCCGCTAAGCGCGATCAGGCCATCGGTCATGCCGTCCAGCCACGCAAGCTTCAGGTGCGGCTTCTCGGTCGACGGCGTTTCGAGGAAGGCGCGCGAGCAGAGCTGCATCAGGCTGCGGTAGCCCACCTCGCGGGCTGCGATCAGCACGATCCGCGGCAAGGCGCGGACCTTGCCCGCGAGCCTCGGATCGCGGGTCTCGTCGCCGAAATCCAGCGCCAGCGCACAACCGACGATCGGCTGGATGCCGTAGGCGGCGAGCTTTTCGGAGAACTCCAGCGCCCCGAACATGTTGTCGGTGTCGGTCAGCGCCAGCGCCGGCTGATGATCCGCCTTGGCGAATTCGGCCAGCCGGCCGATGGTCAGCGCGCCTTCCAGCAGCGAATAGGCGGAATGCACGTGCAGATGCACGAAGCCGGGGTCGGCGGTCACAGGGGGCCTCAGCGAATCGGTTCAGACGATGGTGTGGACGCTAGGCCGCCCTGTCCATTCGATCCATGCCGGCTGCAGAACCGTGCCCGCTTTTCTCAAGCGGTGGGGCGCGATGGAACAAAGCGGCTTCAGCTTGGGGCGGCGGACCGCCGTCATGGCACAGGAGCCGGGCAAGCCCGGGTTCCGATGCCATCCACGTCCGATCGGGGATGGGGCTCGGGACGTGAATACCCGCGGTAGACGGGTATGACGAGCGGTGGGGGACCGCAAAGAAGAGATACGCAAACGCCACCAACGCTACGGAACACACTCAGATGACAATGGTACCAGCGCTGCGATGGCCTAGAGGGCCGAAAGGACCTGCGCCCATACGGCGATCATGCCGAGAAAAAGGGTGATCGAGGTCAATGCAGCGGCTTCTTCAACAACGGCGCGAAACATGATTTTCTCCCTGAACGAAGAGAGAACATAGTTCATGTTATGTTCTTTTGTCAAGCGCCTTGGTTTAATTCGCGCAAATACATATGGCACCTGAGATTTGGCGGCAGGTGAGCCGGTTCCGTTCCTGGTGCGGGGCGGCTTACGGCAGCTCGACGATCATGCCGTCGCGGATCGTCACCCGGCGGTCCATGCGGGCGGCGATGTCCATGTTGTGGGTGGCGAGCACCATCGTCAGCCCGGAGGCCCGGATCAGTTGCGCGAGCGCGTGGAAGACGTGGTCCGACGTTTTCGGATCGAGGTTGCCAGTCGGCTCGTCGGCCAGCAGAAGCCGCGGCACGTTGGCGACCGCGCGGGCAATAGCGACGCGCTGCTGCTCGCCGCCGGAAAGCTCGGCCGGCCGGTGCGTCAGCCGTTCGGCGAGGCCCAGATAGGACAACAACTCGCTGGCGCGATTGTGCGCCTCACCGCGGGCGAGCCCCCGGATCATCTGCGGCAGCATGACATTCTCGACCGCCGAGAACTCCGGCAGCAGGTGATGCGCCTGATAGACGAAACCGATTGAGTTCCGCCGCATGCGGGTGCGCGCCGCGTCCGAGAGGCCTGCGGTGGGAGCCCCATCGAGATAGACCTCGCCGCCGTCGGGATGCTCGAGAAGGCCGGCGATGTGCAGGAGCGTGGATTTGCCGGCGCCCGACGGCGCCACCAGCGCCACCGACTGCCCCGGCAAGACCGCGAGATCGCCGCCCCGTAGAATTTCCAGCACGGCGTCGCCCTGATGATAGCGTCGCTCGACCTGATGCAGAAAGACGACCGGGGTTTCGGGTTCGGCCATCGACGGCTCATTCGTAACGCAGCGCTTCGACCGGATCGAGGCGCGCGGCGCGCCACGACGGGTAAAGCGTAGCGAGCAGCGAGAGCGCCAGCGCCATCACCACCACCGCCGTGGTCTCGCCCACGTCGAGGTCGGCCGGCAGCCGCGACAGGAAGTAAAGCTCCGGCGAGAACAACTCGGTGTTGGTGAGCCAAGACATGAATTGCCGGATCGACTCGATGTTGAGGCAGACGAGCAAGCCCACCAGAAAGCCGACCAGATCGCCGATTACGCCGATGGCGGCGCCGGTGATCAGGAACACCCGCATGATCGAGCCTTGCGAGGCTCCCATAGTGCGCAGGATGCCGATGTCGCGGCCCTTGTCCTTGACCAGCATGATCAGGCTGGAGGCGATGTTGAACGCCGCCACCAGCACGATGAGCGTCAGGATCAGGAACATCACGTTGCGCTCGACCTGCAGCGCACTGAAGAACGTGGCGTTGCGCTGCCGCCAGTCGACCATGAAGATCGGGCGCTTGGCGGCGTCGGACACAAGCTGCCGGTAGCGCACGATCTGATCCGGATTGTCGGTGTAGACCTCGATCGCGGTGACGTCGTTGTTGCGGTTGAAGTAGGCCTGCGCCTCCGTCAGCGGCATGAAGACGAAGGCGGCGTCGTACTCCGACATGCCGATCTCAAACACGGCGGCTATCTTGTAGGCCTTGATGCGGGGCATCGTGCCCATCGGGGTCACCGCGCCGCGGGGTGAGACCAGCGTGACGCTGTCACCGGCGCGCAAGGTCAATTGGTCGGCCAGGCGGCGCCCGATCAACACCCCCTGCCCCTGATCGAAGCCTTCGAGCGTGCCTTGCTTGATGTTCTTGGCGATCGAGGTGAGGCCGGCGAGGTCGTTGCCGCGCAAGCCCCGCACCAGCACGCCCGCGGCGTTGAACGGCGACGACGCCAGCGCCTGGCCCTCGACGATCGGCACCGCGAGCCGGATGCCCTGCACACCGGCGATGCGCTCCGCCACAGCCAGGTAATCGGTGAGCGGGGATTCCAGCGGCTGCACCAGCAGGTGGCCATTGAGGCCGAGGATCTTGCCGAGCAACTCCTTGCGGAAGCCGTTCATCACCGCCATGACGATGATGAGCGTCGCCACTCCCAGCATGATGCCGAGAAACGAGAAGCCGGCGATGATCGAAATGAATCCCTCCTGGCGCCGCGCCCGCAGGTAGCGCAGCGACAGCATCCATTCGAACGGGGCAAACGGCCGTGTCCCGGTGGGTTCGCTCATCAATCCCCTTTAGGTACCGATTTTATCCGATTCTGGCGGATTCAAGCCAGCTTCGGCGGTAAGCCCCGTCAAGAAACGCACAGAATCATCGTGACAAGAGGTCGATGGTAGCAGCCGGGCTCAAGTTTTCCCGGCTGCCGTCGGCCCGCTTCTTGACCTCGAACGTGCCTGCGGCAAGGCCCTTGGGCCCGACCACGACCTGCCAGGGCACGCCGATCAGGTCGGCGGTGGCGAATTTCGAGCCCGGCCGCTCGTCGAGATCGTGATAGAGCACGTCGATCCCCTTCCCCATGAGATCGCGGTAGAGCATCTCGCAGGCGGCGTCGGTCGCGCTGTCGCCCTGCTTGAGATTGAGCACTGCCACCTTGAACGGCGCCACCGCCTCCGGCCATTTGATTCCCGCATCGTCATGGGAGGCCTCGATGATGGCGGCAACAAGCCGGCTCGGGCCGATGCCGTAGGAGCCCATGTGGACCGGCTTCTCGATGCCGTCGGGGCCGCTGACCACGGCTTTCATCGGCTCTGAATATTTGGTGCCAAAATAGAAGATGTGGCCGACCTCGATGCCGCGCGCCGAGACCTGCTTGTCGGCGGGGATCTGGCCGAACGCCGCGGCGTCGTGCTTTTCGGAAGTGGCGGCGTAAAGCGAGGTCCACTTGTCGACATTCGACTGCAGCCCCGCGATGTCGTCGAAATCGATGTCCGCGCCTGGCACCGGAAAATCCAGATAGTCCTTGTGGCAATAGACCTCGGACTCCCCGGTCGAGGCCAGGATGATAAACTCGTGGCTGAGGTTGCCGCCGATCGGGCCGGTGTCGGCCACCATCGGGATCGACTTGAGCCCCAGCCGCGCGAAGGTGCGCAGATATGCCACGAACATCTTGTTGTAGGAGTGCTGCGCGCCGTCCTGGTCGACGTCGAACGAATAGGCGTCCTTCATCAGGAATTCGCGGCCGCGCATGAGGCCAAAGCGCGGGCGCACCTCGTCTCGGAACTTCCATTGGATGTGGTAGAGATTGAGCGGCAGGTCTTTGTAGGATCGCACGTAGGCCCGGAATATTTCGGTGATCATCTCTTCGTTGGTCGGGCCGTAGAGCATGTCGCGCTCGTGGCGGTCCTGAATCCGCAGCATCTCCTTGCCGTAGTCGTCGTAACGCCCGCTTTCCCGCCAGAGATCGGCCGACTGGATGGTCGGCATCAGCATTTCGATGGCGCCGGCGCGGTTCTGCTCCTCGCGCACGATCTGCTCGATCTTCCGCAGAACCCGTAGACCAAGCGGCAGGAAGGCATAAATTCCAGCCGACTCCTGCCGCATCATGCCGGCGCGCAGCATCAGCCGATGGGAGACGATCTCGGCCTCCTTCGGCGTCTCGCGCAGGATCGGCATGAAGAAGCGGGACAGGCGCATTGCAAAATCTTGAGAATCGGAATGGTGGCGCGAATGCGGCAGTGAAAGCGGATCGGGACCAAAAATACAAGCACGCCAAGGGCCTGGCACCGCCGCCAAGGATGCGTCCCCACGATCATGTTGCGGTGCAAGAATGGCAGCGGCAATAGGATCGACTAGGGTCGATTCACCGTGCGGGGCAGTGTCCCAATTACGGCCCACGTCTCGGGAGGAAAAGCCAAAACGCGCAACAGCGCGACCTCGAAAAATAGTGCGTATAGAGGCTAAGATTAGACTTTAGGTTTTTTAAGTATTGAATTGTTTCTACAATAT
>SHVN01000048.1 GCA_009694215.1 Xanthobacteraceae bacterium
TTTTTCCCCAAAAGATTTTTTCCGGATTACTCAATCGCAGGGTCGAGCAATTCCATTGCGATGCGCTTGCAAGCGCGATTGCAATCTCCACGATCAGACAAGTTCGTCGGTTCGCCGCTCATTCATACGGCCGCGCTGCGGCCTTGCGCGCATTGCTTCAATTCTAATGAAGTTCGCTTTGTGACCTTCGCGCAACGCATGAAAAATGAATCCGTGTGATGGCGATCACAGCAACTTACGCCGTCCCACACCCATTGTGTTCCTGCGTCGCGGTGTTAATAATTGGGTCAAACTGCCGTGAGTGCGGTTGAAGGCGTGGGGCCATGGACAAACTTCTCGATCGTCTAGTCGCCAATGTTGGCGTAGATCGGGGCGTGGCCGAGAAAGCGGTTGGAATCATTCTGGCTTTCCTTCTCAAGGAAGGTCGTTCCGACAAGGTTCAGGCGCTCATCAACCAGATGCCGGGTGCGGAGGCTGCCACGCAGGCAGCCGCGAGTGAGGGGGGAGGATTAGGCATGGGCGGTATCATGGGCGTCGGCACCAAGCTTATGGCCGCAGGCCTCGGCATGGACCAGATGCAGGCCGTCACCCGTGAGATCATCGCTTATTCCTGCGAGAAGGCCGGCGAAGATACCGTCGGCGAGATCGTCGGGTCGATCCCGGGCCTCGGCCAGTTCGTTTGAAGGGCCTGCACGATGACCTATCCCATCAGCGAGATTTCAGGAATCGAGCCGGAGGTGGCGAACCGTCTCAAGGCCGCCGGCATTCGCACCACCATCCGACTGCTCGACCTCGCCAAGGGCCCCAAGGAGCGCAAGCGCCTGGCCGAGAAGACCGGAATCGACGAAAAGCGCATCCTGAGCTGGGCCAATACCGCCGACCGGATGCGGATCAAGGGTGTCGGCGCCGACTACGCCGGTCTGCTGCAGGCCGCCGGCGTCGATACGGTCAAGGAACTCAAATACCGCAACCCGACCAAGCTCGCCCGCGCCATGGCCGACGCCAATTCCAAGCGCAAGCTCGCCCGCGTCCTGCCCTCCGACCGCGCTATCGAGCGCTGGATCGACCAGGCCAAGTGGCTGCAACTCAAGATCACCTACTGATCGCGCCTTTTCGGGATCGATCCAACGCTTGACTCCGCCTGCGCGCAAAGCGACCCGCCATGACCATGACAGGGGCGACAGATTCGCCTGGCTATGCCGGCCCAAAGGGTGGCCGCCTGCCGAACGTGCTCGGCCTGCTCATGGCAAAGAACCGCCCCATCATCATGGGGATTCTCAATCTCACCCCGGACTCGTTCTCCGACGGCGGCCAGTTCGTCGATCCCGAGGTCGCGCTCCAGCACGCCAGGCAGATGATCGAGGCTGGCGCCGACATCATCGACATCGGCGCCGAATCCACCCGCCCCTACGGCGGCGCCAAGCCGGTCACGCTGGAGGAGGAGCTGGCGCGGTTGCAGCCCGTGCTGCCGGTGGTCGTGCGGATGGGGGTGCCGGTCTCCGTCGACACCATCAAGCCGGAGATCGCGTTCTGGGCGCTGGGCCAGGGCGTTCGCATCGTTAACGACGTCTGGGGCCTGCAGCGCGAGCCGAACATGGCCGTCGTGGTGGCGCAGCATGGCGTGCCGGTCGTCATCATGCACAACCGCTACAAGGCCGAGCCCAGCATCAACATCGTTTCCGACATCAATGCGTTCTTCGACTATTCGCTCGGCATCGCCGAGAAGGCCGGCATCCGCCGCGACGCGATCGCGCTCGACCCCGGAATAGGCTTCGGCAAGACGCCGGAACAGAGCATCGAGGCAATTGCCAGGCTCGCGAAGTTCAAGCATTTCGGCCTGCCGATCCTGGTCGGCGCCTCGCGCAAGCGCTTCATCAATACGGTGTCGGCGTCGGAGCCGATGGACCGGCTCGGAGGCTCGATTGCGGCCCACGTTATGGCGTATATGAACGGAGCCGCGATCATTAGGACTCATGACGTGGCCGAAACCATCCAGGCGCTCCGCGTCGCCGCCGCCCTCCGGGACGTTCAATGACTGACCAGGTGTTTGTGAGTGGACTGGCGCTGCACGCCTATCACGGCGTGATGCAGCACGAGTCCAAGGTCGGCCAGACCTTCAAGCTCGATCTCACCCTCGATCTCGATCTGACCCAGGCCTCCCGATCCGACAAGCTCGCCGACACCGTCGGCTACGATCAGGTGGTCGATGTCGCAAGCCAGGCGTTCTGCGCCAGGCGCTATCGCCTGGTGGAAGCCGCCGCCGGCGCCGTCGCCGTCGCCGTGCTCGACCGCTTCCGGCAGGTCGCCGCTGTCCGCGTCACCATCCACAAGCCGCACGCCCCAATCGCCGCCACCTTCGACGACGTCGGCGTCGCGATCCTGCGCAAGCGTCATGGCTGAGGTCTTGACTGAGGCGCTGATCTCGCTCGGCGGCAATGTCGGAGATGTCCGCGGCACCCTCGCCCGCGCCATCGCCGCACTCTGCGACGGCACGGCGGTCCGGCTACTGGCGCGCTCCTCCGACTACCGCACCCCGCCCGTTGGCGTGACCGACCAGCCTCCGTTCATCAACTGCGCCATCGTCGCGGCGACCGGACTCGCGCCGAATGCGCTCCTGCACCGCGCCCAGGCGGTCGAGCGCCAATTCGGCCGCGACCGGCCGCACGAGCGGCACTGGGGCCCGCGCACGCTCGACATCGATTTGATCGCATACGACGATCTGGTGCGGAAGACGCCGGAGCTGACGCTGCCGCACCCTCGCGCGCTCGAGCGCGCCTTCGTGCTGCTGCCGCTCGCCGAGATCGCGCCGGACCGGCGGCTGCTCGGCCTGCGCATCGCCGACGCGCTCGCCAAGGTCGATCGAACCGGCATCGAAAAGCTGGTTACTTCTTGAACCCGTATTCCTTCCAGCGCCGGTCGACCTTCTCCCAGTCCTGCGGCATTGGCTTGACCGAGGGCGGGTAGCGGTCGCCACCGTAGTTCTCCTCCGGCTCGAAATCGAGGTTCACCGTGCAATCGATCAGCACGCGGCACCACTTTCCGGTGCCGTAGAGCGCGGTGTTGCGGTACTTCAGCCGCGTGCTCGGATCGAGCGCGCCGTAGTCGTGGATGTCGATGTCCTCGTCCACCACCCAGATGTGCTTGTAGCGAAGGTGCGCCGCGCTCGATCCCCAGACCGCCGCCGCCGCCTGCTTGGCCTGGCCGCGGTAGGTCTGGCGGAGCTGAATCATCAGCGTGGTGCCGTTTTTGGCGGCCGGGCAATGCACGTCGGTGACGCCGGGCACACCCGCGCGCTCGAGGATGTTCCAGGCGAGCGCCGCGCGCTGCACCGAGCTCATGACGCTGTTCTCGCTCAGCATCTTGAGCATCGCGCCCTCCAGCGTGCCGCGCATGATCGGGTTGTTGCGATGGATGATGCAGGTCACCCGCACCTTGTGCTTCTTCGCCTGGTCTCCGCCGAAATAGCCGGTGTATTCGCCAAACGGCCCCTCCATCTCGAAGGTCTCGGGGTCGTTCGATATCCAGCCCTCGATGACGATCTCGGCCGAGGCCGGCACCTGCAGCGGTACAGTCTCGCAATCGACCAGTTTCTCCGGCGCGCCACGGATCGCGCCCATCACGTCGTATTCGGAAACGTCCGGCGGGATCGGCGAGGACGCCGCGAACGGCATGCACGGCTCCCAGCCGTAGATGAACGCGACCGGCATCTCCCGCTTCTCGCCGGCGTATTTCGCCATGTCCTGGCCCCAGTTCTGCGGGCGCCACAGCAGCACCGGGATGGTGTCCTTCTGGCCGACCATGCCACGGTAGATACCGACGTTCATGCGGCCCGACACCGGATCGCGCGTCACCGAGCCCTGCATGGTGTTGATGTAACGGCCGCCGTCGAGCCTGTGCCAGCGCGGCTCCGGGAAATCGAGAAGATTGATGTCGTCGCCCTTGATGATGTTTTCCTGCACCGGTCCGGTCTTGACCGTGACCGGCGGAGCCCTGCTCGCGTAGGCCTTGCGCGCGGCCTTCACCAGTTCGGTGATGGACGCGTCCTTAGAGGCCGTTTCGAAAGGGGTTGAGTGGCTGGAGTCGAATGTGATTCCAGGGGGTTGCTGAGACCAACCCCGGAGCCATCATGTGGACCCCAACCACCCGCAAGCAGCATATTCGCGAGACGAGCCGATACCAAACCGACCTGACCGATGAGGAATGGCGCGTGATCAGGCCTCACCTTCCTTCGCCGAATATCACGGGCCGGCCACGCGCTTGGCCGATGCGCGAGATCATCAACGGGATCTTCTATGTGATGCGATCTGGCTGCCCGTGGCGCCTGCTGCCAAGCGACCTGCCACCATGGAGCACGATCTATCGCTGGTTTGCGAAGTTCCGTGACGAAGATCGTTTCGCGAAGATCAATCACGCCTTGGTCATGCTCGATCGTGAACGGGTCGGGCGCAACGCCAGTCCTACGGGTGCAATCATCGACTCCCAGAGCGTGAAGACGACCGAAGCTGGCGGGCCACGCGGCTACGATGCCGGCGAGAAGATCAACGGACGCAAGCGCCATGCACTCGTCGATACGGATGGGCGTGGCCTCGTACTCGAGCCGCACCCGGCAAGCGTCCAAGATCGCGATGGCAGCGGACCGCTCCTACGCATCTCGCGCCGCATCTTCCCATTCATCCAACGCGTTTTCGCTGACGGCGGGTATGCCGGTGAGAAGCTCGCAAACGCCACGTTGATCGCTGTCAAGATTGTGCGCAAGAACCCCGATCAGATCGGCTTCGCCGTTCAACCGCGGCGCTGGGTTGTCGAGCGGTTCTTCGCCTGGATCGGGCGCAATCGGCGATTGGCAAAGGACTTCGAGGCTACCATCGACTTCGCACGCGCCTTCCTATATGCGGCTTCCGTCATGCTCCTCGTACGGCGCATCGCCCGGGCTTCATGACTTTCGAAACCGACTCTTAGGCAGCCCGAACATCATCGCAACGCGCGAATAGTTCGACAGCCCGCCCGTGAACAACGATGTGCAGCGCGAGTCGTTCTCGTTGTAGTCCTTGATATTGCTGAACAACACCGCCGGCCCGGCGCCGTTGCCGAACGCCCGCCGCGTGATCGTCCCAAGCTCTCAATCCCAATCAACCTCGGCGTCGATCTGATGCAGCTCGCCTTCCTTGCGCAGCGCCTCGATCCAGCCGCGCAGGCCGTCGAACTGCGTTGCGGTCCTTGGCGTTTCCGGCGGTGCACTCACGGACATGGCGGGCGTTTCCTCTACTGACCCTCGGGCGCGCGGATTGTTAGCACTCTCTACGCATCGATCCAGCCTCGCAACCGGCGGCATCCATGTCCCAGGCGGCGGCGTCCATGTTTCGGGAGCATGTCCCGATCGTCGCTGGCAAAGCCCTGCGCATTCATTTTAGGATCGCCACCGGCGCCGCGGCAGCAGGACATCCATCCGATGAAATTCGCCCACTTCTCCCATGTCTGGGGCAAACCCGGGATGACCGCGCACCAGCGCTACGAGCAGCTCTGGCGCGAGCTTGCGCTCTGCGACGACCTCGGTTTCGACTACAGCTTCTGCGTCGAGCATCACTTCCGCCCCGACGAAAGCTGGATGTCGTCGCCCGCGCTCTACGCCATCGCCGGCGGCGCACGGACTAAACGCATGCGCGTCGGCGCGATGGGTTTCGTCGTGCCGCTGCACCACCCGCTGCGTCTCGCCGAGGAAATCGCCATCGTCGACCAGATGCTCGGCGGCCGTTTCGAATGCGGCCTCGTACCGGGCATCAGCCCCGGCTATTTCACGCCGTTCGGTATCGACTACAACTTCCGCAAATCGCCGACCTTCGAGTTCGTTCATTACCTGCGCGCCGCCTATGGCGACAAGCAGCCGTTCTCGTTCCAGGGCGACAACCACAAGACCGACAGCGCGCTGCTCGCGGTGCAGCCGGTGCAGAAGCCGCATCCGCCGCTGTGGATGATGAGCCGCGATCCGCCGACCTTGGAGTTCTGCGCCAAGGAAGGCGTCAACACCGGCTACTTCATCAACGCTCCGCGCCACGAGGTCGGGCCGCGTTACCGGAAATACCTCGCCGATTGGAACAACGCCGACCATTCGCGCAAGCCTAACATCGCCTACAGCACCGTGGTCTATGTCGATGAGACCGACAAGGCCGCCATCGACAACGGCCTGTTCCGCGCCAGCCGCGCCTATGAGGGGCTATTGCCGCTCGCCGAACCGGACGAGACATTCGAGGACCGGCTCAAGAGGCAGAAGGAGCGGTTCATCGCCCGCGGCGAGATCGGCGCTTCGAACATCGTCACGCGCATTTTCGAACCCGACTTCATCATGGAAAACGAGCTGGTTTTCATAGGCTCCGCCGAAACCGTGACCAGAAAACTCCGCAAGGCCGCCGAGATCGGCTTCTTCAACACCTTCATGGGCGAGTTCAACTTCGCCGATCTGCCAGAGGCCGAACTGATGCGCTCGATCCGGCTGTTCGGCGAGAAGGTGATGCCGGCGCTGCGCGGCTACGAGCCGTTCTGATTTTGGCCGCGCTCCCCTTGATCGAGAATGTACCGATGTTCGACAATTCACCCCGGGACGAATGAAATCTCGTGTTGGGGGATTGATGACATGAAAGCGACTGTGTCGCAGGGGCGTGGACCGGAACGGCATCGGCGTCGAGCCTCGTCCTTATCGTGCTACTGGTCTGCGCCGCGTTTACGTCGCCCGCGGCCGCGGCCGACGACGTCTGGGCACTGCTCAAGAAGCCGGGCCACATTGTTCTGCTGCGCCATTCCAACGCGCCCGGCAGCCAGGCCGAGTCCAACGACATGGACTTCAAGGACTGCTCGATCCAGCGCAACCTGGACGCCGAAGGCCGCGCCCAGGCGGGCCGTATCGGCGATGAATTCCGCAAGCGCAAGCTTTTGAATGTCCGCCTAGTGTCGAGCCAGTATTGCCGTGCGATCGACACCGCAGCACTCATGAAGCTTGAACCCGTGGCTCAGCAGCCCTTCCTCAACCTGGTCTACCTCACCGATTTTCTGGCGATGCGGGAGGCCGGCAACAAGAGCCGCGCGTTCATGAAGACCATCCCGGCCAATCAGATAGCCGTTCTGGTCACGCACGTGGCCAACATCAAGGCGATCGCCGGCGTCATGGTCGATTCCGGCGAGATGGCCGTGGTGCATTTCGATCCAGCCGGCGAAGTCGTCGTCGATGGCCGGATCGCGGTCCCCTGACAGGACAGGCGAGCGCGGAAACGGGCGCGGTTCTTGCTTTATCCTTGAATCGGGGCGCATTGGCGCTGCCCGCCGGACCGTGGCATTTTGGGTCAATGACCGACGACCTTTCGCTCGCCGCAGAATTTCCGCCCGCAAGCCGCGAGGACTGGCTGAAGCTCGTCCGCTCGGCCCTCAAGGACCGGCCGTTCGAGCGGCTCACGGCCAAGACCTACGACGGCATTCCGATCGAACCGCTGTATGGCCGGGCGTCAGGCACCCACCCGGTCGCGGCGCGCCGGGGGGCCTGGGCGGTGCAGGCGCGTGTCGACCATCCCGATCCGGCGGTCGCCAACGCCGAGGCGCTGCACGAGCTGGCGAACGGCGCGACCGGCTTGACCCTCGTTTTCGCCGGATCGATCGGCGCCTATGGCTATGGCCTGCCGGGCGACGCCAAATCCGTCGCGCGTGCGCTCGAAGGCGTGCACCTCGACGCCATCGCCATCGAACTGCAGACCGCGGAGCCGACGAGGGACGCCGCCGATCATGTCGCGGCGCTGGTGAAGAGCCGCGGGCTCGCACCCGGCGCGGTCAATATCCGCTTCGGCCACGACGCCATCGGCGCGCATTCGTTGACCGGCACGCTTCCCATCCCCTACCGCGATCTCATGCCGCGCTTTGCCGAGCACGTCGGCTCGCTGGCCAAGCTCGGCTTCAAGAGCCCGCTCGCCACGGCCGATGGCCGCATTGTCCACAACGCCGGCGGCTCGGAGGTTCAGGAGCTTGCCTATACGCTCGCGATCGCGGTCGCCTATCTGCGCGCGCTCGAAGGCACGGGCGTCGCGCTCGGCGATGCGCGCGGTATGATCGAATTCCGCCTCTCGGCCGACGCCGACCAGTTCCTCACCGTCGCCAAATTTCGCGCGCTTCGCGCGCTGTGGGCGCGGGTCGAGCAGGCCTGCGGGATTACACCCCGGCCCGCGCTCGTCTCAGCAGAGACCGCCTGGCGCATAATGACCAAGCGCGATCCGTGGGTGAACATGCTGCGGACCACCATCGCTGCGTTCTCAGCCGGCATCGGCGGCGCCGACGCGATGACCGTGCTGCCGTTCACATCCGCCATTGGTCTGCCGGACCGCTTCGCGCGGCGGGTCGCGCGCAACGCCCAGATTCTGCTGCTGGAGGAATCCAACGTCGCCAGGGTCGCCGATCCGACCGCGGGCTCCGGCGGCATCGAGGACCTGACGGAAAAGCTCTGCCGCGCCGCCTGGACGCTGTTCCAGGAGATCGAAGCCGCGGGCGGCGCGCCGGCCGCGCTGGAGCAGGGGCTGATCCAGGACAAGATCGCAAAGGTCCGCGCCGAGCACGAGGCCGCGGTGGCGCGCCGCCGGGACATTCTCACCGGCACCAGCGAATTCGCGAACCTCGCCGAGACGGCGGTGCAGGTGCTCGACGCGAGGCCCGTGCAAATAGGCCCTCCCGTGGCCAACATCAAATATCCCGCGCTCACCCCGATCCGCCTCGCCGAGCCATTCGAGCGGCTGCGCGATGCATCCGACCGGATGCTGGCCGCGACCGGCGCGCGGCCGAAAGTGTTCCTCGCCAATCTCGGCACCGTCTCCGAATTCACCGCCCGCTCGAGCTTCGCCAGAAACTTCTTCGAGGCCGGCGGTATCGAGGCCCTGACCAACGATTGCTTCAAGAGCCGCGACGAGATGATCGCCGCCTACAAGGCCTCGGACGCCAGGCTCGCCTGCCTGTGCTCGTCTGACGAGGTCTATACCAGGGAAGCCGCCGATGCGGCCAAGGCGCTGGCCGCGGCCGGCGCGACGCATATCTATCTGGCCGGCCGCCCGAAGAAGCAGGACGCGCTCAAGGCCGCGGGCGTCGGAACCTTCATCTTCGCCGGCGGCAATGCACTTGAGACGTTGCAGGCGTCCCATGATATTCTGAACCCGGAGTCGAAACGATGAGCCGCATTCCGGACTTCGCCCAGATCGATTTCGCTGCAACACCCGCCGCAGCCGCAAGCGGCACGGCCGCGCCCTGGCTCACGCCCGAAGGCATTCCCGTCAAGCCCGCCTATGGGCCGGGCGACCTCGACGGCATCGCCGGCCTCGACAGCTTCCCCGGCATCGCGCCGTATCTGCGCGGCCCCTACCCGACCATGTACGTCACCCAGCCCTGGACCATCCGGCAATATGCCGGCTTCTCCACGGCCGAGGATTCCAACGCCTTCTACCGCCGCAATCTCGCCGCGGGCCAGAAGGGCCTCTCCATCGCCTTCGATCTCGCCACCCATCGCGGCTACGACAGCGACCACCCGCGCGTCTCGGGCGACGTCGGCATGGCGGGCGTCGCGATCGATTCGATCTACGACATGCGGACGCTGTTCTCAGGGATTCCGCTCGACCAGATGACCGTGTCGATGACCATGAACGGCGCGGTGCTTCCGATCATGGCGCTCTACATCGTCGCGGCCGAGGAGCAGGGCGTGCCGCCGGAAAAGCTCGGCGGTACCATCCAGAACGACATCCTCAAGGAGTTCATGGTCCGCAACACCTACATCTATCCGCCGGGGCCGTCGCTCCGCATCATCTCCGACATCTTCTCCTACACGTCGACCAAGATGCCGAAGTTCAACTCGATCTCGATCTCCGGCTATCACATGCAGGAAGCGGGCGCGACGCAGGACCTCGAACTCGCCTACACGCTCGCCGATGGCGTCGAATACGTCCGCGCCGGCATCAAGGCCGGTCTCGACGTCGACCGCTTCGCCCCCCGCCTCTCCTTCTTCTGGGCGATCGGCATGAATTTCTTCATGGAGGTTGCGAAACTCCGCGCCGCCCGCCTGCTCTGGGCGAAGCTCATGAAGGAGTTCAACCCGAAGGACCCGCGCTCGCTGTCGCTGCGCGCCCATTCGCAGACCTCGGGCTGGTCACTTGCCGCGCAGGACGTGTTCAACAACGTCGCGCGCACCTGCATCGAGGCGATGGCGGCGACGCAAGGCCACACCCAATCGCTGCACACCAACGCGCTCGACGAGGCGCTGGCGCTGCCCACCGACTTCTCCGCCCGCATCGCCCGCAACACCCAGATCGTGCTGCAGCAGGAGAGCGGCACCACCCGCATCGCCGATCCCTGGGGCGGCTCCTACTATGTCGAGCGGCTGACCGACGAGCTTGCCCGCAAGGCCTGGGCGCATATCCAGGAGGTCGAGGAGTTGGGCGGCATGGCCAAAGCCATCGAAGCCGGCATTCCGAAGCTCCGCATCGAGGAGGCCTCGGCCAAGACCCAGGCCCGCATCGACGCCGGCCAGCAGTCGGTGATCGGCGTCAACAAGTACCGGCCCGAGAACGAGGCGCCGATCGACGTGCTCAAGGTCGACAACTCCGCGGTGCGGATCATGCAGCTCGACAAGCTCAGGCGGCTGCGCGCCGAGCGCGACCCGGCGCAGCTTGCAGCTGCGCTCGAGTCGCTCACGCGCGCCGCCGACGGCGGCAACGGCAATCTTCTGGCATTGGCGATCGACGCGGCCCGCGCCAAGGCCACCGTGGGCGAGATTTCGGCGGCGCTGGAAAAGGTTTACGGCCGTCACCGCGCCGAGATCAGATCGATCTCGGGCGTGTTCAAGCGGGAGGTTGGCATGACCGACGGCGTGGCGCGCGTGCAGAAGCGGGTCGCTGCGTTCGAGGCGAGCGAAGGCCGCCGCCCGCGCATTCTGGTGGCCAAGATCGGCCAGGACGGCCACGACCGCGGCCAGAAAGTGATCGCCTCGGCCTTCGCCGACCTGGGCTTCGACGTCGACATCGGCCCGCTGTTTGCGACATCCGTCGAGGCCGCACGCCAGGCGATCGAGAACGACGTGCACATCCTCGGCGTGTCGTCGCTCGCCGCCGCCCATCTAACGGCGGTGCCGGAGCTCAAGGCCGAACTAACGAAGCAGGGCCGCCCCGACATCATGATCGTGGTCGGCGGCGTCGTGCCGCCGCAGGACTACGACGCCTTGATGAAGGCCGGCGCGGAGGCGATCTTCCCGCCCGGCACGGTGATCGCCGAGGCCGCCGAGGCGCTGCTCAAGACGCTGCACAAGCGGCTCGGACATACGAGCGAGGCGGCGGAATAAACTCGCCAGACCGCGTGTTCATATTCGGCGGCAACGCAAGATGGCGAGTCCAGTTGCTACCGGATCGCCGAGCTACTTCTCAAATTTCTTCCGCCGCGCGCCGAGCGTGCGCAGCCGCAGCGCGTTGAGCTTGATGAAGCCCTCGGCGTCCTTTTGATCGTAGGCGCCCTTGTCGTCCTCGAAGGTGACCAGCGTCGAGGAATAGAGCGACTTGCGGCTTTCGCGGCCCGCCATGATCACGTTGCCCTTGTAGAGCTTGAGCCGCACCTCGCCCTCGACATGCTCCTGGCTCCTGTCGATCAGCGCTTGGAGCATCTCGCGCTCCGGCGTGAACCAGAAGCCGTTATAGATCAGCTCGGCGTAGCGCGGCATCAGGTCGTCCTTGAGGTGCGCCGCACCGCGGTCAAGCGTGATCGACTCGATGGCGCGATGCGCCGCCAGGAGAATCGTGCCGCCGGGGGTCTCGTAGACGCCGCGCGACTTCATGCCGACGAAGCGGTTCTCAACCAGATCGACGCGGCCGATGCCGTTCGCCTTGCCGAGCGCGTTGAGATTCGTGAGGATCGTGGCCGGCGACAGCTTCTTGCCGTCGAGGCTCACAGCATCGCCCTTCTCGAAACCAATTCGCACTTCCGTGGCCTTGTCGGGCGCGTCCATCGGCGAGATGGTGCGCTGGTAGACGACCGGCGGCGCCTCCTTGGAAGGATCCTCCAGCACCTTGCCTTCCGACGACGAGTGCAAAAGGTTGGCGTCCACCGAGAACGGCGCCTCGCCCTCCTTGTCCTTGGCGATCGGAATCTGGTGCTCCCGCGCAAAGGCCAAGAGATCGTCGCGGCCCTTGAAACTCCATTCGCGCCAGGGCGCGACGATCTTGATCGACGGATCGAGCGCGTAATAGGTCAGCTCGAACCGCACCTGGTCGTTGCCCTTGCCGGTCGCGCCGTGACAGACGGCATCGGCGCCGACCTTGTGGGCGATCTCGATCTGCTTCTGGGCGATCAGGGGGCGGGCGATGGAAGTGCCGAGCAGGTAGGTGCCCTCATACAGCGCGTTCGCCCGGAACATCGGGAACACGTAGTCGCGGACGAACTCCTCGCGCAGATCCTCGACGAAGATGTTCTGCTCCTTGATCCCGAGCAGAAGCGCCTTCTCGCGCGCCGGCGCCAATTCCTCGCCCTGGCCGAGGTCGGCGGTGAACGTCACCACCTCACAGCCATAGGTGGTCTGCAGCCACTTCAGGATGATGGAGGTGTCGAGCCCCCCCGAATAGGCGAGCACGACCTTTTTGATGTCGCCTTTCGGCATGATGGGGTCCGTCGGTCAAAATCGCGCGGACTATAGGGGGAATGCCGGGGGGCGCAACACCGCTTGCGGCCAAAAAGAAACGCCCGCGCGATCCCGCGCGGGCGTTTTGAATTCGAAAGCTGTAGGCCGGCTAGTCGCAGACCTGCATGCGCGGGCGGACCCAGGCGCCGCGGTAGCCATCCCATACGGGCTCGCCGCGGGTCCAGTAGCAGCGTGGGGGCGGCGGAGCCATGTAGACCGGCGCGGCCTCGTAAACCGGCGCCGGAGCATAACGCGGCTGCGCCATGGCGCCGCCGATGATGGCGCCGGCCGCTAGGCCGCCGATCACGCCGGCTACCACCGCGCCGCCGCGGCTTCCCGCCTGGGCGGGGGCGGGCAGCATCGCCGCGCTCATGGTTGCGGCCGTCACCAGAACAATCAAACCCCTGATCATGATTGAATTTCCTCGCGTTTAGGCGGCCGACTCAGCCGGCCGCACGTGGAGCAATCGAAGCATGATGATGATTACCAAGGGATGAACGGGCGGTATCCGTCTCGTTCAGGCAGGCCCCCACCCCCGTCTAAAGCACCCTCCCCGCTTCCGCGGGCACGACGACCGCCCCGCACTGCGACAATGCACCCCAATTTGGGCGGCCTTTGGGCAGCCCGCATGGGGCGGCTGATCTAACACGGCCTATTTGGCTAAGCTTCCCCGGTCAACTTGGGTACAGTGGCCTCGAAGCCGGGCGGGTCGCATGCCAGCGTACATTTCGGGTCGCAACGTCAATCTCACCTTCCGGCCGCCGAACCGCGGCCCGGTGCGCGCCCTGCAGAATTTCGACATCGATATCGGCGAAGGCGAATTCCTGTCGATCGTCGGGCCCTCCGGCTGCGGCAAGAGCACCTTCCTCAACGTCCTGCTCGGCCTGATCAAGCCGGACTCCGGCGACATCCGGATGGACGGCAAGCCGCTCGCCGGACCCGGCACCGACCGGGCGATGGTGTTCCAGGAGTTCGGCCTGCTGCCCTGGCGCACCGTGCAGGCCAACGTCGAACTGGGGCTTGAGCTCAAGGGCATGGGCGGCGACGCGCGCCGCAAGCTGTCGCAGCCGCTGATCGAGATGATCGGGCTCTCGGGTTTCGAGGGACATTTCCCGCACGAACTGTCCGGCGGCATGAAGCAGCGCGTGGGGCTCGCCCGCGCGCTCGCGACCGATCCTAACGTGCTGCTGATGGACGAGCCGTTCGCTGCGCTCGACGCCCAGACCCGCGATCTGATGCAGGTGGAGCTGTTGCGCATCTGGCAGACCGCAAAGAAGACCGTATTGTTCGTCACCCACCAGATCGAGGAGGCGATCTACCTGTCCGACCGCGTTATGGTGATGACCAAGCGCCCCGGCCGCGCCAAGAAAATCTTCAAGATCGATCTGCCGCGCCCGCGAGACTACGAGATGCGGGTGACGCCGGAGTTCAACAAGTTGAAGCTGCAGATCTGGAACGAGCTCAAGGACGAGATCACGGTGTAGCCGATGCTGGACGAGGCCGCTCCGCGCCAGAGCTTCACCGACAAGCATCGCAAGGTGCTGCTGGGTCTGCTCGCGGTCGCTATCTTCCTGGCCGCCTGGCAGGCGGTGTTCCTGGTCGTGCCGTTCAACAAGCTGTTCGTCAGCAAACCCGATCTGATCTGGGATGCGCTGGTCAAACTGATCGCGAGCGGCGACCTCATCCGCGATCTCGCCATCAGCGCCGTGCCGTTCGTCTATGGCTTCGGCGCGGCGGTGGTGGTGGGCGTCGCGCTGGGCATCGTCATGGGCTGGCGCGAGCGGGTGAGCTACGCGCTCGATCCCATCATGACGATCTTCTACGCGAGCCCGCTCGTTGCGCTCGCCCCGCTGGTGATCGTGTTCTTCGGCGTCGGCGTGAGCGGCAAGGCGATCATCATCTTCGTGCTCTCGGTGTTCCCCTTCATCTTCAACGCCCAGGCCGGCGTGCGCGCGGTCGATCGCCTGTTGATCAACGTGGTGCGGTCGATGGGCGGCACCGAGCGCGACCTCTATCTCAAGGTGATCGTACCGAGCGTGCTGCCCTACATCGTCGCCGGCGCCCGCATCGCGGTAGGCCGCGGACTGATCGGCATTCTGGTCGGCGAGTTCTTCGCGGCGTCGGAAGGCATCGGCTATGCCATCGCCCGCTTCGGCGACCTGTTCGCCCTCGACAGGATGTTCGCCTGCATCTTCGCCATCATGGTCATCGCCGTGGTGCTGACCGAGGGCATCCGGTGGGCGGAGCGCGCGGCGTTCCCGTGGCGGGCCGGACAATGACGGACGCCCGCGCGCTCGAAACCGGCGTCGCGCCGGCCGCTGATCCCGGCGCGCCGGGCCGGAGCCTCTGGCATCGGCTGGAGCCGACCATCCTCGGCACCACCAGCATCGTCGTGCTGCTGGTGGTATGGGAGCTGCTCCCCCGGCTGATCACGGTGTCCGCCGGCACCAAGCTGTTTTTCACCACACCCAGTCAGATCGCCGGGACGCTGTGGCGGCTGTTCGCCACCGGGTCGATCTGGACGCCGCTCGGCGTGAGTGCGTCGGGCTTCGCGCTTGGGCTTAGCCTGAGCATTGTGGTCGGGCTGCCGCTCGGCGTGCTGATCGGCCGCTCGCGGACACTCAACGCCATGCTCGATCCGTTCATCACCGCGTTCAACGCCACTCCTCGGCTGGTTTTCCTGCCGCTGCTGATGCTGTGGTTCGGCCTGGGGCTGGAAATGAAGGTGGTCATCGTCTTCATCGGCGCGCTGTTCCCGATCCTGATCAACACCTACGAGGGCGTGCGCAACGCCGATAAGACGCTGATCAACGTCGTTCGCTCGTTCGGCGCCAGTGAATGGGACATCGCCCGGCTGGTGGTGGTGCCCAATGCGATGCCCTACATCGTGGCGGGGCTGCGGCTGGCGATCGGCCGCGCCGTGCTCGGCGTTGTGGTCGCCGAATTCTTCGGCTCCGAATCCGGTCTCGGCGTGATGATGGTGCAGGCCGCCGGGCGCTATCAGGTCGACGTGGTGTTCTCCGGGCTGATCGTGTTCGCGGTCCTGTCGCTGGCGATGACCGCGATGGTGCAGGTGCTGGAAAGCCGTCTGACCCGGTGGCGACCGCAGCGCGCGGGCGAGGAATAGCCGCCCGACCACTTTTCTCCCAACATGGCCCAGTCGCGGCAGCCTGCGCGCGGGCGCCGCAACGGTCATCCCCTACCGTCATGGCGATGTTCCACATTTTCAAGGCGACACCGCAAATTTAGCAACCTATAAGTCGCTCGCGAAACCACCACGAAACACCGCTGCCGTTTGGAGCGAGCCCTTGCCCGGTTCGCGCTGACAGGATGGATTGATGCCGGCGTACCCGAATCTGCTGGCCCCCTACGACTTCGGCTTCCTGACGCTGCGCAATCGCGTCGTCATGGGCGCCATGCACACTCGAATCGAGACGCTCGACCGGCCGCTGGAGCGCCTGACCGCCTTCTATCGCGAGCGCGCCCGGGGCGAGGCCGGACTGATCCTGACGGGCGGGGTCGCGCCCAATCCCGAAGGCCGCATGGAAGACGGTGCGCCGGTGCTGAACGACGAGTCCGAACTCGCGTACCACCGCGGCATCGTCAGCGCCGTCCACGCGGAAGGTTCGGCGATCGCGTTGCAGATCCTGCATGCCGGCCGCTACGCCAAGCTTGCGGAATGCGTCGCGCCTTCGGCGATCCGCGCGCCGATCAACAAGTTCATTCCTAAGGCGCTCACGCGGGAGGAGATTGAGCGCACGATCGCGGACTTCGTGCGGACCGCAACACTGGCGCGCCAGGCTGGCTACGACGGCGTCGAGATCATGGGATCGGAAGGCTATCTGATCAACGAGTTCGCGGCGCTTCGCACCAACAAGCGCACCGACGACTACGGCGGCAGCTTCGAAGGGCGCACCAGACTGGCGCTCGAGATCGTCGCGGCGATCCGCAAGGCCGCGGGGCCGCGGTTCCTGATCATCTACCGGATTTCCGCGATCGACCTGGTCGACGAGGGGATGACCGGCGAGGAGGTGCAGTCGCTGGCCCGGCTGGTGGAGAGAGCGGGCGCCAATATCCTCAACACCGGGATCGGATGGCACGAGGCCGTGGTGCCGACCATCGCCGCCATCGTGCCGCGCGCCGCCTGGACCTTCGCTGTTGCTCGCGTGAAGGCGGCGGTGACGATACCGGTGATCGCGTCCAACCGGATCAACACGCCCGAGGTCGCCGAGCAGGTTCTGTCGTCGGGATCGGCTGACTTTGTTTCGATGGCGCGGCCATTGCTGGCCGATCCGCACTTCGCCCGCAAGGTGCGCCAAGGCAAGCAGAACGAGATCAACACCTGCATCGCCTGCAATCAGGCCTGTCTCGATCGCATCTTCAGCGAGCAGACGGCGTCGTGCCTCGTCAATCCGATGGCCGGGCGGGAGATCGAGTATGAGAGTGCGGCACCGGCGGCGCCCCCCAAGAGGATTGCGGTGGTCGGCGCCGGCCCCGCGGGCCTGGCATGCGCGATAAATGCGGCCCGGCGGGGCCATCGCGTGACCCTGTTCGAGCGCGCGCCGAACATCGGCGGGCAGTTCAAGCTTGCCCGCGCCATCCCGGGCAAGCAGGAGTTCAACGAGACGATCCGTTATTTCCAAAGCCAGCTCGCGCGGCTGGGCGTCGAGCTGCAAACCGGTCACGCCGCGTCCGAAGACGAACTTGCCGCTGGACAGTTTGACAGCATCGTGTTGGCCACCGGCGTCAAGCCGCGGCGCTGGTCTATCCCCGGAGCCGATCATCCGAAGGTTCTATATTACGACGACGTGCTGGCAGGCGATCGTTCCGTTGGCCGAACCGTCGCAATCGTCGGCGCCGGCGGAATAGGTTTCGACATGGCGTCGTGGCTCCTGCGGGACGAGACCAATCCCGATGCGGTGGACGGCTTTTTGAAAGCCTGGGGCGTGGACACGGCGCTCACTTCGCCGGGCGGTCTGACCGCGGAACCGACAGCCCCGCGCAACGGTCGCCGCATCGCCATCTTTCAACGGCGGAACGAAAGGATGGGCGGCACGCTCGGCAAGACGACAGGCTGGGTGCTCAAGGCCCAGCTTCGCCGCGGCGGCGTCGGTCAGTACGCGGGCGTCACCTATCGCAAGGTGGACGACGCCGGCCTGCACTACAGCATCGGCGGCGAGGACAAGATCATGGCGTGCGACAACGTCATCGTCTGCGCCGGCCAGGAACCGGATCGGGATCTGCTGCAGCGACTGCAGGCGCGCGGCCTGTCGGTCCATCTCGTCGGCGGGAGCGAATCGACTACGGAACTGGACGCCGTGCGGGCGATCGAGGACGCCACGCGGCTAGCGTTTAATTTCTAACGCTGCGCGTTGGGAGAGGTCGAGGCGCGCGGTGCGCGGCCCTCATGCTGAGGAGTATTGCGAAGCAATGCGTCTCTAAGCATGGGCCGCCCCATCCTTCGAGACGCGGCCTTCGGCCGCTCCTCAGGATGAGGGCGGAGACACATCAATTCGGCTTGGCGTCGATCTTGGTTGGGACGTACTTCATGTCTTTGAGCGTCGCATCGAGCAGCGCCCGTCCCAGATACTGCTCCGGATCGGGCAGCGGCTTGTCCTTGGGCCACTGGTTCGCCGCGATCATGTCGATGCGGCGGGATTCGAAAATCTCTCGATAGAGATCGGCCGGCAGTTCCGCCGCGAATGTGTTGTGAAGCTCGTCCCACAGCACGCCCGCCTCCTCGTCGGTCTGGACGCCGAGGTGCTCCTTCATACTAGCGAATGAGCCGGCCTTGTTGTCGCGGTAGTACATCACGCCACTGGCGATGGCGCGGATGAACTTCTTCACCGTCTCGGGATTCTTCTGGAAGAACTCCTCGGTCGCCCAGAACGTGCCGCCGGCGCGCGGCAAATAATCGCCGGTCCGCAGCAGCACGTTGAAGCCGGCCTGCTTGGCCTGGTACGCGCGCGGCACGGAAACCAGCGCACCGACGATGTCGCCGTTGGACAACGCGGCGATCCGCTCCGGCTCACCCTGGAACTGGATCACCTTGTAGTCGCGGCCGACCTTCATATTGAAGAAGCGCTCCAGCATCGTCGCGCCTTCGTCATAGTCGGCGGCGCCTACGCGGGCATAGCCGAGCGTCTTGCCGCGCAAATCCTCGGGCTTCTTGATCTCCGGCTTGGTGACGATGATCCACTGCGGCTTGAGCGACTGGCCAACGACGTATTTCAACTTGGCGCCGCTCAGCACCGCCTGCGCGCCGCCGGAGGGAATCGGGATGAAATCGACGTTGCCCGACAGGCCGGCCGTCATCAGCGGCCGCCCCGCCAGCTCGACGAACCGCGCGTCCAGGCCTTCGTCTTTGAAGAAGCCCTTGTCCATCGCGATGTAGCTTGGAATGTGCAGGCCAACGCCACCGACGACCTTTCCGACCGTGACCTTGGTCTGCGCCTCTGCCGCATCGGGGCCAAGCGCGGAAAGAATGGCAGCGGCTGCGACAGCCGCGAGCAATGCCCGGACAATTCTCATGGCGGTATTCCTCCCGAAGCCTCGCCTATTGCTGACGGTTGCTGTCGAGGAAGACTACACCTTACCGGGCCGCTGCGTCGATCTTGGTCGGGACGTAGTTCATGTCCTTCAGCGTCTTGTCGAGCACGGCGCGGAGCAGGAATTGCTCGGGATCGGGCAGCGGCTTGTCCGCCGGCCACTGCTTGGCGGCGATCATGTCGGTGCGGCGCGAATCGAATATCTCGTGAAACTTCTCCTTCGGCAACTCCGCGCCGAAGGTGTTGTGGGTCTGGTCCCACACGATGCCAGCGTCCTTGTCGTTGTCGATGCCGAGATGCTCCTTCAGGATCGGGATCGAGCCGACCCGGTCGCTGCGATAGAACATCACCGCCTTGGCGATGGCGCGCACGAGCTTCGGCAGCACCTCGGGATTGGCGTCGGCAAAGGCCTTGCGGGTCCAGATCGTGCCACCGGCACGCTGGATGTAGTCGCCAGTGTGCATCAGGATTTTCATTCCCGCATTGAGCGCCTTCGGCGCATGCGGCACCGAGATCAAGCCGGCGTCGATATCGCCGTTGACCAGCGCCGCGATCCGCTCGGGCTCTCCCTGGAACGAGATCACCTTGTAATCCTTGCCGACCTCCATCTTGAAGGCGCGCCGCATGACGGCTGCGCCCTCATCGTAGTCGGCAGAGCCGGCGCGGCCGTAGCCGATCGTCTTGCCCTTGAGATCTTCCGGCTTAGCGATGTTCGGGCGCGACACGATCAGCCATTGCGACTTGAGCGACTCGCCGACGACATAGCGGATTTCGGCGCCGCTCAGCGCCGCCTGCGCGCCGCCGGACGGGATCGGGATGAAGTCAACACTGCCCGCGAGCGCGGCGGTGACCAGCGCCCGCCCGGTCAACTGAACGAAGCTCGCATCGAGCCCTTCGGCCTTGTAAAAGCCGCGGTCCATCGCGACGTAGGTCGGAATATGAAAGCCGCTGCCGCCGAGCACCTTGCCGATCGTGATCTTGGACTGGGCCTGCGCGGCGCCGAGCGTGGCCAGCGTGGCGAAGGCAAGCGCCAGAAGCGGCGTGGACAGGGCCCGGGGCATCCGCATGGTCATGTCTCCTGTTGAGGGACGGATTTTCGATCTTAGGCGCCGGCTCGCAGCTTAGGCCAGATGCGCCGGGCCGCGAAGGGGCACCAGAGTGCCGCGTTCATCCTGCCATCCGGTATGCGGCCGACCGCGAATTGATCCAGATCAAACCATTGGTTGCCTTCAATAACTACCGTTCCTCCATCACGCAGGGGGAGGTTTCGATGTCGACAGACGGCATTTTGTTTCTCGGCGTTGTCATCGTCACATTCCTGTTTTTTGCCGCCGTTGTGATGTGGGCGGACTTCTACTCGAGCCGGGCAAGACGCTAGCCGTCGGACAAGAAAGATGACGGACCAGCGCATCCCCATCAAGACCTGCCCGGTATGCAGCGTCGCGATGGTTGCGGAAAAGTCGAACAAGGATGCTCCCCGGCACGACACGTTCAATTGTCTGCGCTGCGGCTGCATCATTTCCATCACGCCCAGCGAACCCGATTCCGGCGACGACTGACCGGAATTAACCGCAAGCCTTAACCTCACCACCCGATCGCGCTACTCGGCCAAAGTACGCTGCGATACATCTGCCCGCGACACAAATTCGCGAGGCAAAAATGCGACTGGTTTAGGCACTCTCCACCGCCGCCGTTCTCACATCCGTGTTCACCGCGCCAGCGTTCGCCGCCACCTGCAACGCGCCGGGCGGCTTCGATGCCTTCATCGCCGAGTTCAAAAAGGAAGCCGCCGCCAAAGGCGTTTCGCGCCAGGGCCTCGCCGCGCTGGATGGCCTGACGCTCGATCCGTCGGTGCTCGCCGCCGACAAGCGCCGGGGCGTGTTCAAGCAGACCTTCGAGGAATTCTCGGGCCGCATGATCTCGCGCGACCGTATGACCAAGAGCCTGCGCCATATGCAGGCGCATGCGGCGACGCTCAAAAAGATCGAGGCGGAGTTCGGCGTACCGGGCGCGGACGTCGTCGTCATCTGGGGCCTCGAAGCCGACTTCGGCGTCAACCTCGGCAAGAAAGCGGTGATCCGCTCGGTCGCGACGCTGGCGTTCGACTGCCACCGCACCAAGATGTTCCAGAATCAATTGACCGACGCGCTTCGCATCGTCGATCGCGGCGATCTGCGCCCGACCGAAATGCTCGGCGACTGGGCCGGCGATTTCGGACAGACTCAATTCCTGCCGTCATCCTATTACAAATACGCGATCGACTTCGACCGCGACGGCCGGCGCGATCTCGTGCACAGTGTGCCGGACGTGCTCGCCTCGACCGCCAACTATCTCAAGGGCTACGGCTGGCAGCGCGGCCAGCGCTGGAACGAGGGCGATCCAAACTTCGAGGCGATCCGCGGCTGGAACAAGGCCATGGTCTATGCCAAGACCATCGCAACGTTCGCCGAACGGCTGGAAGGCGGATCGGCATGAGCGGAAGAGCCGCGGCGCTGACCGTCTATCGTGATTTCCGATTTGCGTCGCCGGGCCGAAAGCCCGGCGACGTTTTTTTATGGATCGGTGCGCGGCTTGCGGAAGAGATCGCGCACGGCTTCGCGCCACCACAGCGAGACATGCTCGATCGCGCCGTCGGCCTCTTCCTCGGTCAGGCGCGTGCGCGGCCAGCGTATCATCACCCCGTGCATCACCCAGATCGTCAAGAACGTCAGC